>CAZWBW010000173.1:0-1570 GCA_964632355.1 uncultured Anaerolineaceae bacterium | reverse complement strand
CCGCTGGCCGTGGCAGACCTCACACGGGACGGTGACGTCGGGGAGGAACTGCATCTCGACGACCTTGTAGCCGTCGCCAGCGCATTCTTCGCACCGCCCGCCCTTCACGTTGAAGCTGAAGCGGCCGGGCTTGTAGCCGCGGGCCTTCGCTTCGGGTACGGAAGCGAAGAGTTCGCGAATAAGCGTGAACACGCCGGTGTATGTGGCCGGGTTCGACCGCGGCGTGCGCCCGATGGGGCTCTGGTCGATATCGATGACTTTGTCGAGGTGTTCGAAGCCTTCGATCGCGTCGTGCGCACCCGGGCGGTGGCGAGCGCCATGCAGCACGTTGGTGGCTTTTTTGACGAGGATCTCGGTGATGAGCGAGGACTTGCCGGAGCCCGACACGCCGGTCACGGCGATGAGCTTGCCGAGGGGGATCTCGACGTCGATGTTCTTGAGGTTGTTCTCGCGGGCGCCGCGGATGACGAGCTTCTTACCGTTGCCGGCGCGGCGCTCCCGGGGCACGGGGATTTCGCGGCGGCCGGACAGGTAGGCGCCGGTGATGCTCTCCTCGGAGGCCATGATGGCTTCGATGTCGCCTTCGGCGACGACGCGGCCGCCGTGGACGCCGGCGCCCGGCCCCATATCGATGATCCAGTCCGCGGCGCGCATCATCGCTTCGTCGTGTTCGACGATGAGCACGGTGTTGCCGAGGTCGCGGAGGCGTTCGAGCGTGCGGATCAGGCGGTCGCCGTCGACAGGGTGCAGGCCGATCGAGGGTTCGTCACAGATGTAGAGCACACCCATGAGCGCCGAGCCGATCTGGGTGGCGAGCCGGATGCGCTGGGATTCGCCGCCGGAGAGCGTGCCGGAAACGCGGTCGAGCGTGAGGTAGTCGAGGCCAACGTCGACGAGGAACTGCAGGCGGGCCCGGATCTCCTTGAGGATCTGGCGGGCGATGGCCTGCTCGCGCGCGTTTAGCGGCGTCTCGGGGCCAGAGAGACGGTCGGCCCATTCGAGCGCCTTCACGATGCTCAGGTTGGTGACATCGGCGATGGACTGGCCGTCGATCAGGACCGAGAGGGCTTCGGGGCGAAGGCGCTTCCCCTTGCAGGTTACGCAGGGGATGGTGGCCATGTAGCGCTCGATGTCCTGGCGGACGTAGTCGGAGTCGGTCTCGCGGTAGCGGCGCTGGAGGTTGGTGACGACACCTTCGAACTTGGATTCGTACTCGGAGGTGCGGCCGTACTGGTTCGTGAAGCGCAGGCGGAGCTTCTTCTCGCCGGTGCCGTAGAGGACAGCGTTCAACTGCTCCTCGGTGAGTTCGCTGACGGGCCGGTCGATGCTGAAGCCGAGCGCCTCGGCGGCAGCTTCGAGCATGCGCATGTACCAGCCGGCAACGGCCTGGTGGCGGGCCCACGGCTCGATCGCGCCCTCACGGAGGGACTTCGATTTGTCGGGAATGACGAGTTGTGGGTCGATCTGCATCTGGACGCCAAGGCCGGTGCAGGTTGGGCAAGCGCCGTGGGGGCTGTTGAAGCTGAACGTGCGCGGCTCGATTTCGCCGATGGAAGTGCCGTCGTAAGGG
>CAZWBW010000172.1:0-1840 GCA_964632355.1 uncultured Anaerolineaceae bacterium | reverse complement strand
GGACCAGTTCCGGAAGTTCGTCTTGCACGAGTGGGAGTGGGACGACACGACCGGATCGATCTGGAAGCAGGTCGTGGACAACACCGGCCGCAAGGATGCGTTCTACGCCTACGGCTCGATGCACGCGGAGCTCGCGATCAAGAGCCCGCAGCGGTGCTGGAGGCTGGAGAACTGGTCCGACAGCGGCGGCGGCGGATAAGCCGCGCCGCGAAACGCCTGGCCCTGCACCGCGGGGCCAGGCCCCACTCGTGACAGAAGGGACAACACGTGACGACGCAACTCGGAACACTGACGGCACCGCCGGAGACGCTCGCCGCGCTGCGCGAGATCGATCCGCAAGCCGACCTGGTGCACCTCGAGGATAACGTCTGGCTCCTCGGGATTCGCGGGCCGAACCCGGCCGCGCAGGAGCGGCTCCATCGCCAGTTGCGCATCCTCGACCCCATGAAGGGCGTGAGTCACGAGATGGGCCGCGAGTTCGAGCTGCTGCAGTTCTTCGCCCAGGGCTTTCGGCCGATCCAGATCTACCGGCTGGGCGAAGCGACGCCCGACGGCGCCGTCGTCACGGTCGGCTGGATCGTCGCGGATTTCCGGCTGCGGGACTACAACTGGCGCATCCGCCCGGCAGAGGCTGACGCGGAGTTCCGGCGAGCGATCTCGCTCGATGAGGGCAACCATCGGCGGGCGCAGGTGCTCGCGGACTTCGTCGAGGCGGAGGGCGGGTCGTTGTGGCGTTACGTGTTCGCGAAGGCGCGCTCCTTCCTGCAGCGCGTCCCCTTCCCGAAAGGAGCATGACGAATGGCCAGAGAGCACACCGCGTACGGTCGAAGGAAGCTGAACCCCGAGGCCTACGAGCGGCAGCAGGCTCTGAAGAGAGTGACGAGCGCGAGCGGCGTGGTCTACGGCAGCCGTAAGGGGGATCCAGGCCCGGCGCGCACGCGAGGGGCCTCCGCGCCCACGGCCGCGGGCGCCTCGCCGGTGCTCGCCGAGCTCGTCGCAGGCCTGCACGCCAACTCCGTCGCGTGGGCGCGGGAGCGAATTGTCAAGCTACAGACGCCTGCGGAGGTCCGGGCCGTCCATGTCTTCGAACTGACCCTGGTCGGACATTCTCAGGAACACCCAGGCGGCGCCGAAGACGGCGACGACGCTGAGCGGGATCAGCAGATAAAGGGCTTCCATCAGCGGGATCCTCCGGATTCACGCAAGCGCGGCAGCAGCCGCAGTGCGTTGAGCGCCACCAGCAGCGAGCTTGCCGACATGCCGATTGCGGCCACCGCGGGCGGCACCAGCCCCACCGCTGCGGTGGGAATCGCGAGCGTGTTGTACAACATGGCCCACCCGAGATTCTGCTTGACGATCCGGCGCGTGGCGCCGGCCAGGTCGTGAAGCGCGCACAGGTCGTCGAGCCGGCGACCGAGGAGGACCACGCCTGCGGCGGTGCGCGCGAGCGAAGTGGCTTCGCCGACGGCCACCGAAACGTCGGCTGCGGCCAGCACCGGGGCATCGTTGATGCCGTCACCGATCATCATCACCTTGCGACCTGCCTGCTGCAGGCCCTTCACGTAGTCGAGCTTGTCATCAGGATGTGCGCCGCCGCGATGCTCGCCAATGCCGAGCAGTTGCGCCACCTGCGCGACCTTTGCGGGGTCGTCGCCCGACAGCAGGTGCAGGCGAAGCCCGCGCCCGGCGAGCGTGCGGCCGACTTCCGCCGCTTCCGGCCGCAAGGTGTCGTGCAGCGTCAGGCGGGCCACGGGACCGCGCGCGTCGGCCAGCCAGACGCGGGGGTCGCCCGGCGCGGCACCGAGCTTCTCCGAAAGCCGTGTGCCGACCAGAACCCCAG
>CAZWBW010000171.1:0-1901 GCA_964632355.1 uncultured Anaerolineaceae bacterium | reverse complement strand
GACATCGGCGTCGGCACGCGCGAGATCGGCTGGCTTTTCGGGCAGTACAAGCGGATTACCAACAACTATGAGTCCGGCGTGCTCACCGGGAAGGGCCTCGGCTGGGGCGGGTCGCTCGTTCGCAAGGAAGCGACGGGGTACGGCGCCGTTTACTTCGTGAACGAGATGCTGAAGGTCCGTGGCGAGACGCTCGAAGGCAAAACCTGCGTGGTCTCCGGTTCGGGCAACGTCGCGATCTATACGATCGAAAAGCTCCAGCAGCTCGGGGCGAAGGTCGTCGCCTGTTCCGACTCCGACGGTTACGTGTACGACGAGCAGGGCATCGACCTCGCGCTCCTGAAGGAAGTCAAGGAAGTCGAGCGCAAGCGCATTAAGGACTACGCCGAGCGGCGTGGCAGCGCTGCCCGCTTCGTCCCCAACGGCAACGTCTGGGAGATCCCGTGCCAGATCGCGATGCCCTCCGCCACCCAGAACGAGCTCAACGGCCGCGACGCCGCCAAGCTCGTCAAGAATGGCTGCATCGCGGTTGGCGAAGGCGCGAACATGCCAACCACCCCCGACGGTGTTCGCATCTTCCTCGATGCCGGTGTCTCGTTCGGTGTGGGTAAGGCGGCGAACGCCGGCGGCGTCGCGACGTCTGCGCTCGAGATGCAGCAGAACGCCAGCCGCGATTCCTGGACGTTCGAGTACACCGAGGAGCGGCTCGCGCAGATCATGCGTGACATCCACCGCACCTGCTACGAAACGGCCCAGGAGTACGGAGCACCCGGCAACTACGTGCTTGGTGCCAATATCGCGGGCTTCATTCGTGTCGCCGAAGCCATGGAGGCCTTCGGGCTCATCTAATCCGTGCCTGCCACGAAGCCCAGGGCGTTAGCACTCTTGACAGTCGAGTGCTAACGCCCTGACTATTGAATTTCAGTCGTCAGACGTTTGAGGTCCTCGAATGCCAACCTACGAATATCAGTGCCAGGCCTGCGACGCCGTTTACGAACTCCAGCAAAGCTTCTCAGCCGAGTCCACCCACACCTGCGAAAAGTGCGGTAACGGCATCGCCAAGCGCGTCCTTCACGCACCCCGCGTCGTCTTCAAGGGTTCCGGCTGGTACATCACCGATAGCCGCAAGGCCGACACCGCCATCGCCGACAACGATTCGTCCGACTCCGGCGCTTCCGGGGAGTCGAGCAAATCTGACAGTGGTGAGGGTTCCGCGACGGCTGCCGCAGGGTAATCGAGCCTCGGATTACTTAGTGAACGTCGCGTATACTTCCTGCCCGTGGCACAGCCTGCAGGCCCCCTGCAACCACGGTCCGATAGTGCCGACCGCATCCTCGCGGCCGCGCGTGAACTATTCGGACGCGACGGCTACCACCGCACCACACTGAAGCAGATCGCCGACCGCTGCGGGCTCACCGACGCCGCAATCCTCTACCATTTCCGTTCTAAGCGGGAAATCCTCGACGCGATCCTCGTCCCACCCGACCTCCCGTCGGTGCCACTCCCGGCAGAGTGGGACCCCGAGGCGTTCGCCGCCGGCGTCATCGAACTCTTCTACTCGTTCGATGGCCACTGGGATCTCGTTCGCCTTATCGCTGTCCAGGGATGGTTCTACAAAGACCCCGACACGCTGGTGTTTGGCGGTGGGCTCGAGAAGCGGTTTCGCGAGCGGTTTCTACCTGCCCTCCAGGAGCACTTCCCGGACGAAGCGGACGAAATCGCGGAAACCATCATCACGTTCCTGCAGGGGTTCCTGCTCGACCGGATGATCTCGTTCGGCCCCCAGTTCGAGGACGTCATCGCGGCCCCGGAAACGCGCGACCACCTCGAACGTTGTGTTCGCACCCTGCTCCCACCCGCGCCCGGGACTTCGGCCAAGTGCGCGCCCTGAGGAATACGCCCAT
>CAZWBW010000170.1:0-1926 GCA_964632355.1 uncultured Anaerolineaceae bacterium | reverse complement strand
TGGAGACGGTCCCGGCGAAGTGCCAGCGCGCTGGCTCATTTGGGCCCGGTGGCCATGAGCCGCGCCGCTACCTGCACCCGGGCGCGAAATCTGTTCGTAACGTTGGCGAAATCGGCGCGAAATGGCCGCTCCATAGCATCGGGGAGCGCCCCAGCGGCGCAGTACCGCCGTGCCACACCGCACGGCACAAACCACGACTGACCCACCGCGAAGGAGTAGCCGCGTGACGCCCGAGGAGATTAAAGACTTCTGTGCCGCCAACGGAATCCGCTTCGTCGATGTCAAGTTCGTCGACCTGTTCGGACTCTGGCAGCACCTCACCCGCCCGATTCATGAACTGAACGACTGGACGGACTACGAATCCTCCCCGTGGCGCCGCGGGTTCGGCTTCGACGGATCGAGCATCCGCGGCTTCCAGCGCATCGAAGAGTCCGACATGCTGCTTGTGCCGGACCCGGAGACCGCCATCATCGACCCCCACATCCAGACCCCGACGCTCTCCGTCATCTGCAACGTCGAAGACCCGGTGACGCGCGAGCCGTACAGCCGCGACCCGCGCCACGTGGCCACCAAGGCCGAGGAGTACCTCCGGAAGTCCGGCATCGGCGACACCGTTTACGTCGGCCCCGAGCTCGAGTTCTTCATCTTCGATGAAGTGCGCTTCCGCTCCGCCCAGAACACCGCCTTCTACAGCGTCGATTCCGACGAGGGCATCTGGAACACCGACGCGCCCGCGAAGATGAATGGCGAGCACAACCTGGGGTACCGGCTCCGCTATAAGGAGGGCTACTTCCCGGTTTCGCCGCACGACACGCTCACCGACATCCGCAACGAGATGGTGGAGACCATGGAGCGCTGCGGCATCCGCGTCGAGCTCCACCACCACGAAGTCGCGACCGCCGGCCAGGGCGAAATCGACATGCGCTTCGACACCCTGCGGAACATGGCCGACAAGGCGATGCTCTACAAGTACATCGTCAAGAACGTTGCCAAGAAGCACGGCAAGGTCGCGACGTTTATGCCGAAGCCGATCTTCCAGGACAACGGCTCCGGCATGCACACCCACCTCAGCATCTGGCAGAACGGCCAGAACCTGTTCTGGGACGAAACCGGCTACGCGATGACCTCGAAGCTCTGCCGGTACTACATCGGCGGCCTCATCAAGCACGGCCGGGCGCTCATGGCGATCTGCGCACCCACCACCAACAGCTACAAGCGGCTCGTGCCCGGGTACGAAGCGCCGGTGAACCTCGTCTATAGCGCCCGGAACCGCTCGGCCGCCTGCCGCATCCCGCTCGTGAGCCCCGACCCGCGCCAAAAGCGCGTCGAGTTCCGCCCGCCGGATGCCACGGCGAACCCATACCTCGCCTTCGCTGCGATCCTGATGGCCGGCCTCGATGGCATCGAAAACGAAATCGATCCCGGCCCACCGCTCGACCGCACGAACCTGTTCGACCTCAGCCCCGAAGAGCTGGCGAACATCCCGACGGTTGGCAAGTCGCTCGACGAGTCGCTGAAGGCGCTCGAAGAGGATCACGACTTCCTGCTGAAGGGCGGCGTGTTCACGGAGGACCTGCTTCAAACGTGGATCGAGTGGAAGTACGAGAACGAAGTCGATGAGGTGCGCATCCGCCCTCATCCCCACGAGTTCCACCTGTATTTCGACGCCTGACAAGTCCCCAGTCCTGAGTACCGAGTCCGGAGGCGGGCACCCGTGACGGGTGCCCGCTCCTTGTGTCGCGACACAAGCGGCGCTTAATCTCGGCGCGCCCAGCGAAGAACCACTTCCGCGGGCTATCGAATCCATTTGCCTTACCGATATAACATACGTGTGCATCCTCCAGGGATGAGAAACCTCAAGAGTGAGTGGACATGAGGCGATTTCTCCTTGTGGTGGCCTCCGCGGTGGCAACCCTGTTCGTGGGC
>CAZWBW010000169.1:0-2111 GCA_964632355.1 uncultured Anaerolineaceae bacterium | reverse complement strand
CTGCTCGCGAACCCCCGGAAGATCGACTTCCTGATTCGCGACGACCTGCAGCAGCTCAAGGAAAAGTACGGCGACCCGCGCCGCACCGAGATCATCGAGTCCGACCCCGAGGACTTCCGCGAAGAGGACCTCATCCCTCACCAGGAGAGCGTTCTCACACTGAGCATCCGTAATTACATAAAGCGGATGCCGCTCGAGGAGTTCCGCGCCCAGCGCCGTGGCGGCAAGGGCGCGCGCGGTGCGCAGATCCGCGAAGAAGACGCGGTGATGAAGCTGGTTGTCTGCGACACTCACGACAACCTGCTCTTCTTCACCGATCGCGGCCGCGTGTACCACCTGCGCGCCTACGACGTACCCGATACCAAGAAGCAGGCCAAGGGCCTCCCAATCGTCAACCTCATCGAGATGGAGCCGGGCGAACGCGTGACCGCCATACTGCCCGTTCGCTCCTACGACCGCGACTTCATCCTCCTCACCACCCGGCAGGGGCAGATCAAGAAGACCCGCCTCGCCGAGTTCGAAGAGGTTCGCCGCAACGGCAAGATCGCCATGCGCCTCGACGAGGGCGACCAGCTCATCGCTGCCCGCATGGCCAGCAACGACACTCACGTCATCCTGGTGTCCAGCGAAGGCCAGGCCATCCGCTTCAAGATCGATGACCTGCGCGATGCCAGCCGCACCAGCGGCGGTGTCCGCGGCATCAAGCTCCCCGACAACGGCTACGTCGTGGGCGTCGAAACCGCCGACGATGGCGATCAGCTCCTCATCATCTCCGAACGCGGCTACGGCAAGCGCACCAACCTCAGCGAATACCCCGTTCAGGGCCGCGGCGGCATGGGCGTCAAGACGCTCAACATCACCGAGAAGACAGGGAACGTGGCCGCCTGCCGCGTCATCAAGCAAGGCCAGGAACTCATGCTCGTCACCCGCGACGGCATCGTTATGCGCACCGGTCTCGACCGCATCAGCCAGCTCGGGCGCAACACCCAGGGCGTCAAGGTCATGGATGTTGGTCCCGAAGACCAGGTCGCCAGCATCGCCGCCTTCACCATGCGTGACGAGCCGCGCCGGTCCCGGCGGCAGACCGCTGTCGAAGAGCCGTCCCCGAACGGACAGGTCTCCGGCAACGGCCAGGCACCCCTGCCTCTCGACACCCCGGACGACGAGGAGTAGGCCAGTCCCGGCGAACGACAACGGGGAGCCGTACGGCTCCCCGTTTCGCGTGTCCAGCCCCCGGACCTCTGCTTCCAGCGGCGTGCACCTTTCGCCGTCATCCCACCCGCACCGCGACCGCCAGGGCGCGTCTTTCGCACGCCCTCACCACCCGCCGGAGATCACTCCTACCGTCCAACCCCACGAAACGCCAACAGCCAGTTGCCATTACCGCTCACCCAGTTCCGAGTGCTCGCCGCGAACTGTAGGATCGCGTCATGGCCGCGTATTCGCCGCTCGTCATCGAACACTTCGAGAACCCTCGCAACGCCGGGGTGCTCGAAAACCCCGACGGGGAGGCCACGACCTCCAACCCCGTGTGCGGCGACCGCATGCGCGTGATGATTCGCGTCGAAGCCGGCCGAATCGCCGACGTACGCTGGCAGACACGCGGCTGCCCACCTGCCATCGCCACGAGCTCGTTCGCAAGCGAACTCGTCCGCGGCTGGCCCCTCGAAGAACTCGAATCCCTCACCCGCGAGCAGATCGCCGAGGGAATCGGCGGCCTCCCGAAGGACAAGATTCACTGCAGCGTCCTCGCCGCGGATGCCCTTCGCGCCGCCGTCGCCGACTACCGTCGCCGCGCCAGTTCGCCGTAACGAAAAGGTTGCGTATGATCCGACAGCAGGTGGCCGCCGGCTGCCCGATGACCGATTAGCGGAGACCCGATGCTGCCCTACTTGCCGTTTCTCATCAGCGCGAACAGCCTTGGTGTCATCTTTCTGCTCGTCTTCCTCGCGTCGACGGTGATCTTCACCATCCCCGGTTTCGCGACGCGCGGCGGCACGCAGATCGCATGGCTCAGCGTTGCCGGCGTCCTGTTGCTGATCGAAGCCGCGATCATGATCACGCTCGTCGTGCTGACCAGCCGCGGCGAAATCTTCCAGTAGCACCAGGCC
>CAZWBW010000168.1:0-2209 GCA_964632355.1 uncultured Anaerolineaceae bacterium | reverse complement strand
GATGGCAAACAGCAGCGTCGGCGCGTACACCGAAAGCCCCAACTCGCGGAGGCTTTCGATGCGACCGGCACCCGTCCCGGCCTGTGTCCTCACGAAACCACCTCCCAGCTCATCCAGGTGCGTGGCGTGTTCGTCGCGAGCGGGGCATTTGGGGGCGAGTCGCGGAACTGAATCCTGTTCCACCGAGTGCGGCCCGCGACGCGGTGATTGCTCGGGGCCGTAACGGGGAACTGTCGTTTCTCGCTGTCACGGCTCGCGGCCGAACGCCCTATCGCATGATGCTGAACGAGTGAGGCCGGCTCGCGCTGCCACGGCGACGTCGCGAACCGGCCTCGGGCTGCGTACGTCCCACGGGAGAGGGGAGACCCGAGGGAAGTACAGGCTCCAGCAGCTAGACCTCTGGACTAAAAAGAAGCGCTATTTCTTCGTACTCGACTTCTGGACCATAGAGGCTGTCGGCAGCCGCACGAATCGAAGGGTAGATGCGGACAAAGACGTCGAACTCTTCCTTGCTCACTTTGTCCATCAGTCCCGCCATTTCCAGTACGGCCTGGACTTTCGTAGGGACATCGAGCGCCGGCTTGTCCATCGTTCGTTCTCCTCTGGCCGGTGGTTATCGCCCTGGTAGGCGAGGGATTGTGCCAAAACGAGTGGGTAAACCTGTTAGGGGAAGAGCGGTTCCAAATGGTCCGGGAGTTCGATGGAACTGATGATCGCCATCGCCTCCGCAATCGCCTTGATGTTGTCCGCGAGTTCCGGCAGACGTTCTTCACCCCATGCAAGCTTCGCCTGCGCCGTAAGCCACTCTTCTGCTTCTTCTCTCGTGACCGCCGGGTGTAGGCGCATCTGCATCCTCCTTCTTCGAAATATCGTCTAGAGTTTCGCTTCCCGGTGTTGCAGCACTGTTGCCGAACAGCAGCACTATTCGACGTAGTGACATGCGACTTTGCGGGCGCTCCCGATGTCGCGGAGCTCCGGCTCCTTCTCGCTGCAGAAGGACGTCGCGATCGGGCACCGCGTGCTGAACCGGCAGCCGGCAGGCGGGTTCGCCGGGCTGGGTGGTTCGCCCGACAGCATCTGGACAGCCTTGCTCTGCTCGCGGTCGGGGTTTGGCTCGGGCACCGCCGAAAGGAGCGCCTTCGTGTACGGGTGGAGCGGCCGTTCGAACAGCTCGATTGCCGGCGCGAGCTCCACCACCTTCCCCAGGTACATGACGCAGATCGAGTCGGAGATGTACCGCACAGTCGCGAGGTCATGCGAGATGAACAGGAAGCTCAGTCCGAGCTCCTCCTGGAGATCGCGAAGCAGGTTCACCACCTGCGCGCGAACCGACACGTCCAGCGCCGACGTGGGCTCATCCGCCACAACCACCGATGGGTTCAGCGCAAGTGCCCGCGCAATGCCGATGCGTTGCCGCTGGCCGCCCGAGAGGTGTGCCGGGTACCGCTCGCGGAGTGCCGGGCTCAGGCCCACCCGCTCCATCAGATCGGCGACCCGCTCCTGTCGCTCCTTTCGCGAGCCGATGCGCTGGACCGTGAGCGGTTCGGCGATGATGTCGCCAATCCGCATTTTGGGGTCGAGCGACGCATACGGGTCCTGGAAGATCATCTGCACCTTACGCCGGTAGGCCTTCATGTCCGCCGCAGGGAGCCGCGTGATGTCGTGGCCATCGACGATGATCCGGCCCTCGGTCGGCTCTTCGAGCTGCACGATCATTCGGCCGGTGGTGGTCTTCCCGCAGCCGCTTTCCCCGACGAGCCCCAGCGTCGTTCCGCGTTTCAGCACCAGGTCGATACCGTCGACCGCCCGGACGATGGTAGGTGGCTTCCACGGCAGCGCGCTCCGCTGTACGAAGTGCTTCTTGAGCCCGCGCACCTCGAGTACGGCATCCGGGTCGGCGTAGGGCGGATGCGCCGTGGTCGTAGCTTCGACAGTTGGGGTGGATTCAGGCGCCGCGAACATGCGCAACCTCCGTAGGGCTGGTCGCTGAGCCTTCAGTGACCCAGCAGGCAGCAAGATGGCCGGGGGCGCGGGGCGCTAGCGTGGGCCGCTCCCGAGTGCAGCGCGCGACGACGGCGTTGCACCTCGGGGCAAAGGCGCACCCCTCGCTCATGTCCCGGAGGTCCGGCGGCGCACCCGGGACCTGGACCAGCCGCTCGGCCTTCTCCCCGGTCACGGTTGGGATCGAGGCGAGCAGGCCGCGGGTGTA
>CAZWBW010000167.1:0-2216 GCA_964632355.1 uncultured Anaerolineaceae bacterium | reverse complement strand
CGACATCCACGAGGCTGAAACGAATCTGCAGAACCTGCTGCGGGCGCTCGATGAGGCCGGCGAAGCAGGCGCGCAGCTCGTCGCGCTTCCCGAATGCGCCTACCCCGCCTACTACCTCGGCGACAACGACCCGTATGCGCACCCCGAGGTGCGGCCGTTCGACGACGTTGTGGGCCTGTTCGCGGCGAAGGCACGCCAGTACGGCTACTGGCTCGCCGCCGGGATGGCCGTCCCGCACGGCCCGGGCGAGGTGACGAACAGCGGCGTCGTGTTCAACCCGGCGGGCGACATGGTGGGGCGGTACGACAAGAGCTTCCTCTGGCACTTCGATAACAACTGGTTCCGCCAGGGCCGCGACTTCCCGGTGTTCGAAACCGACTTCGCGCGGTTCGGCGTGCTCATCTGTGCCGACGGCCGCCAGCCCGAGATCGCCCGCATGCTCGCGGTCGGCGGGGCGGAGGTCATCGTCGACCTGACCGCGTGGGTGTCGTGGGGGCGAACCACCGGGGAGCTTTCGACCACGCAATGCGAATACCTGATGCCCGTGCGCGCCTTCGAAAACGGCGCATGGGTGGTGGCCGCGGATAAGTGGGGGCCCGAGCGTGGCACGAACATCTACGCCGGCCGCTCGACCGTCATTGATCCGGCCGGCGCGATCCGCGTCTGCGCACCGCCGGACGAAGAGACGGTCGTGGTGTACGACCTTGCGCCGGAATACGTAGAGCCGCTGCCCCGGCGCCCGGCGCTCTATCGCACGCTCGTACGGCCCACGGAGGAACTCCCGGCCATCGCGCTCGAACACGAACCGCTGGTGCCGGCCGACGAGAACCGCCGCGTCGCAGTAGTCCCGGACGGCGGCGCATTCGACGCACAGCAGATGGCGCGGCGGTACGAACTCCTCCGCGCGCAGGCGGCCGACCTCGTGGTATTCGCCGGGCGCGAGGGCGCAGAGGACTGGCGCGTCCAGCTCCCGCTGCTCGAAGCGACGGTGCGGGCCCGCGGCGGTGCGCTGGCCTTCGCACTGCAGAGCGACGGCGCTGCGCCCACGCAGACCGCAGTCCTCGTGACGCCCGAGCGGACTTTCGAACACCAGGCGACGCACGGCCGGGGCATCGTGCTCGGCGAGACGCCCGCAGAGGTCGTGCCCACCGATGCAGGCAACGTGGGGCTGCTCTGCGGCGACGAAGGATACGTGCCGGAAGTCGCGCGCTGCCTGGCGCTCGAAGGGGCGGACATCCTCGCCTGGCCCACGTTCGCAACCCACGACATGCACGAGCGGGTAGCGCGCACGCGGAGCGACGAGAACCGTGTGTACACCGCGACGGCATGGCCGGAAGGCGGGCTCATCATCGCGCCCGAAGGTAGCGTGCTCACGGCGGTGCCTGCAGGGACGGGCGTCGCGATGGCCGCCGGTGTGAGCCGCGCGGTCGCTCGCCTGAAGTACCGGGCGCCCGGGACGCACGTCTTCCGCGGCCGCATCCCCGAGGCGTACGGCCCGCTCGTGGAGGACCGCGCCGGCGGAACTCCGTAGCGCGACGGGCGCGTCGGGACCGAATTTCCCTCCTCTGGTAGTCTGTCGCGCACGCACGAGCAGGAGGGGTAGATGACAGCAGGCGCACTTAGCGATGTGGTTGTGCTCGAGCTGGCGACGGGAGTCGCAGGGCCCTACTGCGGCAAGCTACTCGCCGACCTCGGCGCGCAGGTGATCAAGGTCGAGCCTCCTGGAGGCGACCCGCTCCGCAACGAATACCCGCTGGTCGATGGCGAGAGCGCGTTCTTCAATTGGCTGAACGCGAACAAGCTCGGCGTCGAGCTCCCCTACGACGACCGGCGCATCATCGCGCTCGCTTCGAAGGCCGACATCATCATCCATGACCAGAACGGCCCACTCGCCGACACGCTCGACGCGCAGCTGCGCGAGGCGAACGTGCACGCCGTGATCGTGTCGGTGACGCCGTACGGCCGCAGCGGCGACCGCGCCGGGTGGAAAGCGAGCCCCCTCACCGAGTACGCGACGTCCGGGTTCCACTACATCGCCGGGGACCCCGAGCGCGAGCCGCTCGCACTGCCCGGGTACCAGGTGGAGTTCCATGGCGGGCTGCACGCCGGGATCGCGGCACTCGCCGGGCTGTGGCATAGCCGCGAAACCGGCGAAGGACAGGTGGTCGAGGTATCGCACCAGGAAGCGGCGCTCAGCAACCACGCGTGGCTGACCA
>CAZWBW010000166.1:0-2333 GCA_964632355.1 uncultured Anaerolineaceae bacterium | reverse complement strand
GCCGGGATGATGATGTTCGTGCTCGGCGAGCTCATCGGACTCATCGCGGTGATCATCGCGGCGATGCGCTGGGCGCAGGCGGACGAACGCGAAGCCCGGCGGTACGACGCTGCCCGCGCCCGCCGCCGCGCCATGGCTGCCCGTTCGAACCAGTAACCCGCGAAACAGGCTCGTAACCCGCCAGAAATTCCCGCGTAATCGACCGGAAATTCGGTCGAAACCCCTCGGCCGTAGCGTGGCCACACCTGCAGCAGCGCTGCGGCAACTCGTGTAAGAGGGGAACTCGCATGGAGGAGATCGACAGCGGAAACACCGCGTGGATGCTGGCAGCAGCCGCGCTGGTGCTCTTCATGACGCCGGGCCTCGCCTTCTTCTACGGCGGCCTGACGCGCAGTAAGAACGTCCTCGCCACCATCATGCAGTCGTTCATCACCATCGGCGTGGTGGGCGTGCTGTGGGTGGTCGTCGGGTATTCGCTCGCGTTCGGGCCCGACCAGGGGCTGGGACTCATTGGCAACTTCGACTACATCGGCCTCAAGGGCGTGGGCGCCGAACCGATCGCCAACGGGGTGCCACACCTCATGTTCGTGGCGTTCCAGATGATGTTCGCGATCATCACGCCGGCGCTCATCACCGGTGCGTTCGCCGAACGCGCAAAGTTCGGGCCGTTCCTGGTGTTCACCGCGCTCTGGTCGCTGTTCGTGTACGTGCCGGTGGCCCACTGGGTCTTCGCGACCGACGGCTGGCTCAGCCCGTTCTCATCGAACCCGGATGCACCGGACATCGGCCTGAACTCGCTCGACTTCGCCGGCGGGCTGGCGATCCACGTGAATGCGGGTGTCGCGGCCATTGCGGCGGTGCTCGTGTTCGGCAAGCGCAAGGGCTACGGCTCGATCCCCATGGAACCGCACGACATCACGATGGTTGTGCTCGGCGCGGCGATCCTGTGGTTCGGCTGGTTCGGGTTCAACGCCGGGAGCGCCGTCGGCGCCAACGGACAGGCGGTATACGCCTTCATGAACACGAACGTGGCGACCGCCACGGCAGCACTCACCTGGACGCTGATGAGCTGGTGGATCGGCGGCAAGCCGAGCGTCGTTGGCGCAGCCTCCGGCGCGGTGGCCGGGCTCGTCGCCATCACCCCCGCGTCCGGCTACGTCGAGCCCATGTCCGCCATCGCCATCGGCTTCGGCGCGGGTGTCCTGTGCTACCTCGCCGTGCGGCTGCGGGCCCGGCTCGGGTTCGATGATTCGCTCGATGTGGTCGGCGTGCATGGCGTCGGCGGTGCGTGGGGCGCCATCGCCACCGGTATCTTCGCCGTCGCCAGCGTCAGCGGGCTGCCCTATGCCGAAGGCCTCATCGAAGGCGACACGAGCCGGCTCACCGACGCGCTCATCGGTCTCGCCGCGGTCAGTGCCTTCTCCTTCGTGATGACGTTCGCGCTGCTCAAGGCGCTGGACCTGCTCGTCGGCATCCGCGTGAGCGAGGAGGAAGAGGAGCTCGGCCTGGACGTGACACAGCACGGCGAACGCGCCTACGCGCTCGACGAAAGCGGCGTGCCGCTGGCTCCCGGGCCGGTTCCGCCGGCACCGCCGGTGGCGTACAGTCCGACGACGGCGCCGAGCGGGGGCAAGTAAGGAGTGCACGCAGTGAAGAAGGTCGAGGCCATCATCCGCCCGGAGAAGCTGAATGATGTCAAAGAGGCGCTCGACGAGCTCGGCTTCCACGGGATGAACATCACGCAGGTCACCGGCCGCGGAGCGCAACGCGGCATCGTCCACCAGGGGCGCGGCGGCGAGACCGTCACCGTCGACATGCTGGCGAAGGTGAAGATCGAAGTCGTCGTGGGCGACGAAGCCGTCGAGAAAGTCGTGGACGCCATCATCCGGAAGGCGCGAACGGGGAACATCGGCGACGGGAAGATCTTCGTGATGCCCGTGGAGGAAGCGATCCGGGTTCGCACCGGGGAGCGCGGCGACATCGCGGTGTAAGCGCCACTGGCGGGTGGTAGCGAACGGGGCTCCAGTGTTGGGAGCCCCGTTTTCGTGCTGTGAATGCGACCGGCAGGTCGGGGGCCGGTCTTCACCTGGAACGGTTCAAGGAAGATCTCGCCGGGGGCTGCGAGCCTCGATGTAGCCGCCCAGGAGGCGTGCGAGCCACCCCACAAGCCGGGCATACGCCTCCGAAACTGCCGCCATCGGGTCGACCTCCCCGTCCACCCATTCCGTGCGTTCGGGAAGGTCGAATGCAGATACTCCTCGTACTCCATTCGTGGAGACGTCCCGGCGAAGTGCCAGCGCGCTGGCTCATTTGGGCCCGGTGGCCATGAGCCG
>CAZWBW010000165.1:0-2467 GCA_964632355.1 uncultured Anaerolineaceae bacterium | reverse complement strand
TTCCGACGTGACCTCCGAGACTTCGCCCGTGAACGTGAGTGGGATGACCCAGTCGGCCCCCGCGTCGCGAATCAGCTCCATCCGGTCTTCGAGCGACGTCAGGTAGCTCGGCGGGACATCCGGGCGAAGCACCGTGATTGGGTGCGGGTGGAGGGTGACAACGCCGGGCGAAAGCGCGCGCTTCCGCGCTTCTTCACAGAGCCGGCCGATCAGCGCCTGGTGGCCCCGGTGCACGCCATCGAGCACACCGATGGTCAGCGCGGTGTTCGGTCCGGGAGCGCCAGCTTTGAGCTGCGTGAGAGTGAAACTGGGAATCGACATCAATGTCGCTGTCTGTGGAAGTGCTGTCAGAGTAGCAGGCAAGGCAGCCTCGTTCACGCCTACCCATTCCCCTGCCGACTCCCGCTGGCCTAGACTTGCGGCCGTGAAAGCGGAAATCATCGCCATCGGTACCGAAATCCTGTTGGGCGAGATCGTCGACACCAACAGCGCCTACATCGCCAAGCAGCTCCCGGACCTGGGCATCGACCTCTATTACAAGTCCGTCGTCGGCGACAACCTCGGCCGCATCCGCGAAACCTTCGAGCGCGCCTGGAACCGCTCGGACCTGATTATCACCACCGGCGGCCTCGGTCCGACGGACGATGACCTTACCCGCGAAGCCGTCGCTGCTCTCGTGGGAGAAGAGCCCTACGTCGTTCCCGAACTCGAACAGAAGCTCCGCGCGTTCTTCGAATCTCGCGGCTACCCCATGCCCGAATCGAACATCAAGCAGGCGTGGCTCATCCCCAGCGCCCGCGCTCTCGACAATCCGCGCGGCACCGCCCCCGGCTGGTGGGTCGAAAAAGACGACCACATCCTCGTCTGCATGCCCGGGGTGCCGCCCGAGATGCAGTACATGTGGACCGAGCACGTCCGCCCCGAGCTCGAACGCCGAACCGGGAACGAAGTGCTCGTCACCCGTACCCTGAAGACCATTGGGCTCGGCGAAGGCACCGTCGACGAGATGGCGCGTCCGCTCTACTCCACTCCCGGTATCGGCATCGGCACCTACGCGCGCGCCGACGGGGTCCACCTTCGGATTGGCGCGAAGGCCCGCACCCGGGAGGAGGCGTGGCACCGCATCATCCCGGTCGAACAGAAGCTCGAGGAGATCTTCGGCAACGCTATCTGGGGCAAGGACGAAGACACCTTCGAAGGCCACATCCGCACGCTGTTCATCAACCGCAACCGCACCCTCAGCGTCATGGAGTCGTGCACCGGCGGCCTGCTCGCCAGCACCCTCACCGACGTCTCCGGCGCCGCGGACTACCTGAAGGGCGGAATGGTCACCTATTGGACCGAGGCGAAGATCGAAGCTGGCGTGCCCGCCGACGTCATCCGCGAATACGGCGTCATTTCGGCGGAGACTGCGGTCGCCATGGCCCAGGCCGTGCGGGACCGCTTCGGGACCGATTACGGCCTCGGCATCACCGGCGTCGCCGGCCCCGACCCACAGGAGGACAAGCCGGTGGGGACCGTGCACATCGGCATCGCCGGGCCCGGCGGCTTCACCTCGAGCATCAGCTCGAGCTTCAACAGTGACCGTGCCACCGTGAAGCGCCGGGCCGTGACCAGCGCTATGCTGCTGCTCCGCCGCACCTTGCTCACCGAGGAGCCGTAGAGCACCGCGTGGGCCATATGAGCTGACGGGCTAGCCCGCTTCTCGCGCCGTCGCACCCTCGAGGATTGCGGGAACGAGCGGCACGGCATCTTTTAGCGAACGCACGCGGTAGACACCGTCCGCTTCGAGCCAGCGGTTTCGTCCCCAGTCGACGAGAAAGACCGCAGGGAGGATCTCCGCGAGCCACTCCGCCGTGTGGGGGTCGTCCTCGAAGTGCGCCGACGCACCGAGTTCCACGACCTTGCGGGCTTTGAACTGTGCCGGCGTTTCGCGCCAGTGCGGCCGGAGGTGCAGCTCCGGCACCATGCCGAAGTTGCGTTTCAGCCAGCGCTCCGTGTGTGGCCGCGCAGCCTCGCCCCTCGCCGAGAGAATCTTGCAGTCGTACTGCTTGGAAAGTTCGCGAAATGCTTCGGGAGCGCCCGGCATCGGCTTTCGTAGCCCGTACCGCCACCGCTCCGTTAGCCACAGGAGGTTTCGTTTCCCGGGGCGGTCACGCCGCTTGTTTCGCCCCCGCCCGGGATTGATTCCGAACGGCGGGCGGCAGAGTACGCCGTCCAGGTCGAAGGTCAGCACCTGTCGGTCGGCCATAGCGGCCATCGTAGGGGCAGAATCGCGACCAATCGAATCTGTGGCCTCGCTCGCGGATGCGCGCAGGCCAGCCGCGCGTATACTCTAGCCCACCACTCCGCAGGAGTTCTCTGTGCTCTTTTCCGTCCGTCTCATTTCGCGGCAACCACATGACATGAGTCCGGATGCATGGCAGAACGTCGTCGGTGAACAACTCCGCACCACGCGCAGCCACTA
>CAZWBW010000164.1:0-2496 GCA_964632355.1 uncultured Anaerolineaceae bacterium | reverse complement strand
GGCGCAGCGTGCGGACCTTCGCACCATGTCGGGCCGCATCGAGGTCGCCGAATGTGGCCATTGCCGGCTCGCGACGAAGTCCGGTCGTGTGTCCATCTCCGCCGCCCAGAGCGTCGAAATCGCCTCGATATCCGGCGGTATCGAATTGGGGCGGGTCGAAGGCGAGGCCCGGGTCAAGAGTGTGAGCGGCCGGGTGGAAATCGGCGCCAGCGGCCGCAAGGACCTGGAGATCTACACCATCTCCGGCTCGGTTCGCGTCCGCCTTCCCGAAGGGACGCGTCCCGACGTGCGGTTCCGCATGGTCGCGAACCGCGCGAGGAACCCGTTCGCTCCCGGCGACGATTGCCGCGTGGCGGTCTCGACCGTGAGCGGAAAAGTCGAGCTGGTGGCCATCTAATGCAGGCGGCGCCAACCTCGCTCGAAGTCCTCTCTGGTGCCGTCGTTTTTACCGACATCGTCGGCTTCACCGAGTACACCGCGGTGCGGGGCGATGCCGAAGCGTTCGAACTGCTGTCTACACAGGAGCGCATCGTCACCGCCCTCCTCCCCGACGGCGCCCGCATCGTGAAGGAGCTCGGCGATGGCCTCTTGCTCTGGTTCCCGGACCCCGCGGCCGCAATCGAAACCACCCTCGCGATGCAGGAGGAGTTCGAAGCAGCCGCGAATGATACCGGGATGCCGCTCTGGGTTCGTGTCGGCGCACACTGGGGGAAGCCCGTTCGCCGCCGCGACGACATCGTCGGCCACGATGTGAACGTGGCCTCGCGCATCATGCACGTCGCCGGCCCCGGCGAGGTGGTGGTCTCTGAAGCGCTCGTCTCCGCCTGCTCCGAGCTCCCGTCCGGAGTCGACCTCTTCGAACTTGGCCCGGTCGTGATGAAGGGCCTCCCCGACGCGGTTCGCCTCTACCGCGTCACGCGCTTCCCCTGAGGTCGGGCTATCCTGCTGCCGCTGCTTCCGCCTCTTTGGCAACGCTGTCCGCCATCGTCCGAAGGATCTTCACCATCGCGGGCATCCAGTTCTTCGCATAGGTCACGCGGTCGAGCCGCACCTGGTTCGGGCCAACCAGCACGCCCTTCATACCCAGCGCGTCGACGCGGCGCTTCATTTCGGGCGGCACTCCCCTGCGCACGCGGATGTGGAACATGGCCTCGTCAGTCTTGATGCTTTCCACGTTCGCTCGCCGCGCCATGGACTTCAGCAGCGACACGTACAGCAGGTTCTCGACCGCCGCCGGCACTTCGCCGAACCGGTCGCGGAGCTCGGCCTGCATGTCCGCGACCTGCTCCGCAGTCTGCAACGTGGCGATTCGCTGGTACAACGCCAGCCGGTCGTGGATGTCCTCGACGTAGTTCGGTGGCACGTATGCGGAGAGCGGCAGGTCGATCACCGGCGGTGGTGGTAGCGGCGGCGGCAGCGAAGCGCCATCCTTCGATAGCCGCTTCAGCGCGTCGACTGCCTCCGCGACCAGCCGCGAGTACATCTCGAAGCCCACGGCCGCGATGTGCCCGCTCTGTTCCGTGCCGAGCACGTTGCCGGCGCCCCGGATCTCCAGGTCCCGGAGCGCGATCTGGAACCCCGCGCCCAGTTCGCTCGCTTCGAAAATCGCTTCGAGCCTGCTCGTTGATGTTCCGGTCCTTGTCGTACAGCAGGTACGCGTACGCGCGGTTCGCGCCGCGCCCGACCCGTCCGCGGAGCTGGTACAGCTGCCCCAGCCCGAACTTGTCGGCGTTGTTAATGATGATCGTGTTCACGTTCGGGATGTCGAGACCGCTCTCGATGATCGTCGTGCACACCAGGATGTCGTGGTCCCCGGCGCTGAACTCCGTCATCACTCGCTCGAGTTGTTCCTCGGGCATCTGACCGTGGGCCACGACCACCCGCGCCTCGGGCGCGATGTCCCGCAGCCGCGCGACGATCCGCTCGATCCCCTGGATGCGGTTGTGCACGAAGTAGATCTGCCCGCCCCGGTGCAGCTCCCGGTCGATTGCCTCGCGCAGGATCTCGTCGTCCCACGGCATCACGTACGTCCGCACCGGCAGCCGTTCCTCGGGCGGAGTCATGATCGTGCTCATGTCGCGAATGCCCACGAGCGACATCTGTAGCGTCCTCGGGATTGGCGTCGCCGACATCACGAGCGTGTCGACCTCCTGCCGCAGCTGCCGCAGTCGCTCCTTGTGGCTCACGCCGAACCGCTGCTCCTCGTCGATGATCACCAGCCCCAGGTCCTTGAACTCGACGTCGCGTTGGAGCAGCCGATGCGTCCCGACGACGATGTCGACTGCGCCGCTGGCGAGCCCCGCGATGATCTCCCGTTGCTGCTGCTCCGTGCGGAACCGTGAGAGCACCTCTATGCGCACCGGGAACCCGGCCATGCGCTCACGGAACGTGTGCCCATGCTGCTCCGCCAGCACCGTCGTCGGCACCAGCACCGCGACCTGCTTCCCGTCGGCGGCCGCCTTGAACGCCGCGCGCACGGCCACCTCCGTCTTCCCG
>CAZWBW010000163.1:0-2677 GCA_964632355.1 uncultured Anaerolineaceae bacterium | reverse complement strand
CCTGCCGTTCGAGTGCCGCGAGGCGGCGGAGCTGCATGTCGAGGATGGCGCGGGCCTGGGCCTCGCTGAACTCGAACGGGTTCGCGGCCGGGATGCGGATGCGCCGGTCGCGCAGGAGTTCGAGAACGGCCTCGGGAAGTTCGCCGTTGCCCTGGAGGAGTTCAAGGGCGCTGTTGGCGCTATCGGCACCGCGGATGGTCGCGATCACGAGGTCGAGGAGTTCGATGGCCTTGAGGAGGCCTTCGAGGATGTGCGCGCGTTCGCGGGCCTTCTCGAGCTGGAATTCCGTGCGCCGGCGAACCACTTCGCGGCGGTGGTCGATCCAGAGTTCGAGCGCGCGCTTGAGGCCGACGCGGCGGGGCTGGCCATCGACGATCGCCATCATGTTGATGGCGAAGGTGGACCGCATGGCGGTGTGCTTGTAGAGCAGGTTGCGGATCTGGTTGACCGAGCCTTCGCGCTTGAGCTCGATCACGATGCGCATGCCGGTGCGGTCGGATTCGTCGCGAAGGTCGGCGATGCCGTCGATTTTGCGATCGCGCACGAGGTCGGCGATCTTCTCGATGAGCGCCGACTTGTTCACCTGGTAGGGAAGTTCGGTAACGACGATCTGTGTGCGGCCGCGGGAACTCTCTTCGACGGTGGTACGCGCATGGAGCACGATGCGTCCGTGGCCTTCGCCGTAGGCGAGACGAACCTGTTCCGCGTTCTTGCCAACGAGTGCGATGCCTGCGGTGGGGAAGTCGGGGCCCTTAACGACGCTGAGAAGGTCGTCGAGTGTGGTCTCGGGGTTGTCGATAAGGAGCTTTACCGCGTCGGCGATTTCGTTGAAGTTGTGCGGCGGGATGTTCGTCGCCATGCCGACGGCGATACCGGACGACCCGTTGAGCAGCAGGTTCGGGATGCGCGCGGGGAGCGGCATTGGCTGCTGGTAGCGGCCGTCGTAGTTGGGCTCGAAGTCGACGGTGTTCTGGTCGATGTCGGCGACGAGTTCTTCGGCGATGGGGGCCATGCGGGCTTCGGTGTAGCGCATGGCTGCGGGCGGGTCGCCGTCGATGCTGCCGAAGTTGCCCTGGCCATCGACCAGGGGGTAACGCATGGAGAAGTCCTGCGCCATGCGGACGAGGGCTTCGTAGACGGGGCCGTCGCCGTGGGGATGGTAGCGCCCCATGACGTCGCCGACGATGCCGGCGGACTTTCGATAACCGGTGCCGGCGCGGGCGCCGCCTTCGAACATGCCCCAGACGATGCGGCGCTGCACGGGCTTGAGGCCGTCGCGGACGTCGGGGAGCGCACGAGCGACGATTACGCTCATGGCGTAATCGAGGTAGCTGGTGCGCATCTCGGTCTCGATCCCGATACGGCGGTACGGGGAAGTTGGTTCGATAGACGTCATGGGCTCTCCGGCCGGGGCTGGCGCAGGGAATTGCTCATGTCATTATACCAATTCCCTCGCTAAGAGACGAATCAGGGATGGATGAGTGCGGCCGTGCGAGCCCTCGCCCTGGCCCTCTGCCACGGGTCGCGGGAGACGGAGGGGTGAGCCGGGGAAGTGGCGGCGGCCCCCGGTGAGGCGCCGGGGGCCGGGAGCCTGAAAGCGGTGGGGGCCGGGAGCGGAGCCGGTCGTGGCTCCGTCAGGCGTCGAATGGACCGATGGCGGCTTCGAAGCGCTCGAGGAGGTAGGGTTCGAAACGGGTGCCGGCGAGGCCGCACAGGACTTCGAAGGCGTCGGCGGGAGCCATGGCGCGACGGTATGGGCGGTCACTGGTGAGTGCGTCGAAGGCTTCGGCCATGCCGATGACCTGGGCTTCGAGCGGGACTTCAGCGCCTTCGAGCATGCCGGGGTAGCCCTTGCCGTCGATGCGTTCGTGGTGACAGCCAACCCACCAAGCGGGAGCGCCGAGGCCCGGGACTTCGCTGAGGATGTCGCGGGCGTAGGTAGGGTGGAGTTGCACGATCGACATCTCGTCGATGGTGAGGATGTCAGGCTTGCTGAGGATGTGGGCGGGTACGCCGAGGGTCCCGATGTCCTGGAGCAGTGCGGCCACCTGCACGAGGTCGGCGCGGCGTTCGGTCATTTCGCAGGCGAGGGCGATTCGGCGGGCGAGTTCGGCGACGCGACGGCCGCGGCCGGCTTCGCGGGCGTTCCGCGCATCGACGATGTCGCTAAGGACGCCCAGGACATCGAACAGGTCTTCGCGGGACATGATGCCGCCGTAGTTGAGCGACATGAGCGTGGCGGGGAGGTCGTTGTCGTAGAAGCCGAGCCAGAACTCGTCGCGGCATGCAAGGTCGGCCATGGTGTGTGCGAGGTCGGGGTCGAGCTCGCTGCCGGCCATTTCGCGAACGAGTTCGGGGCCGCGGCGCCGGATGAGGAGCGGGGATGCATCGGCGTCGATCATGGATTCGACGCGGTCGGCGAGTGCGACGATGCGGGCGACGAGCGGGAGGCGCTCGCCGGGCGGCGAACCAGGGATGCGGCTGTCGTCCCAGCAGTCGTGATGCGACTGGACGGCGCGTGCCACCGTTTCGCCGAGGCCGAGGCGGCGGACGATCTGGGCGCCGTGGCCGCAGTGCTGCGCGAGTGCATCGAGGAGGCTGGCCCATCCGCCGGGCGGCGGCGAAGCGAGAAATTCGCGAGCGCTGCCGTTCCCTGCGATGAGGCGCGTGCCCCGGG
>CAZWBW010000162.1:0-2862 GCA_964632355.1 uncultured Anaerolineaceae bacterium | reverse complement strand
CACCGGGAACACGCTGAACATGCTGCACCCCCGGGTCATCCAGATGATCATGGATAGCCTCCGGTACTGGGTGCTCGAAATGCACGTCGACGGGTTCCGGTTCGACCTCGCGGCGACGCTGGCGCGCGAACTGCACGAGGTGGACCGGCTGAGCGCCTTCTTCGACATCATTCACCAGGACCCGGTGCTCTCGCAGGTCAAGCTCATCGCCGAGCCGTGGGACGTCGGGGAAGGCGGGTACCAGGTGGGCAACTTCCCCGTGCTGTGGGCCGAATGGAACGGGAAGTACCGGGACTGTGTGCGGTCGTTCTGGCGTGGCGACCCGGGGCAGGTGGGCGAACTCGGGTGGCGGCTCACGGGTTCGTCGGACCTGTACGCCTCGAACGGGCGCCGGCCCTACGCCAGCATCAACTTCGTCACGGCACACGATGGGTTCACGCTTCGCGACCTGGTTTCGTACAACGAGAAGCACAACGAAGCGAACGGCGAAGAGAACCGCGACGGCACCGACCACAACCTCAGCTGGAACTGCGGGGTGGAAGGACCTACGGATGACCAGGCCATTAACGACCTGCGAGCGCGCCAGCAGCGGAACTTCCTGACGACGCTCTTCATCTCGCAGGGTGTGCCGATGCTGCTGCACGGCGACGAGGTGAGCCGAACCCAGGGTGGCAACAACAACGCCTACTGCCAGGACAACGAAACCACGTGGCAGCGATGGGATTGGACCGAGCACGAGCGGGAGATGCTTGCGTGGACGAAGCGCGTTATCGCGCTGCGGGCGCGCCACCCGGTGTTGCGGCGGCGCAACTACTTCCGCGGACGGCCGATTCGCGGCACGGGCATCAAGGACATCGCATGGCTTGTGCCCGATGGCGGCGAAATGACCGACCAGGAGTGGCACGACCCCGAGACGCGGGCGCTCGGGATGCAACTCGCCGGGGTGGCTTCGGACCTCACGGACGAAGAGGGGCGTCCCATCATCGATGACACGCTGCTCATCCTGATGAACGCATCGGCGGAGAATGTCCAGTTCCAGCTACCGCCAGCGGCGCAGAGCTGGCAATTCGTGCTCGACACGGCGCGACCGCACCGGAGAGAGGGCAGCGAGTATCACTACCCCGGAGACAAGTACCCGCTCACGGCGCGGTCGATCGCCATCCTCCGGGTGCCCGCGGAGGCGTCGTTCGAGCCACCAAGCCGGCAGCGGACTGCGAAAGCGAGCGTCGAAAGCTAGAAGATCGGTCCCGATTCCGCCTGCTCTTCTGCCTCGCCCAGCGCGATTTCGAGGGAGATGAGCCCGGTGGTGGCAAGCAAGCGCCGCCGCATCCCGGTAATGGCGGCCTCTTCGGCGCCGCCGAGCACGCGCTGAACCAGCCCGAACAGCACGTCGCCCGTCATGAGGCCGTAGCGGTAGTTCTCGCAGGCGATGCGAAGGGCATCGGTGTACTGCTGACCGCGCTCATCGAGCGCCTTCGTGCGTTCGCCGTTAACAACGACCAGCCCGCGGAGCTGCTCGCCCTGCTTCAGCAGCCGCTCTTCGAGCCGGCGCTGGAGGCGGACGTACGGCCATTCGACCACCTGTTCGCGGCTGCCTTCGCATTCGACGAAGATGCGCTGGCCTTCGGCCTCGATTTCGAGCGGCTCGCCGGCGGGGCTGACACGCGCGAACCCGAGCATTTCGAACGCCTCGCCGACGGCAGCGATGAGTGCGGGGCCATCTTCGGTCAGCAGGCGCCGATGGCTGGCGAGCCGGTCGTGGCGTTCTTTGATTTCGCGAAGGCGTTCGGTAGCGGCGGCGACCTCGGCCTCGGCCTCTTCCAGTTCGGCTTCGACCTGCTCGAGGCCCGGGACCGGGACGGCGCGTGCCCACGACGGAGCGCGTTCGGGCGTCGTGTCGCGCTTCAGGAAGCCGACGGCATCGACGAGCTGCTGGGCGGCTGCGCCACGGAATGTGCCGGTTTCGGTGGAGAGCGCGGGGATGAAGATTACGCGGCCCGCGAGCACTTCGAACTCCATCGCAATGGGCACGTTCGCGTTCGATGTGGCGAGCACCCGGCCGTTACGGACGGGAGCCTGCCGGTCATCGAACACCGCGCGGTAGTGGAGCTTCGGGCGCTGTTCGCGGAGGAAGTGCGCGAGCGGATGGGCATCGGCGACCACGCGGAGGCTCTTCCCTTCGGCGGGGCGCAGGAAGGGCGGGCCCCACGTCATGCCTGCTGGAGCGGGCAGCCAGCTGTACCGGTCGCAGCCTTCGAACCCGAGGAGGCCGGACTGCGTGGCGTTCGGTCGCGCCATGCAAATAACGACGCCCCCCGCTTCGAGCAGGCGCTGGGTCTCCTCGGTGCGGCGCCGCACCTGGTCCGCGGCGGAGACGGCCGACGCGGTGGTCGGAGCGTTGACGACCGGGCGGCCGTCCTGCGCTTCGAACTCGCGCGCGCCTTCGAGCAATTCCTGCACGGTGCGGGTGATGCTCGCCGGGTCGATGATGACGGCTTCGTAGTCGAAGTAGCTCGGCGCCGTAAGCACCGTGTAGTTGTCGATGTTCGCATTCGGCAGCGGGTAGCCGATAGCCAGCACCCTCACGCGCGGTCCCCCTCGCTCAGCAAGTCGTTAAGCCGCGCCCGGATGGAAGGTGCGAGATCGTCGCGCCGGAGGGCGGCAGCAACCTGGGCGACGAGATAGCCGCCCGGCCTGCCCGTATCGTAACGGGTCCCTTCGTACTGGAATCCACATACGGGTTCGCCGGCCGCGATCTGGCTCATGAGGGCGTCGGTGATCTGAAGTTCGCCGTTCTTCCCGGGCGGGATGCGGTCGATGTGGTCGAAGATGGTGGGGCTCAGGATGTACCGGCCGACGATG
>CAZWBW010000161.1:807-3064 GCA_964632355.1 uncultured Anaerolineaceae bacterium | reverse complement strand
AATCAGATTGCCGTTTGTGGCTTGTGTAGTCATTGCGGTTTAGCCTCCCGCGAGCACGGCCGCGGAGCCGAACTTGAGTTCGTAAGGGCCTGAAACGCCGAGCAGTTCGTCGATCTTGCCCTTGATTTCGGCGATCTTGAACGGCTGGCCCGCCACCTTGTTGAACGGAACAGCGTCCACCAGGTACTTTCCACGGATCAGCAAGGCCAGCTGCCCCGTGTTCAGTTCAGGGATGAGCACCTTGTCGTACCGGCGCAGCACATCACCCAGGTTCCGCGGGAACGGGTTCAGGTACCGCAGGTGCGCCGAAGCAACGCTCTTCCCTTCCTTGCGAGCGGCCTCCGCCGCCGAGGTGATTGCACCGTAGGTGCCACCCCAGCCGAGCACCAGCAGCTCCCCGCTCTCCGGACCCTGCACTTCCAGCTCCGGAATGTCGTTCGCCACCCGGTCGACCTTCTCCTTGCGGTACATGGTCATCTGGTGGTGGTTCTGCGGGTCGTAGCTGATGTCGCCCGTGGTCGCCGACTTCTCCAGGCCGCC
This sequence comes from uncultured Anaerolineaceae bacterium, assembly GCA_964632355.1. Lineage (GTDB taxonomy): Bacteria > Chloroflexota > Dehalococcoidia > Tepidiformales > Tepidiformaceae > JALOAP01. The sequence goes on along the minus strand of CAZWBW010000161.1, from coordinate 2,524 downwards.
GATCCGGTGTTCGAGACCCGGCTGCCCGGGCACAGCCCACACGCGCGCCAGCGTCTCGGGGTCGCGCTTGTACGGCTGGAAATCGTCGGTCTTCTCGGCGTAGCTCCACTCGATCTTCGGCAGTTCGTCCATCGATGGGATGCGCCACGGCTCCGAGCCGTTGCCCAGGTACCCATCGCTCAGGTACACCACCGGCACCATGTACTTCAGCGCCAGGCGGAACGCTTCGATCGCCATGTAGAAGCAGTCCGAAGGCGTCGCGGGCGCCACGATGACGACCGGCGAATCGCCGTTCCGGCCGAACATCGCCTGCAGCAGGTCCGCTTGCTCCGTCTTCGTCGGCATGCCCGTGCTCGGGCCGGCGCGCTGCACGTCGACCAGCACCAGCGGCAGTTCGGTCATCACCGCCAGGTTCAGCGCCTCGCTCTTCAGCGCCAGGCCCGGGCCGCTCGTGCCGGTGAGCGCAAGGTGGCCGCCATAGGCAGCACCGATCGCCGCACCAATAGCCGCGATCTCGTCCTCCGCCTGGAACGTCTTCACGCCGAAGTTCCGAAGCTTCGCCAGCTCGTGGAGGATGTCCGAAGCCGGCGTGATCGGGTAGCTGCCGTAGAACAGCGGCAAGCCGCTGAGCACCGACGCCGCCAGGAAGCCCAGCGCCGTCGCTTCGTTCCCGCTGATGTGCCGGTACGTGCCCGGCTGCACCTTCGCCGGCGGTACCTCGTACCGCGTGTGGAACAGTTCGCTCGTCTCGCCGAAGTTGTACCCCGCCTTCAGTGCGCGAAGGTTCGCCTCCAGCTGATCGGGCATCCGCTTGAAGCGTTCCGTCGCCCACTTGATGGTCGTATCCATCGAGCGGCCGTACAGCCACAGCACGAGACCGAGCGCATAGAAGTTGCGCGACTTGAACTTCTGTGCGGCGTTCAGCGGCAGGCCCTCGAGCGCCAGCTCGTTCTGCCGCGTGATCTCCACTCGTACGACCTGGTAGCCCGCGAGGCTCCCATCCTCCAGCGGGTTCGACGTGTATCCAGCCTTCTTCAGGTTCGCCGGGCTGAACTCGTTCTCATCGACAATCAGCAGCCCGCCCTGCCGAAGGTCGCCGATGTTCACCTTCAGCGCCGCAGGGTTCATCGCCACCAGCGCGTCCGGCTGGTCGCCCGGCGTCATGATGTCGGTGCTCGAGAACGAAATCTGGAAGCCCGACACCCCCGGGAGCGACCCCGTAGGGGCCCGGATTTCTGCCGGGTAGTCCGGCAGCGTCGCCAGGTCGTTTCCGAAGACCGCCGTTGTCTTCGTAAACTGCGTCCCCGTCAACTGCATTCCGTCGCCGGAGTCACCCGCAAAACGGATCGTAACGCGGTCGAGCTCTTCGACCACTCGCTGTGGCTTGGCCGGGGTCTCACTCGTCATTGGACTCTGCTATCCACCCTCTTGTTTATCCATCACCTGGTGTGGGCGTGGAGGTAGGTTCAACACATCTTCGGGAAACGCTTCCGCGAGGTGCCGCAACAGGTCTCCTAGGCGCATGAGCCCAAGTACCCGGCCGTTATCTACCACCGGGATCGTTCGGTACGAATGCTGCTGCAGCATCGCTACCGCATCCGCGATGCGGCTACCGGCCGAAAGCGTATGCGGTTTGCGCGTAATCACCGTCCCGACTGGCTGCCGCCAGTCAAAGTCCCCATCCATGCACTTCGTCAGGACATCTCGCTCCGTGAAG
>CAZWBW010000161.1:0-797 GCA_964632355.1 uncultured Anaerolineaceae bacterium | reverse complement strand
ACGTTGACGAAGAATTTGTAATCGTCGTTTTGCAATCTCGCCCCATGGTTGTGGCGCGTATCCAAAAACCACTCAAACGAATCATCGTACCACAAGCGGTCATCTTGAAGCGTATGACTGTGATTTAGCTCTCCATCCTCCATCGCCAGCACGCACGAGCGTGCACCCTCTCGCATCTGCGAAAGCGCCTGGTCCAGTGGATCGTCGATGGAAACGAGAACCGGCTCCTCTAGCGGTAGCTCGCTGAGAGGTTGATCAAGAAAGCGGCTCAATCGGGAGCGATCCATCTCTGCCCTGGATAGGAGGCAGGTTTCAATTGCATCGCGAACGAACGCCCGGACGCCCCTACCCAACACAGTCTAGCGCCTTTCCCAATCTTTTGCAGGTCCGAACCCTGCATACCACCAACCACGACTCGCGATGAATCGCGCCCGCAACCCCATGTTCACTGCGCACCGCCTGCCTACGCGCCGATAACCCCACTACCGGATAGCACCAACGGAGCGCAGCACATGCCTTCCAAGGCCAGGATCGAGGCTGTCCGTGCCGACGTCCTCGACCCGTCCCTGTACGACGATTCCGCCCTCGCTGGCCTCCCCCGCCTCAGCCGAGGGACGCTTCTTACTGCTCTCAGCCGCGCCTTCGATCTCGCCGAAGGCCGCCGGCCGGGCCACGCGCAGCGTGTCGCCTACATCGGACTCTACCTCGCCAACGAACTCCGCCTCGACCCGCCGAAGATCGAAGAGGTCTTCTTCGCCTGCCTCCTCCACGACATCGGCATGGCCGCGCTTCCCACC
>CAZWBW010000160.1:0-3292 GCA_964632355.1 uncultured Anaerolineaceae bacterium | reverse complement strand
GGCGATGCCGTGATGGAATGGGTCGACGGCAATCTCGGCTCGAAGCTGACGATGAAGTACCCGGCCGTCTACCTGATGGAGCCGGGCGCTCACGGCGAGATCCTCTCGCTGGCGTTCGCCGGCGAGGGTCAGCACCAGGACGCCGGCGCCAAGATGGTCCACGCCGCCCCGAACACGACCTCGACCATCATCTCGAAGTCGATCAGCAAGGACGGCGGTCGCGGCAGCTACCGTGGTCTGCTGAAGGTGTACGAGGGCTGCGAGAACGTGAAGTCGACGGTGCGCTGCGACGCGCTGCTGCTCGACGAGGAATCGCGTTCGGACACGTACCCGACGATGGAGATCGACGAGCCGAACGTGCACATCCAGCACGAAGCGTACGTTTCGAAGCTCGGCGAGGACCAGCTTTTCTACCTGATGAGCCGCGGTCTGAGCGAGGAAGCGGCAGCGAAGATGATCGTGAACGGCTTCGTGGAGCCGATCGTGAAGGAGCTGCCGATGGAGTACGCGGTCGAGCTGAACCGGCTGGTGGAGCTCCAGATGGAAGGGGCGATCGGCTAGTCACTCGTCGTTTCCAGGGGGAGCGACGAGACGGTTTGGAACGAAACTGGCCGGCCCCGGGGACAAGCACGTCGCCGGGGCCGTTTCGAGAAAGGATGGCACGAATGAGCTCTGCGGTAGAACAGGGCGAAGCGCACCTGAGTGCAGCTGCCAGTGAGCGGATGAGCACGGCGCAGCACGACCCGGCGGCGGTCGCGGATCTCCGGGCGCGGGCGGCAAAGCTGGCGGGCGAACTGGCGATGCCGACGCCGATGGAGCGCCCGTGGAAATACCTCGATATCCGGACGCTGAGCCTGGATGGCTACCGGCCGGGGCTGGGCGCCGAGGGGCAGGATGCGCCGGTGGTCGATGGCGACTACGCGGCGGTCGTTCGGCAGGTAAACGGCGAGACGGTTTCGGTGGAGGTCCGGGCGGAGGGCCTGAAAGTCATCCCGTTCGAGCGGAACGACGACGACCAGACGCGCGCGATCGTGGAGAAGCACCTGGGCAGCGCGGTAGCAGTGGACGCAGACAAGCTGGCGGCGCTGCACTACGCGTTCGAGCGCGGTGGGTTGCTCATCTACGTATCGCCGAACGCGGAGGTGAAACAGCCGATCCGCATCGCGCGGTGGTTCCCGACGGAGGGCCAGCTGGCGGCGCCCCACACGCTCATCGTGACGAGCGCCAACAGCGAAGTCAGTGTCATCGAAGACTACAAGTCGGGCGAGGGCGACATCGTGGTGCTCCCGGTGGTCGAAATTCTGCCGGGGCCGTCGTCGCGGGTGCACTACAGTGCGCTGCACCGCTGGGGCCCGAACACGCAGGTGTTCGCGAAGCAGCGAACGATCACGGAACACGACTCGGAACTGGTGTCGGTGAGCGTGGTCGGTGGCGGGCGCGTGGTGAAGTCGCACATCGAATCGTCGCTGGTCGGCCGGGGTTCGAGCAGCGAGTTGCTCGGGCTGGGCGTGGGCCGCGGCAAAGAGCACGCGGACTTCTACACGTTGCAGGATCACATCGGCCCGGACACGCGGAGCGACCTGCTCTTCAAGTCGGCGCTGAAGGACGCCTCGCGGGCGGTGTACTACGGTCTTACCCGCGTGGGCCTCGGCGCGAAGAACGCCGACGCGAACCAGGAAGACCGCAACCTCCTGCTTTCGAAGGAGGCAAAGGCGGACAGCGACCCGGTGCTCGAGATCCTGACGAACGATGTGATCCGGGTGTCGCATGGTGCAACGGCGGGCCCGGTGGACCAGGAGCAACTGTTCTACCTGCGGTCGCGCGGGCTTCCGCCGCTGGAGGCGGAGAAGCTGCTTGTGAGCGGCTTCCTGGCCGAGGTGGTGGACCGGATCCCGGACCAGCAGCTCCGGGACGAGGCGATCACGTCGCTGGAGGAGCGGCTGGCTGCGCCCTAGAGGCGGTTTGAACTTGCGAAGTGAACGGGAGGTTCGTGGGCGATGACACTGGCGCTGGATGTAGCGAGGATTCGCGCGGACTTCCCGATCCTATCGCAGCAGGTGAACGGGCGGCCGCTGGTTTACCTGGATAACGCGGCGACGACGCAGAAGCCGCGACAGGTGATCGACGCGCTGGTCCGGTACTACGAGACCACGAACGCGAACATCCACCGCGGCATCCACACGCTGGCGGTGCGGGCGACTGAACAGTACGAAGCGGTACGCGAGAAGGCGGCACGGCACATCGGCGCTTCGAACCCGCAGGAGATCGTGTTCACGCGGAACGCCACGGAGTCGATCAACCTCGTGGCGCGCGCATGGGGCGACGCCAACGTCGGCGAGGGCGACCAGGTTGTGCTCACGACGATGGAGCACCATTCGAACATCGTGCCGTGGCAACTCCTCGCGCGGCGTACTGGTGCGCAGCTCCGGTATGTGGCGATCGACGACGAGGGCTATCTCGACCTGGACGACCTGCGGGAGGCGGTGACCGCGCGAACGAAACTGGTGGCGGTGGTCCACGCGTCGAACGTCCTCGGGACGATAAACCCGGTCGCCGACGTGGTGGAGATCGCGCACAAGGCAGGGGCGCTGGTGCTGGTCGACGGCGCGCAGAGCGCCCCGCATATGCCGGTGGACGTGACAGCACTCGGGTGCGACTTCTTCGCGTTTTCGAGCCACAAGATGCTCGGCCCGACGGGCGTCGGGGTGTTGTGGGCACGCGAGGAGCTGCTTGCGGAGATGGACCCGTTCCTCGGGGGCGGGGAGATGATCTCGATCGTTCGGCCCGAGGGCTCGACGTGGGCGGAAGGGCCGCACAAGTTCGAAGCCGGTACGCCGGACATCGGCGGCGTGATCGCGTTCGGGGCAGCGCTCGACTACCTGGCGGACCTGGGGATGGAGAACGTCCGGGCGCACGAGATGGCGCTGACGGAGTACGCGATCGAGGCGCTGGAGGCGCTGCCGGGCGTGCGGGTTCACGGGCCGCGACGCATCGAAGACCGGGGCGGTGCCGTGAGCTTCACAATCGAGGGCGCGCACCCCCACGACGTGAGCACCATCGTGGATGGCCACGGGGTGGCGATTCGGGCCGGGCACCATTGCGCGCAGCTCCTGATGCGGCGGCTCGAGGTGCCTGCGACGAACCGGGCGAGCTTCTACGTGTACAACACCGAGGAGGAGGTCGACGCGCTGGTCGAGGCGCTGAAGCGGGTGCAGGAGGTGTTCGGCAATGCCGATACCCGAGCCGCAGTTTGACGAGCTGTACCGGGAGCTGATCCTCGACCACTACCGAC
>CAZWBW010000159.1:0-3379 GCA_964632355.1 uncultured Anaerolineaceae bacterium | reverse complement strand
GCATCCCGGACGTGGCCCAGCGCGTTCACTGGGAGGCCGAGTGGGCACAGGCCATCGGCAACCCGATGGCCTACGACTACGGGGTGATGCGCCAGTGCTGGGCGTCGCACTTCCTGACCGACTGGATCGGCGACGATGGCTGGCTGTTCCGGCAGCACGATGAGATGCGCAAGTTCAACTACATCGGCGACACGCAGATCATCACGGGCGAAGTCACGAACAAGCGCATCGAAGACGGCCGGTACTACGTCGACATCGATTTCCGGATGACCAACCAGCGCGGCGAGGTGACCACGCCGGGCAACGCGACGGTCATCCTGCCGAGCCGCGCTGATGGCCCGGTGATCCTCCCGGAGCCGCCGATGGAGCTCAAGAAGAAGGCCATCGAAATGATGAAGCGGCACCATGAGATCGCCCGGGAGCGCCGAGGGCGCGCGTAACGTGGTTGCCCCCTCCCAACCGCGGGTCTGGGTCTTCGACCTGGACGGGACCCTGATCGACTCGCTCACAGGCGAGTCGATCAGGCCCTACGCCGTGCCGCTGCTTCGCACGCTGAGGGAGAGCGGCACGACCGTCGTTGTTTGGAGCGCCGGCGGCGGCGACTACGCCCGGCAACGCTGCGATGACCATGGCGTCACGCATCTCGTCGATGAGTTTTATGACAAGGAGGTGCGCGACGCGGAGGGGCGCTGGGTGAGCAGCCACATCCGCGCGGACGCCACCTACCTGACGTTTGTCGACGACCGGCCCGAGGAGACGCCGACTTCCGGCCGGTTGCTCGCCGTCCGGCCGTATATCGGACCGAACCCACACGACCGGGGGCTCCTGCCGCTACTCGAACTGGCGGTGTCGGAGTCCACAAGCAGCGACCGCAGACAGGTGCAGGAGTTGTAGATGAGCGCGCTTGAGGGGATGAGAGTCCTCGACATCAGTCAGTTCGAATCCGGGCCCCTGTGTGGGCAGATGCTTGCATGGCTGGGAGCGGACGTTGTGAAGGTGGACGCGCCCCTGCCGGCAAGTGCGCCCCAGTTCGAAAGCCCGCTGCACCTCGCCAACAACCACAACAAGCGGTCGCTGGCGCTGGACCTGCGCTCGCCCGAAGGGCGGGAGATTTTCTACAAGCTCGTTCCCCGGTTCGATGTGGTCATCGAGAACTTCGCGGTGGGCCAGGCCGAACGGCTTGGGCTCGACTACGAGACGCTGCGGAAGATCAACCCGGGCATCATCTACTGCACCATCAAGGGGTTCGGCCTCACCGGTCCGTACAGTTCGCAGCGCGCCTTCGACCCCGTGACGCAGGCGGCGAGTGGCGCGATGAGCGTGACGGGGTTCGCGGACGGCCCGCCGATCCGTGCCGGCTACGTCGTGTCCGATGCGGTCTCGGGCGTCACCGGGGCGGCAGGTGTGATGGCCGCGTGGGTTCGCCGGCTGCGGACGGGCGAAGGGCAGCTCGTCGAGGTGTCGATGCAGGAAGCGATGCTGAATCTCGTGCGGTCGACGCTCGTGGGCTGGGAGAACCAGCCCAACGGCGTGGTTGGACGGCGGGGCAACCGCATGACGCCGCCCACGGATATCTATCCCTGCAAGCCGTTCGGGCCGTCCGACTGGGTCCAGATGACTGCGCCGACGGACGACCTGTTCGCGAGGGTCCTGAAGGCGATTGGGCGCCCCGAACTGGCGTCGGATCCGCGGTTCGCGACGCGCGAATCCCGGCTGGCCCACGGCGACGAACTGTACGCCGAAGTCGAGAAGTGGACGCGCGAGCGGACGAAGTGGGAGGCGATGGACGAACTCGGCGCCGCGGGCGTCCCTGCCTCGGCAGTGTTCGACAGCAAGGACATCTTTGAGAACCGGCACCTGCAGGAGCGGGGGGCCATCGCGACCGTCGAGCATCCCGTCCGGGGAGAGACGCGGCTGCCGGGCCACGCAGTTCGGCTCCACGCCGACCCCGTGACGATCACCGCGCCGCCGGTGCTGGGCGAGCACACCGACGCCATCCTGCGGGAGGAACTGTCGCTCGACGACGAGTCGCTCGCGAAGCTGAGGGACGCGGGCGTCATCGGGTAGCTCACTCGACCCTTACGTTCCCTCCCTGGACTGCCAGCGCCTTGGGCCACCTCGCGATAGGCTCGAGGCGTCAGCAGTTTCGGGGAGCGGTGCGGAGAGGAAGTGGAATGAACCTGCGGCACGACGAACGCCCTGGCGAACAGGGCAGCCCCCATCGAGGTGCGTTCGCAGATTTTCGGGTGCTCGATCTCACCCAGTACATCGCGGGCCCCTACGCCACAAAGCTCCTGGCAGACTACGGCGCCGATGTCATCAAAATTGAGCGCCCGGGCGGTGAGCCCGGCCGGCAGCTCTGGCCCCTGTTCGCCGACGATGCCCAAGGCCCGGAATCAGCGACGTTCGCATACCTGAACAGCAACAAACGGAGCATCGAACTCGACCTGAAGTCCGCCGGCGACCGGGAGACGTTGCTTGAGCTGGTCGCCACCGCCGACCTCGTCGTCGAGAGCTATGCGCCGAGCACGCTGGATCGGTTGGGATGTGGGCTCGACGTGCTTCGTTCGGCGAACCCCAACGTTTCGCTGATCTCGATCTCGAACTTCGGGCAATCGGGGCCGTACCGCGACTGGAAGGGAAGCGACCTCGTCCTGTACGCGATGGGCGGGGAGATGTACAGCACCGGCCTTGCGGACAGGGAGCCGCTCAAGATGGCCGGGACCGCGGCGCTCATCCAGGCGGGGGCATCGGCGTCGGTGGCGGCGGCCGGGCTGCTGTTCGGCGTGCGGCGTGGATTGCCGCCCCAGCACGTGGACATCGCCATCTTCGAAACGCTCCTCACCAGCGCGGACCGGCGACACGCGACGGTGAACGCGTACCAGTTCACGAATGGGCAGGTCACCCGGCGCCCGCAATCGGCGGGGGAATCCGGGTTCGTTACGGGCGTGCTCCCGGCGGCAGACGGCTACCTCGAGATGGCGGTGCGTGCGAGCGATATGCCGCGCCTCCGGAGGTTGTTGGGTAACCCACCGGAGCTCGAGAACCCGGAGCTCGATCGGCCGGAGGCGCCGACGAACCCGGACTTCCGTGCGCTGGTGGATGCGGCGGTGTTCGGGTGGATCTACTCGCGCGGCAAACGGCAGGCATGGAAGGAGGCCCAGGCCGCTCGGCTCCTTTCGGCGCCGCTGAACAGCACGAAAGACCTCTTCGAAGACCCGTATTTCCGGGGCCGCGGCTTTTTCGTCGAAGTCGACGACGGGAACCGGCGCTATGAACTCCCGGCGGGGCCGGCGCGGCTGCAGAAGTCGCCATGGCGACTGCGCCGGCGCGCTCCACGCCCGGGCGAACACCGCGCGGAGATCCTCGAAGAGCTGAA
>CAZWBW010000158.1:0-3502 GCA_964632355.1 uncultured Anaerolineaceae bacterium | reverse complement strand
GAGAAGACGGCCCCAGCACGCGAGCAGGTTGCTAGCGGTGCCGCCGGGCAGTTCGAAGTCGTCGAACTGTCGCCGACGCGTCGGACCATCGCCGAGCACCTGCGTCGTTCGAACCTCGAGGCGCCGCAGGCGTGGACGATGGTCGAGGCGGATGTGACGGGGCTTGTGAACCTTCGAAACCGCGAGAAGGAGCGGTTCGAACGGCAGGAAGGGGTCGAACTGACGCTGCTGCCGTACTTCACCGCGGCCGTCTGCGAGACGCTGCGTGAGTTCCCCATGCTGAACGCGCGGTGGGAGGGGGAGGAGTTGCGGCAGTACCGCGACCTCAACATCGCGATCGCGGTGGCGACCCAGCACGGGCTGGTGACACCGGTCGTGCACGGGGCGGGCGACCTGAGCGTCGGCGGGCTCGCGAAACGCATCGCCGACCTGGTCCAGCGCGCCCACCAGCGGAACCTGCGGGTCGAGGACATCGAAGGCGGGACGTTCACCGTGAACAACACGGGGGCGTTCGGGTCTATCGCTTCGAAGCCGATCGTGAATTACCCGCAGGTCGCCATCGTGACGATGGAACGAGCGGTGCGGCGGCCGGTTGTCCGCGACGACGACAGCATTGCTGTGCGCTGGATGATGAACGTATGCCTGAGCTTCGACCACAGGGCGATGGACGGGCTGGAGGCGGGCCGGTTTCTCGCTGGATTGAAGGGACGGCTCGAGGCGTTCGGGTAATCCAGGAGTACGGTTCCCCCTGGAGCGTTGGTGGAGCGCGGTAGCGCCGGGCTTGCCTCGCGGCGAGCGAAGTTGCCATGCTGCGGGCACTTCGCAAGCGAGGAACAGGCAATGTTGGCGACAGGAAACTTCCGCGGGTTCGAAGTGACGATGCACGAACCCGGCATCGTGCGCATCACGTTCAACCAGCCCGAGCGGCTGAACGGCATGACCCAGCCGATGAAGCGCGACCTCATCGAGACGCTCGCACAGGCACAGATGGACGACCGCGTGCGGGTCGTCGTGTTCACGGGGAGCGGACGCGCATTCTCGGCCGGCGACGACATTACCGGGCGGCCGCAACCCGAGGGAGCGCAGACGCTGGTCCCCGAGATCTTCCCGGGGCACCACAACCCGATCGGAACGTATGAGGGGCTGCGGACCATTTCGCAGGCGCTGAACGTGGCTGTGCGAAACCTCGACAAGCTGACCATCGCCGCAATCAACGGCATCGCAATCCAGACCGGGCTTTCGCTTGCGCTGGCATGCGACTTCCGCCTGGCGGCGGGAAGCGCGCGGCTGGGCAGCGCCACGCTACGGTTCGGGCTGCTCCCGGACGAGGGCGGGCAGTTCCTCCTGGTTCAGCTCATCGGTGTAGCGAAGACGATGGACTTCCTGATGCGGAAGCGCATCGTCTCCGCGGCGGAAGCACAGGAACTGGGGCTGGTGCACGAGGTCGTGCCCGACGCCGAACTGGAGGAGCGCACGATGGAGCTCGCGCGGGAGCTGGCGAACGGACCGCAGGTCGCGATGCGGCTGCTGAAGCGTACCGTGTACAACGCCGCGGAGATGACGTTCGCGCACGCGCTCGACGACATCGCGGCGAAGACGGCGATCAGCGACCACCACCCGGATGCGCGGGAAGGCGTCGCGGCGTTCCGCGAGAAGCGGGAACCGAAATTCAACGCGTGGCTGGAGGAGAAGAGCTAGGCAGCGCTTTCCAACTCTTCACGCGTAGAGGGGATTTGGAGGATGCGCTGCGGAGTTCCCGCCGGGTGAAGGATACGCCCTCCACCGGTCGTGTCGTCTCTACCTAATAGCCGGCCCCGGGCGGTTCTCCCGAACCCTCGTCGCAAACTCCTCGCTCGGCACCAACGCGGCTTGGACTCCCGGCAGACCTCAGCGTGCCGCCAGCGCGTGGAAGGCGGCGCCGGGAGGGCCGGCATCCAGACGGGCGCGGATGGCCGCGGCGCATTCTTCAGCAGTGAGAAGCGAGGTATCGACTTCGAGGTCGTAGGGGCCTAGGCGATGCACCGCCTCCTGCCAGCGCAGCACAGGCCCCGGGATTTCGCCGCCCGGGCCGCTGCGGGCATAGGCCCGTTCGCCGCCCGGCTGGCCGGCATCGCGGCGCTGCATGATCGCCCCGACCGGGCAGCGAACGCCGACGAACAGCACCGGTAACCCGGCCAACCGGCGAGCGCCGTCCGCCGCGATGCCGCGCGGTTCGCTGTAGCCGTCGTGGAGCCCGAGATCTACAACAACGTTCAGTCCCTGGCGGCTGTGCGCGGCGATGGAATCGAAGAGCGCGGCGTAGGCGCGCACGACGAATTCCTCAAGGTCCGGGCGTTCGCCGCCGGGCCGGAGGCCGATGCCCGGCCGGTAGCGCGGTGGAGCCATCGCGAGAATGGCGGTATCGGCGCCGAGGCTCATCCAGGGTCCGTCGAAGGTCTCCTGGATGACCGCGGCGATGCTCGACTTCCCCGAGCGCGGCGCGCCGTTGAGGATGACGACCTGCCCGGGCCGCCGAGCGTCCACGGCTTTCCGCCCGCTAGCTCCGAGGCGGGAGCGCTTCGAGTGCGCGGGAGATAACGAGCCGTTGGATCTGGTTCGTGCCTTCGAAGATCTGGAAGATCTTGGCGTCGCGAACCCACTTCTCGACCGGGTGTTCGCGCATGTACCCCTGCCCGCCGAGGACCTGCACAGCGTCGACCGTGACCTTCATCGCCATGTCGGAAGCGAAGCACTTCGCCATCGAGCCTTCGGCTTGCAGGTAGGGGACGTTCGCCCCGGCCATCCAGGCGGCCCGCCACACCATCATGCGGGCCGAGTCCACCGACATCGCCATGTCGGCGAGCATGAAGCCAATGCCCTGGTTCTTGATGATGGGCTTGCCGAACTGGACGCGCTGTTTCGCGTAGTCGAGAGCGTACTCGTAGGCAGCGCGACCGATACCGACGGCATAGGCGCCGACCACCGGCCGTGTTCGTTCGAGCGTCATCAGTGCGCCCATCGCTCCAGGGCCGGCGGAGCCGCCGCTCTTGCTTGGCCCCCCGAGCTTGTACTCGGCCGGGATGCGGCAATCGTTGAAGACCACGTTCGCGGTATGCGAAGCGCGAATACCCATCTTCTTCCAGGTGGTGCCTTCTTCGAGCCCCGGAGTGCCTTTTGGCACAACGAACGCGGATATCCCGCCCCAGCCCTTCGAACGGTCCTCGGTCGCGAAAACAACATGGAGGTCGGCGATGTTGCCGTTGGTGATGAACTGCTTCTCGCCGTTGAGGACATACTCGTCGCCGTCTCTTGTCGCTGTGGTTTGGATGTTCGCGACATCGGAACCGGCATCCGGCTCGGTGAGGCACATGGCGCCGAGACGGACGGTGTTCGCGTCGGAGCTGATCGCCGGCATCCACCGCTCGCGCTGGTCCTGCGAAGCGGTGGCGGCGATAGCGGCAGCTGCAAGCCCCGTGGAGTTGATGGCGAGCGCGATGCCCGCGCAGCCCCACGAGAGCTCTTC
>CAZWBW010000157.1:0-3704 GCA_964632355.1 uncultured Anaerolineaceae bacterium | reverse complement strand
CACGCATTACCAGGTTAGGTCCGCCGGCGGCCGCCCCTTCGAGCGCTCGCTTGGCGTGCTCCTGCCCGACGATGTCGGCGAAGTCGGTGCCCGGCGGGAACTCCGGTGGGGCCGGCGGCACAGGCCGGGCAGGTTCGATCTCGCTCGCGCCGAGCAGGTGGGCAGCGAGGCTCGAGAGGCTCTCGACCGGGTAAACCTTCAGATCGGCGACCAGCGCGGCCTCAGCGGCGTTAACTGCTGGCACGAACGCCCGGGTGGCGCCGCGGGCCTTCGCGAGCGCAACCATCGGGAGCACGCCACGAACGGAACGGACATCTCCAGTGAGGGCGAGTTCGCCGATGAAGACGGCGTCCGAGATGTCGGCAACGATTTGTCCGCTGGCGATGAGGACGCCGACGGCGATGGGGAGGTCGTAGGCGGGGCCTTCCTTGCGCAGGTCCGCGGGCGCGAGGTTGACCGTGACGCGGCTGTTGAACGGCCAGGTCAGCCCGCTGTTCCGCACCGCCGAGCGGACGCGCTCCTTCGATTCCTGCACGGCGGCGTCGGGAAGGCCGACGATGGTGGTCGTCGGGTTCTGGGCGCGCGAGATATCGACTTCGACCTCGACGAGTTCGCCTTCGAGGCCAACGACCGCACAGCTGAGGACCCGCGCCAGCACGCGGGCGATTCTCCCCGTGTGCAGGGGAACGCGCAATTCGGCGGGGCGTCTCGACCTGACGCTCGCGTAAGGGTAGTGTTCGCGCATGGCGCTCCCTATCGCGACGACAACGTTCCGGGCACTGCGCCACCGCAACTACCGCTACCTCTGGCTCGGGCAGACCGGGCATTCAGCAACTCTGTGGATGGACCAGGTCGCGCGAGCGGTCCTGATCCTCGAACTGACCGACTCGGCGCTGATGCTGTCGCTCGTGGTGGCGGTGCGTCTGCTCCCGATTCTCCTGTTCGGGCTCATCGCGGGAGCTGTGGCAGACCGCTCGGACCGAAAACAGGTGCTGATGACGACGCAGTTCGTCACATTCGGTACGCACCTCTTCCTCGGCGTTGCCGTCGCGGCGGGGTTCATCGAGACGTGGCAGGTGTTCGTAACCGCCTTCGTGGCAGGGACGGCGATGGCGTTCAACCAGCCCGTGCGGCAGTCGATCATCCCGATGACGGTGCCGCGGGAGGACCTGTTGAACGCGGTCGCGCTGAACTCGACGGCGCTGAGCTTCATGCGCATTGGCGGCGGGAGTATCGCGGGCCTGCTACTCATCCCGTTCGATGTGGGCGGCGTGTACCTCGTGACCGCCGGCATCTACGTGCTCGTCATCCTCACGACGTGGGCGATGCGCATCCCCGGGGAAGTCACGGTTCGAAAGGAGACGGGCATCTTCGAGGACCTGCAGGAGGGTTTCGGGTATGTGGCGGCGAACCCGACGCTGCTCTGGGTCACGGGGCTGGCGCTCATCCTGTTCGTGTTCGGCTTCCCCTACCAGCAGGTGTTCGTACCGTTGCTCGCGAAGGAGACGCTGGACCTCGGCGACTCGGGCGTGGGTTTCCTCGCGGGTGCGACGGGCGTCGGTGCGTTCGTGGGATCGCTGGTCGTAGCGACGAAGTCGAGCGCGCGGCCAGGGCTGCAGCTCATCATCAACATGCTGGTGTTCGGCGGCGCGCTGGTGGCGGTTTCGCTGCAGGAGACGGTCATCGGGACGGCGGTGCTATTGGCGCTGGCAGGGAGCATGACGGTGACGTACATGGCGTTCACGAACGGCATCCTGCTCGAGCAGAGCACGCCGGAGATGCACGGCCGGGTGATGTCGCTGCTTAGCCTCGACCGGGGGCTCATCCCGCTTGGGTCGATCCTCGCGGGTGTGCTCGTCGCCGGGATCGGCATCCGGCCCGGCCTATTCGTCCTCGGGGCGGCGATCCTCGTGCTCAGCACGCTCGCGCTGCTGGTTGCGGGCCGGAGGCTCGCGTCGATTTCGCGCGGGCCGGCACAGCGCGCGGAGCTCTCGGCGGCGGTGCCGGTATCGCCAGAGCGCGCGGCGCGAGGGTAAGGGTTCGCGCGAAGTGCTTCTTCGCTGCCCCAGATATAGACCTCTCCACTCCTTGCTATTCACATCTTTCATGGTATCGTGTGCGCCATCAAGATGGGGGAGGTAGACCATGCTCGGAAGGAGTACGATACGGGAAATCGCGAGCGGGGTGATCGTCGCCGTGGTGGCATTCATTGCGTTGTTTTCGTCGACCAGCCCATCCGATGCGCACCCCGGGCACTAACAACCAAAATTACGAGATTGCGCCTGCCTATTATCCTCATCAGTAGCCTGGCGACCTTCGCTGCACTGATAGTCGCCTTCGCGAGGAGCGATGCATCCTCTGATATCCCGCGCGACGACTTGAGCCGACAAACTATCTCTAGACAAGCTATTTCTGGTCATCCAGCTTCCTCCCGGTCAAGTGTTTCCCCCGTCCCAACGCAAGTGATCGGCCAGGCGTACTTCAATCTGCATGCCGTCAAGTCGCTCGCGAACCTGTTGGAGCTCACCCCGGACGTGGTCGTTGGAACCGTCGAGTCAGCCGAGATCTGGGGGAACCGCGATATACCGGGGGTCCCGAGGCCGGCCATCGAGGAGCAGACGCCGGCCTCAGACTGGCCACCGCCGGGCCACCCGAAGCATGGGCGACAAGGACCGGTGGAGTGGCCCGATGACGGCCGGCCGAACATCACGGTGTACCAGTTCCGAATCTCGGAGGTGCTGGCCAACGGCAGTAGCGACCGTCTGAACGCAGGGGACGTGATTCCCCTTTTCCAAAGCGGCGGGGTTAAAGATGGCGTTGCCTACGTGATCGAAGGCATTGAGCTGCTCCAGGTCGGCGAGACATACGTGCTGTTCATCCAGCGCCAGGGCACCATGGAATGGTATAGCGCGGCGCCGTACGGGCAGTACCGGCTCGACGGGCAGACGCTCATCGGCCCGGAGTACTGGGTGAACGCCGGTGTCGTGAAGGAACTCGCGGGGCGGTCGGTCGACGAAGTCCGGGCGATGGTGAGGGCCGCTTCCGCGGACTGAGCTTCGCGGCTTCGTAGGAATCCAAGACGGCCGGTGCGAGCTGCACCGGCCGTTTGACGTTCGGGTTCGAACCGGGGCTAGCCCACGCCGCCACCGGCGATGGGAAGCACCACGCCGGTCGTGTAGGTCGAGGCGTCGGAGGCGAAGTAGAGCGCAGCGCCGACGATCTCGTGCGGTTCGCCGCCACGGCCGAGGAAGATGTCGCGCTTCGCGCGCTCCTGGAACGCCTCCATGTCCCAGGCCTTCGAGATGTCGGTCAGGAAGGGGCCGGGCATGATGCAGTTCACGCGAACCTTCGGGCCGAAGGCATGGGCGAAGCCGACGGTCATCGCGTTGATGCCGGCCTTGGCGGCCGCGTAGGGGATGATGTGGGCGCGGGGATGCAGCGAGCCGGTGCTCGACACAAAGATGATCGAGCCGCCGTCGCCCTCGGCCATGCGCGTGCCCACGATCGCTGTGAGCCGGAACGGCCCCTTGAGGTTCACGTCGAGGACCTTGTCGTAGAGGGCCTCGGTCACATTGCTGACGTGGTCGTAGAGGGGCGACATGCCCGCGTTGTTCACGAGGATGTCGACCTTGCCGAACTCCTGGTAGGCGCGTTCCGCGAGCTGCTCGACCTGGTCCCATTCGCCGACGTGGCAGGCGACCGGG
>CAZWBW010000156.1:0-3743 GCA_964632355.1 uncultured Anaerolineaceae bacterium | reverse complement strand
ATCCTGCGGCCGGGCTACATCGTCGGGCCGTTCGACCCGACCGACCGATTCACGTACTGGGTGATTCGCGCGGCACGCGGGGGGGAGATGCTCGCGCCCGGTTCGCCGGATGCGCCGATGCAGTTCATCGATGCGCGGGACCTCGCCGAGTTCGCGCTGCGGCTCATCGAATGGCGCGCGGCTGGCATCTACAACGTGACAGGTCCCGCGAAGCCGCTCACGTGGGGGGAGTGCCTCGAAACGGCGCGACGCGTCACCGGCGGCGACACGTTCTTCACGTGGGTACCCGACGAGTTCCTGCTCGAACAGAAGCTCGGGCGAACGGGACAGTTGCCGTTGTGGGTGCCGAAGCAGTTCGCCGGCGTGCATTCGGCCAGCATCGAGAAGGCACTGCGCGACGGGCTGCAAACGCGTCCGCTCGGGGAGACCATCGCGGACACGCTCGAATGGCGGCAGGAAGTCGAGCGGCCGCTGGCGGCCGGGCTCGACTCGGACCACGAGGCGGAGTTGCTGGCAGCCTGGCACGAACGGGAGGGACAGTAGTGCGGTTCATCATCTATGGAGCGGGGGCAGTTGGGGGCGTGATCGGCGCGCGGCTGTTCCAGGCCGGGCACGATGTCGTGCTCATCGCGCGGGGCGCGCACCTGGAGGCGATCCGCGAACAGGGGCTCGAACTACAGTCACCGAAAGAGACGGTACGGCTGCCCATCCCGGCGGTCGGGAGCCCACGCGAACTTACTTTCGGGCCGGACGACGCGGTGGTTCTCGCGATGAAGACGCAGCACACGCTGCCAGCGCTCCACGAACTGGAAGCCGTAGCGCCTCCTTCAACGCCGATCGTCTGCGCCCAGAACGGGGTAGAGAACGAGCGGATGGCCGCCCGGCGGTTCGACAACGTGTACGGCACGCACGTGGTGCTCCCGGCGACCCACCTCGAGCCGGGCGTGGTGCAGGCGAACTCGGCAGGCGCGCCGGGCATTCTCGACACGGGCCGATACCCGCAGGGAGCCGACGCCTTCTGTGAGGAGTTCACGGCAGCGCTGCGGGCGGCCACCTTCGAAGCGCGCCCCGAGCCGAAGATCATGCGCTGGAAGTACACGAAGCTGCTGCTGAACCTCGGGAATGCCGTCGAGGCCGCGCTCGGCAGTGCGCCCGAGGCGCGCGACTGGTCGCGAAGGGCACGGGAAGAGGCGATCGCGTGCTACCGCGCGGCGGGTATCGACTTCGCGACCCGGGAGGAGGACCTCGAGCGCCGCGGCAATCACCTGCAGGTGGCGCCCATCGGCGGGAAGCCGCGCGGCGGCGGGAGCACATGGCAGAGCCTGGCGCGCGGGAGCGGCAGCACCGAGGCGGACTACCTCAACGGCGAAATCGTGCTGCTCGGGAAGCTGCACGGTGTGCCAACACCGGTGAACCGCGTTCTGCAGATCGTCGCGAACCGGATGGCGCGGGAGGGGATGGCGCCCGGGAGCCTGACGTCCGCGGAGCTCGAGGCGGAACTCCAGGCGCTGACTGCCGGCTAACCCCGGACCCGGCGAAAGTGAATTCTCCTGCGCAATATACTTGCCATGTACATGGTTGCCATGTACAGTTTCCGACCATGACGTGGTTCCCCGAAACGCCAACCCCGGGGTTCCTGGTATGGCGGCTCGCGATGAAATGGCGCGTTGCCGTCGACCGGGCACTGGCGCCGCTCGGGCTGACGCACGCGCAGTACACGGTGCTGGCGTCGCTGTACGGGATGGACCGAGCCGGGCTTCGCCCGAGCCAGCGGGAGCTCGCCGACCACGTTGGGCTCGAGCCGATTTATGTTTCGAAGCTGGCCCGCGCGCTCGAAGCGGACGGCCTCCTGACCCGGACGGAGCACCCGGCGGACACCCGCGCGGTCCAGTTGGCGCTCACCGACCGGGGCAAGAAGGTCGCCCAGGAGGCGATCGGCATCGTGCACGACCTGCTGGAGCAACTAACGGCGCCGCTCGGGGGCTCGACATCCGAACGCACGAGAGCACTCACGCGAGAACTGGCGGTGTTGCTCGCACCGTCACAGGGAAAGGACAACGAAGAATGACGTCTGCACCCACCCTCACCGGACAGGACATCGGCCAGGCGGAGAAGGCCACACGCGCGGTCCTCGACGTGCTGCTCGAACGGACCGGAACCGACTTCCACCAGTGGGTCGTGCTGAATCGCCTCGCGCTCGCGGGAGGCACGCTCGACCAACCACAACTCACCCGGGACATGATGCACGGGCTGAAGGTGAAAGCTGAAGCCGTCGATGCGGCGGTTCGGCAGGTGCTGGAGACCGGACAGGCCGAGCGGCAGGCGGAGGGCATGCTGTCGCTGACTCCCGCAGGGGAGGCAAAGTTCCGCGAGATCCGCGATGGTATCTCGGACATCAGCGCGCGGCTGTACGGCGGCATCCCCGAGGAGGACCTGGCGGTGGCGAAACGTGTACTGGCGACCGTGATCGAGCGAGCGAACGAGGAACTGGCCCGGGTGCAGGGCGCTGCGGAGGGCGCCTGACATGGGCGCGGCGGGCTGGCACGACACGCCGGTGCTCCCCACGCACGTCGACATCCGGGACCCGGAGTACAAGCGAAACCGGGAGACGAACCTGGCGCTCGCGGCCGGACTCCGTGCGCGGCTGGACCGCGTGATGCAGGGCGGCGGCGAAGCGAACGTGAAGCGCCACCGCGAACGAGGCAAGCTGCTGGCGCGCGAGCGGATCCAGCGTCTCATCGACCCGGCGACGACCTTCATGGAGTTCAGCCCGCTTGCTGCCGACGGCGTCTACGACGAGGACGTCCCGAGCGCCGGCATCGTCACGGGGATCGGCGTGGTCGCCGGTCACGAATGCGTGATCATCGCGAACGACGCGACGGTAAAGGGCGGCACGTACTATCCGCTGACCGTCAAGAAGCATCTTCGCGCCCAGGAAATCGCGGAACAGAACCACCTGCCGTGCATCTACCTGGTCGATTCGGGAGGAGCGTTCCTGCCGCTCCAGCACGACGTGTTCCCGGACCGCGACCACTTCGGCCGCATCTTCTACAACCAGGCCAGGATGAGCGCGAAGGGAATTTACCAGGTAGCGGCGGTCATGGGTTCGTGCACCGCCGGCGGCGCGTACGTGCCGGCGATGAGCGACGAGACGGTCATCGTTCGCGGCACGGGCACCATCTTTCTCGGCGGGCCGCCGCTGGTGAAGGCGGCCACGGGCGAAGTGACCACCGCTGAGGAGCTCGGCGGCGCGGATGTACACACGCGGATCAGCGGCGTCGCCGACCATCTTGCGGAGGACGACGGGCATGCGCTCGAGATCGTTCGAAGCATCATGGCGAACGTCCCGCGCCGCCGGTATGTGCCGTGGGAGGTGACGGAGCCGGAGGAGCCGGTACACGACCCTGAGGAACTGTACGGCATCATCCCGGCCGACTACCGGCAGTCGTACGACGTGCGGGAGGTGATCGCGCGGCTGGTCGATGGCTCGCGGTTTCACGAGTTCAAGGCGCGGTACGGCGCGACGCTCGTCTGTGGGTTCGCGCGGCTCATGGGGTTCCCGGTCGGCATCGTGGCGAACAACGGCATCCTGTTCAGCGAGAGTGCGCTCAAGGGCGCGCACTTCATCGAACTCTGCGCCCAGCGAAAGGTGCCGCTCGTGTTCCTGCAGAACATCACCGGCTTCATGGTGGGCAAGCAGTACGAGAACGAGGGCATCGCGAAGGACGGCGCGAAGATGGTTA
>CAZWBW010000155.1:0-3866 GCA_964632355.1 uncultured Anaerolineaceae bacterium | reverse complement strand
CAACTCCATCGCGCTCTACAACCCGCCCCTGCGCGTCGCTGAAGAGTTCGCGATGCTCGACGTCCTCTCGGGCGGGCGGCTTATCGCCGGGTTCCCGGTCGGCACGTCGATGGACACGAACTTCGCCTATGGCGTGCCCGGCGCACAGCTTCGCGAGCGCTACTACGAGGCGCACGATCTCATCAAGCAGGCGTGGACCGATAAGGGCGTTTCGACGTTCAACGGGAAATACACGCAGATTCGCTACATGAACCCGTGGCCCCGGCCGCTGCAGCAGCCCCACCCGCCGATCTGGATCCCGGGCGGCGGTTCCATCGAAACGTGGGAGTGGTGCGCCGACATGGGCTACCTCTACTCCTACCTGTCGTACTCCGGCTATCTCCGCGGCAAGGCAATCATGGACGGCTTCTGGCAGCGCATGCGCGACATGGGCAAGGAGCCGAACCCGTACCACGCCGGCTTCGCACAGGTCGTCTGTGTCGCCGAAACCGACGCCGAGGCGAAGGAGATCTACGCCCAGCACATCGACTACTTCTACAACCGCTGCCTCCACGTCTATCCCGGGTTCGCCGACGCTCCCGGGTATCGCACGAACCGGACCGTGAAGGCGGGCATCAAGAGCCAGCTCGAACTCGCCGCCCAGCGCGCCCGCATGCAGCTCACATGGGAGAACCTGGTCGAGCAGGGCTACGTCATCGCCGGCAGCCCCACCACCGTCGCCGAGCGCCTCAACGACCTCGCCGATGGCCTGAACGTGGGCCACCTCATGGTCCTGCTGCAGATGGGTTCGATGCCGCGCGACGTGGCCTTCTACAACACGAAGATGTTCGCCGAGAAGGTCATCCCGATGCTGCGCGACAAGTTCAGCGAGTTCGAGGACCACTGGTACCCGAAGCCCATGCCACAGGCCGAACGCGCCGTCCCGAACGTGCCCGAGCCGGACGACATCCCGCTGCGCAACCCGCTGGCAGCGAACGTCGGCGGCGGCAACTAGGCGGCTCTCGGCTTTCGGCTACTGGTTTCGCGTGTGCCTCAGCGGGGCACCTGCTGCATCAGGCCCTCCAGCCGGGTGTACGCATCGTCCAGGTCCCGGTGGAACTCGCGGTATTTCGAGACGTTCCGCTTGCGCACGGCTTCACGGCCCCGCTCCAGCACACCGAGGTACTGTTCGAGCGCGGCGTCCACCATGCCATCGAACTCGGTGAGGCGCTCGGGGTCGCCCGGTTCCAGTTCCATGAGCGCTTCCGCGAGGCAGGCGCTCCGGCCGGCGTACACCACGAACTCCTCGCGGAACTCGCGGCGGCTCGAGAAGCGCTGCCCCGGCCAGCGGAGTTCGAACTCGTCCGTTAGCTCCCGGAGTTCCTTGATCCCGTTATCCAGCACCACGAGGTAGGCCAGCCCGGGGTTCGACCGTTCGTCGCGGCGCTCCGGTGTCGGCGTGGGTTCGACGCACTCCGGCGGGTCGGGGAAGTTGCTGCCGCCGCCGCACGCGGCAACCACCGGCGCCAGCACCGCAGTGGTGAGCAGCACCGCCGCCGACTTCGCGAGGCTCATTGCGCGAGGCTCCGCAGGTATTCGGCCGCGGCGCGCACCGCCTTTCCGCGGTGGCTCACCGCGTCCTTCTCCTCGTCGGTAAGTTCGGCGGCCGTTCGGCCGTCGGCTGTCACGAATACCGGGTCGTAGCCGAAGCCGCGTTCGCCGCGAAACTCGTGCCCGATGCGCCCCTCGAACGTCCCTTCGAACGTCCGCACGTTGCCCTCGGGATCGGAAACCGCGACGACCGCGCGATACCGGGCCGTTCGCCGCTCGTCCGGCACCCCTTCGAGTTCGCGCACCAGCAGCCGCGTCCGGCCTTCGTCATCGAGGCCCGGCCCGCCGTAGCGCGCGGAGTACATGCCGGGTTTGCCGCCCAGCGCATCGACTTCGATGCCGGAGTCGTCGGCGAGTGCGTAGCAGTTGCCCGCCTTCGCGTAGGCCCGCGCCTTGATCGTCGCGTTCTCCGCGTACGAGCTGCCGTTCTCGTCGACGTCCAGCGAAATCCCGAGGTCCGCCGGCGTCACAATCTCGAACGGAACGCCGTCGAGCAGGCGGCGGAACTCGCGCACTTTGCCCGGGTTGTTCGTAGCCAGCAACAGGCGGGGCATCGTTCGAAAGTGTGGTGGGCCCCCCGGCACTGCGCAAGAAGCCCCCGCGCCACCCTCTGCTACGGAACCGATACCGCGCCTGCGAGCGATTGATGCAGCCCGCGGTGCGCCGGCCGCGACACTGGCATGGCCCGCACACGGGCGAAGGAGCCTCCCATGACATCGCCGCGACGACCCGAATCGTCCCTCGGCATGACCCCGCGCGAAGGCCAGCACGTCATTACTCGCGACACCCACGAACTCGGCACCGTGAAGGAAACTACCACCGACGCCTTCAAGGTCGATGCGCCGATGAAGCGCGACTACTGGCTCAGCATCGGGTCGGTGCTCTCCATCCAGGGCGAACAGATCGTCATGGACTTCGACGAAGAGACCCTCGAGGCGTACCAGCTCGACAGCCCCGACGCCCCGGTCACCTCCGAGTCGCCAATCATCGACGCACAGATGGACACCTTTTCGAGTCCCGAAGAGAAGGAACTGCGCCGCCAGCAGCAGATGTACCCCGAAAGCGGCGAAGATGTCTGAGCCGCGCTGGCTCCGGCTCCTTTCGCCCGCAGCGGAGGCCCGCCGGCGCCGCGCGCGCATCCTCACCTGGCTGAACGACTGGCAGACAGGCGACCACCCCTGCGACGAAGACCCGTCGTTGGAAGCGCTTGTCGAACTCGGGCGCGCGTGGCAGGCCGAGCGCAGACTGCTCGGCGCCGGGATCCCGGGCGATTGGCCGCACCTGGTCGCGCTGGTCCAGGCCTTTCTCGCAGTACCCGACGCCGACGAACTCCTCGAAATCGCCGCCCTGCTGGAAGGTCACGCACAGCGCATCGAGGCACAGGGCCGCTCGGTGGCCCACCGGGCCCCCGCCCACGAGCCACTGCTCGAATACGCACCCGCTCCCACACTCACCTTGAACTGACCCGCCCGGGCACGACCGCGGAGCCTCGAGGACGGTACGAGGGTCAGGACCTGTCACGCACGGCACACACAGGAAACCCCTGGCCCACCGTGGTGCGGAGAGGGGCTAGGGGTGAGCGTTCGCCTGTGCCTTCGCCTTGAGTGATTCGTGCGTGGGCGCGTCGGGCACGTGCGGCGGGCGGTTCTTCGCGTTCAGCTTCCGGAGCTCCGGCACGATTTCGGTCCCGAGGATCTCGATCTGTTCGAGCACGACATCGAGCGGCAGGCCCGCATGGTCGATCAGGAAGAGCTGCCGCTGGTAGTCGCCCACGTGTTCGCGCATCGCCGCGTACCGTTCGATGACCTGCTGCGGGCTCCCCACGGTCAGCGGCGTCATCGCCATGTAGTCCTCGAGCGACGGGCCACCGCCGTACACCGGCGCCTTATCGAAGTACGGCCGGAATTCGCGGATGGCGTCCTGGGAGTTCTTTCGCACGAACACCTGCCCGCCGAGCCCCACGATCGCTTCGTCGGCGCGCCCGTGGCCGTAGTACTCGAAGCGCTCGCGGTAGTGCCACACCATCCGCTTCACGTGTTCCATCGGCCAGAAGATGTTGTTGTGGAAGAACCCGTTGCCGTAGTACGCGGCCTGTTCGGCGACCTGTGGGCTGCGAATCGACGCATGCCACACGAACGGGGGAATGCCATCGAGCGGCCGCGGCGTCGACGTGAACCCGACGAGCGGCGTCCGGAACCGGCCCTCCCAGTCCACCACGTCTTCGCGCCAGAGCCGATGCAGCAGGTCGTAGTTCTCGATGGCAAGCGCGATGCCCT
>CAZWBW010000154.1:0-3999 GCA_964632355.1 uncultured Anaerolineaceae bacterium | reverse complement strand
GGTTTCGGTTCGCTCGTAGATGCCGTCGAGCAGGAACTGGCGGCCAGTGTCGGGTTCGATCAGCCCAAGTTGGGCGAGCGGGTTCTGTTCGGTGTTCTGCTCGGTCTTCTTGAAGAACTGGCGCGAAAGGGCGACGTGCTGCTCATCGACGTAGTGAACAACCGAGAGGTACGTCACGTTTGGCGTGCCGTCGGGCGCGACGGTGCAGATCGAGGAGGGGATGATCCCTTCGAAGCAGCTGGAGATTTCGGAGAGCGGTACGGGGGCAGTTGGGGTCATAAAGCGTCCCCTGCAGAGGGGCCCGGGGTCTGGTTGAAGGCCTGTTCGACGGTGAAGTCGATGCGCAGAACGTCCTCCATCCAGCGATTGCGGCTGCTTCCGCGCATTGGGTCGCCAACGAGTGCGGCCGCCGTCATGAACGCGTCGCGGTGCTGCTGGACCCAATCGCGGTCGGCGGCGGTGGCGTCGCTCATACCGAGGAAGGTGCCTTTGAGCTGGACGGAGCGATAGGAGATGGGACTCGCGAAGGTCACTGCGATCTTGCCGGTCGTGCGCAAGTTTTCGAGCGTGGCATCAGCCCGTCCGATATCGAGGAACAGGCTCAGGCTTGTGCGATCGTCGCGTACCCGCGGCCCCCAGCCATAGGTCAGCTGTGGGCGGCCACGGTCATCCGCAGTGCCGACGACGACGGCCACTCCCGACTGGATGAACTCACGGAGTTCGTCGTCGATGGTGTACATGGTTCTCCGTGGCAAGCATTGCCGCGCAGCATCGTACTCGATCGCAAAACCGTCGTGAGTAACTCACATCACCTTTCACCTGCCGGCGTGTTCGAGCGGCTAAGGGCGGGTAGTATCGGCTCACGGGTTCCGAGGAGGCGAGGATGTGCGGGCGATTCACCCTGACGTATGCCGTGGCGCAGCGGCTCGCCCGTGCGCTCGGAGTGAGCGTCGAAGACCTTGAAGGGTGGGAGCCCCGTTTCAACATCGCGCCGACGCAGGAGCACTTCATCGTGGTGCTTCGCGGGGAAGATCGCCAGGTGCTGCCCGCGCGCTGGGGGTTGCTGAACGACTGGATCCGGGACCCGAAGGACGCGACGAAGACGTTCAACGCCCGCGCCGAGACGCTGGCTGAGCGCCCGGCGTTCCGCGCCGCATTCGAACAGCGGCGGTGCGTCGTGCCCGCGGACGGTTTCTACGAGTGGCAGGGGCACCGGGAGAGCCGGCGGCCGTACTGGTTTCACCGGCGCGATGGTGGTCTGCTCCTGTTCGCGGGCCTGTACGAACGCTGGCAGCCACGCGGAGGGCCGCCAGCCTGGACATTCACCATCGTCACGACGGAAGCGAAGGGCCGGCTCGCGGAGTTCCACGACCGGATGCCGGTGATTCTCGACGATGCTGCGGCCGACGACTGGATGTACGCGAAGACAGGAGAACACCGGCTCAGGGAGCTCATCCGGTCGGCGAGTGGCGACCTGGAAGCCCGGCCGGTGTCACAAGCGGTGAATCGAGTGGAGAACGAGGGGCCGTCGTTGCTAGAGCCGGCGGCCGAGCAGGTCAGGCTGTTCTGAGCTGCTCGGCCGCGGGGATTCAGCGGACGGCTGCTGGGCCGCTCTTGTGGGCGAAACGACGCATCTGGTCTTCGACCTCCTCGAGTTCGGAAACGAGGCGGTCTCTCCGTTCACAGAGCCGTGCGAGTTCGTCCTCAGCACACCCTGCAGTCTCACCGTGGAGCCGGGCAGCGCGGACAAGCAAGCGCTCTGTAATGACGCGTGTCGCCATGTCCTTCTGTCCTCCTTGCCCAGGTCGGGCAACCAGATCTTCGCAGATCGGGCATAACAAAGGACTCAACCACAGCCTGTCATGCAGGCCCTGCGGCGTAGCCGCGCGCGTCAGGAGGCCGGGAGAGGCCGCTTGAAATAGAACCTTCGCCCCTTCACCGCGACGAGCTCCCAGCCCTCTTCGCCGAGCAGACCGATGACTGCCCACGCGGAGGGCGTCGAGAGGGTGAGGGGCCGGGGCAACTGGAGGGCCTCGCTCGCCGGCGAACTGAACCAGAGGCGGACGAATCCCGGCTTCCGGGCACGTTTCTTCGGGGCTTCGAGGCAAACGTACTCCCAGCGCGTCAGACCCGCAGCGGGCTGTTGGCCATCGGGAGGCGCGTCGTTGGAGGCCGGGGCGACAGGTTGCGAGAAGCGGCTGAAATCTCGGTCGGAATCGCGAACAAGGGCCTCGAGCCCCTGCCCGAGACCCCGCCGGGGGCGCGACATGCGGTTCACCTCGGAGGCGCGTACGCCTTCGGCCCCAAACTATCCGGGCGATATCACGAGTGCGCAACCGGGGAGCCGAACGCGAGCTAGTTCACGGACTGTGGCGGTCCGGCGTTCGAATATGCCGTCCAGCACGGTTCGTAACGCTCTCCTTTGCGGAACGGCGTTACTCCGCACAGGAGCCGCAGATGACCACTACAACAACCACCGAATCCGCGAAAACGGCGCAACCCGGGCCACTAGACAAGGCGCAGGAGCTCCGTGACTACATCCGGTCGCTCGCACCGGTCATCGAGCAGGAGCGCCAGCTGCCGAGGGAGCTCGTCGAAAGGCTGCGACAGTCGGGGCTGATGCATCTGCTGGTCCCCCGGTCGATTGGAGGCGCGGAAGAGCATCCCGTGACGGCGGCGCGAGCCGTCGAAGAGCTCTCGTACGCTGACGGATCGGCGGGCTGGTGCGCGATGCTGGCTCACCAGGCGTCCTCGTTCGCCGGCGCGATCCCGGAGGAGCACGCGCGCGAAATCTGGGGCAATGGGAACATCGTGGCCGGGACTGCGCGACCGATTGGGCGGGCGATCACGACCGACGACCCGGAGCCCGGCTACGTGGTCTCGGGACGGTGGCCGTTCGCGAGCGGTAGCAGCCACGCGGACTGGTTCGCGGGTGAGTGCGTCGTGTACGACGGCGACACCCCGCGGAAGGATGCCGAGGGCAACGACATCATTCGCATGTGCTTTGTGCCGCGCTCGGAGGTGACCCTGCACGACACATGGTTCACGACAGGCCTACGAGGGACCGCGAGCAACGACTTCAGCATCGAGGGAGCCTTCGTGCCGCTGGGCAAGTCGACCGCGACGGTGGATGCCGTCCCGGTCCACCCGTGGAAGCTGTACCGAGCCCTGCCGCTGGCGTTCATGAACCATGGGACGCACTCCATCGGTATCGCGCGGGCAGCCATCAACGAAGCGAAGAGCGTTGCGGCCACCAAGCCGGGGTGGGGCACCGACAAGCCGATGCGGGAACACCCGCGGATGCAGATCCTGGTCGCGGAGGCGGTTGCGCTGGTCGAGTCGTCGCGGGCGTTCCTGTACCAGGCGGCGAACACGCTCTGGGACATACCGGAGGAGGAGATCGGCGCTCGAACCGTCGAACGGGCTCGGGTGCGGCTTGCGAACAACCACGCGGCAGCGGCGAGCCTCCGTGCGGTTGACATGCTGCACTCGGGGCTTGGGACGACGTCGATCTTCACGAAGTCACCGCTCGAGCGGCAGTTCCGGGACATTCGCACAGCGAACGCTCACGTGATGATCGGCCCCTTGAGCAACGAAGCGGCGGGGCGGGTCGAGATGGGCCTCGACCCGCGCTTCCCGTACTTCTAGCGAGGTTCTTCGCCGGCGTCACCCGAGACGGACCAGTCGGTGCCATCGCTTCGGCTGGCAATCCAATAGGCGTTGCCGGAACGGAGTTCCTCGAGGTCGTTGGCGCCGGGCACGTTCACACCGTTCGGGAAGTACCCCAGCCAGCGCCGTTCGCCCGCGAGCCAGCTGTAGATCGCCGTGATCGCATCGCCACCGGGCTGGGAAAGGGCTTCAGCGGGTGAAATGCCATCCTTCCCTGTCCACGCGAGCAGGGTCCAGCCGTAGTTCAGCCGGTAGTTCACCGTTGGCGTGGGTGACGTCGCCGGCGTCCGCGACGGGGTCGGGGTCGCCGTCGGCGACGGCGTGGTGGAT
>CAZWBW010000153.1:234-4096 GCA_964632355.1 uncultured Anaerolineaceae bacterium | reverse complement strand
CGGACGAATTTCGGCAGGGTGGCGGTAGCGCACGCCTCACCGACCTCGCGCGCGAACTCAACGTGCCCGTTGCCCGGCTCGGGACGACCACCGATGACGGGGCCTTCCGCTTCGGCCCGATCGAAACCACGGTCGCGGCGCTCCGCGAAAGCTACGAATCCGGTCTGAACTGACGAGGCGGGGCTAGTGCCCCGCCTTTCCTTGCTCGACCAGTTCCTTGAGCCGTGCTTCGAGACGTTCCGCGACGGCGTCGACCTGGTGGTGGCGCGTTACCCATGCCCGGCTCGCCCGGCCGATCATCTCGCGCAGGTCGGGGTCGTCGACGAGCCGGATGACGTCGGCGGCCACCTGTTCGGGCGTCGATGCCAGCACGAACGGCCCGGGATCGGGGTAGACGTGGTTGTACGCGAACGGCGTGATCACCGGCCGCGCGCATGCCATTGCTTCCAGTTCGAGCATACCCACGCTGCCGAGGTGCATCTGGCCCAGCACAACCCCGTGGCGCGCGAAAATCCCGGGCAACTTCGACCGCGCCTGCCGCGCGAGCAGCGTCACGTTCGGCAGCGCCGCGAAGTGTGGCGCGTACGGGCCGCTGTCGATGGCCGTGATGCGGATGTCCGGCCGCTCTTTCGCCAGGTGCCTGCAGACCTCGAGGAGCTTCGGCGCGCCCTTCACCGCCGTCAGCCAGCACCCGATGAGCACGTCCGCATGGTCGCGCGCCGGGCTCAGCGGCTGGAACGTCTCCGTGTCGACCGGGTTCGGCAGGAACTCTGCGTCCGGGCGGTAGCGCCGAACCGGCTCTTCCAGGTCCGGCGTCGCGTAGAACACGTGCACAGCGTTGCGCAGCACGCGCCGGACGATCGGCCGCGTCACCGGGTCGGGGTCGCGGACGTCGGTTCCGTGGCAGTGCAGAACATAGGGAAAGCGGCCGAGTTCTCCGATGATGCCCATCGTCGCGTAGTGGATGTGGACGACATCGAAGTTGCCGCGGCGAACCTGCCGAATGACTTTCGCCCACTCGACGGCCCTGGCGGGCGCCACGAGCGGCTTCACGAACTGCGGGAGCTTTGCGCCGGGCGCCCCGGGCTGAATGAGCGTCACATCGTGCCCGCGGCGGCGCAGCCCCTCCCCCAGTTCGGACGCCACCGAAGCGACATCGTTGATCTCGGCGATTCGCATGACTGGCCTGTCAGGCAGTCTCGCGCTCGGGCACGCCACTGCGTACCTGCGAGAGCCACTCGACCGTGTAGATGGCGATAAGCCCGAACACCACCGTTACGGCCAGGACGACCACCACCTGCCCGGCGAGCGATCCGCCGAGCCCGCCAGTCACATCGAGCGTGATATCGAGGTTGGTCTGTGCGACCGCGCCCGCGATCCGCGCGTTGTTCCACCGCGTCGCACTTTCGTGCCGCAGGTCGGCCAGCGACCGGAGGTTGTCGAGTTCCGCCCGGAGTGCTGGATCGAGGTTGCCGTCGGAATAGCTCGCGCGCTGTGCCCGGACCGATTCGAGCGCGGCCTGGAGCGATGCAAGCCGTCCCCGCAGCGAGGCCTCCGCCTGCGCGTCACTTACCGTCGTTCCCAGGACCGCCGAGGCCACCGCGCCCGTCACGTTGCCGCTGTTCAGCGCGCCCTCGACTTCGGCGAGTTGGCGCTGGATCTCGGCTTCCTGGCGGCTCAGCTCTTCGACGAGCGAGAACCCGCGCTGGTCCGCCGACCGGACCAGTTCGTCGAGCGGCAGGTCGGGGTACTTCGCCTGCATCGCGCTGAAGGCCTCGGCGTAGCGCCGCTCGGCGTCTTCCGCCATCCCCTGCGCTGTCTCCACATAGCGGAGCCGCAGCAGCCCATCCGGCATCTTGAACTCGCGTTCGAACACCTCAACCCATGCCTGGAGGTAGCGGTCGGCGGTTGCTCGGTCGGCGTCGGAAATCTTCACCGTCAGCTGGCCGCGGGTTGTGCCTTCGGTGATCGAGATGATGGCGAGCTGGATGTCGTAGCGGTTCATGTCGAACTCCGCGTCGCCAATTTCCTGGCGCACGAGTTCGTGGAACCGCTCGTCGTCGGTCATTGACTCGGCGTCGTAGATGCGCAGGCCGCGGTCGCCGCCTTCGATGAGGTTCTGGATGTCGATTTCGAGCCGGATGGTTGCGACGGCTGTGGCGTCGCCCGCCAGGCTGCCGAAAGCGATCGCGACAAGAAGCCCCAGGATGAAGAACGGGATGAACAGCCAGGCCCGCCGCCGAACGAGGTTAAGGTCTCGCTCGAGGCCGTTGGTACGCGGGGACATCGGGCCGTATGGTATGGACAGGCCGGAACCCGGTCAATGTGAACAGATTCACGAGGCTTAACCCTTCCACATGCAGGAAATCGCCCTCTTGATGGCAGCGCAGGCCGTCCTGCTGGGCGCCGTTGTGGTTCTACGCGAACCCAAGCTCCTCATCCCCTGCGTGGTTCTCGGCCTCCCCATCGAAGTCTTCGAAGCGCTCGTCCTTGGCTCCGGCGGTGGAGCGATGGGTGCGATTGGCTCGCTCCTGAACCCGGGCCAGGCCGCGATGATCGCCACCGTTCTCGTCGTCGTGGTGCGTGAGCGCCACACGCCGTGGAGGCTCCTGCCGAACTCAGGGATGGTTCTGCCGATCACGGTGCTGTTCCTGGTGATGTGGCTTGGTGTCGCCTGGTCCGACAATCCGCTGCGCCCGAACAACAGCGTCCTCATTCTCCCGCTCTACCTTGCCTTCGCGTTCTGCGCACCGAGGCTCATCGAGGACCGCCGCGACGTAGAGCGCATCGTTGGCGCGTTCCTGCTTGGCGCGGCGTTTCTCGCGATGCTGGCGCTCGGCCAGCGCGTACTGGGTATCTTCACCTGGCGCTCGAACCTGTTCTCCGGTGGCGTGTACCGTTCGAACGCCACTTTCTCCGACCCGAACCTGCTCGCGCGGTATCTCGGGATCTCGATGGCGCTCGCGGCGGGCCTGATGCTGGCGACTGGCCCCCGCCGGCAGACCGTCTACCTGGCCATCCCCGCGTTTGTGTTCGGGTCGGCCGCAATCCTGGCCACTGGCTCGCGTTCCGGGTGGGTCATGTTGCTCCTGACCGGGTTCGTAGTGGTGATGGCCTCGCCCGTTGCACGGTACACGAAGGGCCGGCTCACGGTCGCGGCCTTCGTCGGGTTGGGGCTCGGGTTCGCGTTGCTGCTCGCGCAGGGCGGCGCCGAGGCGGAACGCGTGAAATCGCTCGCCGACGGGCTGGGCGTGCTCGGCCAGCGCCAGCACCTTATCCGCGTTGGCTGGGAGATGTGGAAGGACAGTCCGCTCGTCGGCTGGGGCGCCGGGAACTGGCAGCACACGCTTACCACGAACTACCTCCAATACATCCCGTCGTGGTCCCGCACGACGCTTTCGCACACGGCGCTGGTCACGATCCTCGCCGAACTCGGCATCGTCGGCGTGGCGGCGTTCCTGTTCGTCTGCGTTCGAATCGCCGTCACCATCGTTCGCTCGTACTTCGCGACCGACCGGGTGTACAGCCGGCTGATGCTCGGGTGGCTGGGCGCCGCGCTCCTCGGGGTGCTGTTCAGCAGCCAGTCGGAGGGCCGCCTCTGGGACGACCCGTTCCTGTGGGTCTACTTCGCGCTCGTGATTGCGTTCGAAACTGCTCCGGGCCTCACGGGCCGTGCCGCGCCGCGCGCCATCCTCGAGCCTGCGAGCCCGCCTGTCGCGCGCCCGGCGCCCGCAGGGGGCGCTGTCCCGGTGCCGGCCAGCCCCATGCCCGCTGAGTAACCCCGAACGTCTCTGCCCTGCCCCGCTTGCTCGCGCGCTGGTACCAGTTCGGGTGAATTGAACCTGGAGTATTTGTGAGAGTA
>CAZWBW010000153.1:0-224 GCA_964632355.1 uncultured Anaerolineaceae bacterium | reverse complement strand
TTCCTGCCTTTCGAAGGTCCGGACAGAGCGGAGGCCTGGGATGGCAGAGTCGTCCGTATTTCTCGGGAAGGTCCAGCAAGCAGCGCGCCGCTTCTGGGGGCTGCGCTGGTCGATAAAGGGACCAATCCTCGGCGCCGTCGGGCTTGGCATCCTGGCTGCGATCATCCCCGGCGGCGGTGACGACGACGAACCGCCACAGCTGCGCGTCGCCGACCAGGAACCAG
>CAZWBW010000152.1:0-4293 GCA_964632355.1 uncultured Anaerolineaceae bacterium | reverse complement strand
GGTGCGAAGAATGCGCTGGCGACGGCTACAAGGTCGTCGAAATGCAGTTCCTCCCCGACGTCACCGTCCCGTGTGAGGTCTGCCACGGCCAGCGGTACAACCGCGAAGCACTCGAGATTCGCTTTCGTGGCAAGAACATCGCCGAAGTCCTCGACATGACCGTCTCGGAGGCGCTCGAGTTCTTCGACCGCTTCCCTCGCGTCCGCCGCATCCTCGAGACGCTCCAGGCCACCGGGCTCGGGTACATCCGGCTCGG
This sequence comes from uncultured Anaerolineaceae bacterium, assembly GCA_964632355.1. GTDB lineage: Bacteria > Chloroflexota > Dehalococcoidia > Tepidiformales > Tepidiformaceae > JALOAP01. The sequence goes on along the minus strand of CAZWBW010000152.1, from coordinate 4,037 downwards.
TCAGCCGGCAACGACCCTTTCCGGCGGCGAAGCCCAGCGCATCAAACTCGCCAGCGAGCTCTCGCGCCGCTCGACCGGCAAGACGCTCTACATCCTCGACGAACCCACCACGGGCCTCAGCTTCCAGGACGTCGCCCACCTCCTCGATGTGCTCCAGCGTCTTGCCGACGCTGGCAACACCGTGCTCGTCATCGAGCACCATCTCGACGTCATCAAGGCAGCCGACCACGTCATCGACCTCGGCCCGCTCGGCGGTGACCGCGGCGGTGAGGTGATTGCCGTCGGCACGCCCGAAGAGGTCGCACAGCGCCCGGAAAGCTTCACCGGCCAGTACCTGAGGCCGATCCTCGAAGCCGCTGGGACGCTTCCCCCGTCCGGGGCTGCTGCGAAGCCTCCCGCGCGGCGGCGCACCACCGCTGCCCCCGCCCCAGCAGCTCCCGGCGGCAACGGCAGAGTCGATGCTCCCGCCGACCCCGGCGAACTCGCCACGACCAACCCCGAGCAAGAAGCCGCCCTCGCCATCGCCTCCATCGCCGAGCGAATCCAGCGCGAAGCGGCGAGCGTTGAGCGCCCGGCCACAAAATCGAGCCAGAAACGAGCCCGGAAGGAAGCGAAACCCCGCAAAGAAACGGCCAGCGAACGCGCGCTCCGCGAGCATCGCGCCCGCTCCAGCGACGCTGGATCCTGAATGTTTCAGCGCGATGAAGTTTGTGTGAACTCTTTCGTATGGCGCCCATGACATGCTCAGCGGCGGGCATGTCGCTGTTAATCTGACACCTCACCCTCGCCGGCACCTGGCTTTGGGAATCATTTCACAATCCACGCGAAGGCTCCCGCTTCTCTCGCGCGGGCCACTGCATTCCCTGGAACCAGAGTCCCGAACCGGCGAGTGAGAGAGGGGTAGATGCACCGTATCCGTATGCCGGCCCGGCAGGGCCTGTACGATCCGCAGTTCGAACACGACGCCTGCGGAGTTGGATTCCTCGTTCACCTCAAGGGGCAGCGCTCCCACAAGCTCGTGAGCGACGCCCTCACCGCGCTCGAGCACCTGAACCACCGTGGCGCCTCTGGCAGCGAACCCAACACCGGCGACGGCGCGGGCATCCTGATCCAGATGCCCGACGAGTTCCTCCGCCGCGAGGCCGCGCGCGTCGGCATCACCCTCCCGCCGCTCGGCCACTACGGCGCCGGCCTCTTCTACGCTTCAACCGACGCCGCCGCGCGCGCCCGCGCCATGGAACTCTTCGCCTCTATCGTCGAGGAGGAGGGGCAGAAGCTCCTCGGGTGGCGCACTGTCCCCACCGACAACCGTTCTCTCGGCGAAACGTCGCGCGCAGCCGAGCCGCACATGCAGCACGTCTTCATCGCCCGCAGCGCCGACATCGAAGACGACGCGGCATTCGAGCGCCGGCTGTACGTTATCCGCAAGCGCTTCGAAAACGCGATCCGCTGCTCCGGCATCCCGGATACCGACTACTTCTACTTCCCCAGCCTCTCCAGCCGCACGCTCGTCTACAAGGGCATGCTCACTGCCCTGCAGCTGCGCGAGTACTTCCCCGACCTGCGTGACCCCGAATTGGTCAGCGCCCTCGCGATGTTCCATTCGCGCTTCAGCACCAACACCTTCCCGAGCTGGAAGCTCGCGCACCCCTACCGCATGATCGCCCACAACGGCGAGATCAATACCCTTCGCGGCAACGTCAACTGGATGCACGCCCGCGAAGCGCTCCTCGCGTCTCCCGCATTCCCCGACATCGAGAAGATCCTGCCGGTCATCGACGAATCCGGCAGCGATACCGCCTGCCTCGACAACGCCATCGAACTCCTCGTGCTCGCCGGCCGCCCCATCGAGCACGTCATGGCCATGCTCATCCCCGAACCGTGGAGCGGCCATGAGTCCATGAGCCCCGAGAAGAAGGCCTTCTACGAGTACCACTCCTGCCTGATGGAGCCCTGGGACGGCCCCGCCTCCGTCGCCTTCACCGACGGCAAGACCATTGGCGCCGTCCTCGACCGGAATGGACTGCGGCCCTCGCGCTATGTCGTGACCCGCGACGACCTCGTCATCATGGCCTCCGAAGTCGGCGTTCTCGACATCGAACCGGAGCGCGTGCTTCACAAGGGCCGCCTGCAGCCCGGCCGGATGTTCCTCGTCAGCCTCGAAGAAGGCCGCATCATCGACGACATCGAGCTCAAGTCCCGGCTCGCCAACGAGCACCCCTACGCCGAGTGGCTCCGGGAGAACCTGGTCCAGCTCGACCGCGCCCCGGACGGCGAAGCCCCACCTTCGTACGCAGGCGACGAGCTCCTCACCCGGCAGCGCGCCTTCGGCTACACCCTCGAGGACCTGAAGTACCACCTCGGACCTATGGCGAAGAACGGCGAAGAGGCCGTCGGCTCCATGGGCACCGACACGCCGCTTGCCGTTCTCTCCGACAAGCCGCAGCCGCTCTACAACTACTTCCAGCAGCTCTTCGCGCAGGTCACGAACCCACCGCTCGACGCCATCCGCGAAGAGATCGTGACCTCGGTGAAGACTGTCATCGGGCCCGAAGGCAACCTCCTCGATCCCGGCCCCGACAGCTGCCACCTCATCAGCCTCGACACGCCGTTCCTTGACAACGCCCAGCTGGCGAAGTTGAAGGCGCTCAAGGATTCGGCCTTCCGCCCGACGGTGCTCCCGATGCTCTTCCCGGCGAGTGAAGGCCCGGCCGGCCTCGAGCCCGCCATGGAGCGGCTCTACCGCGACGCCGACGAGGCCATCGCCAACGGCGCCCGCGTCCTTATCCTCTCCGACCGCGGCGTCGACGCTGAAAACGCGCCCATCCCGACGTTGCTCGCTGTCGCCGGCCTCCATAACCACCTCGTGCGCGAAAAGAAGCGCACACAGGTCGGTCTCGTGGTCGAAACCGGCGACGCCCGCGAAGTCCACCACTTCGCGCTGCTCCTTGGCTATGGCGCCGGCGCAATCAACCCCTACCTCGCCATCGACACCATTAAGTACCTCGTCGAAACCGGCGAACTCGGCGACATCTCCTTCGAAGACGCCGTCGCTCACTTCCTCAAGGCCGTCAAGAAGGGCGTCGTAAAGGTCATGTCGAAGATGGGCATCTCGACCATCCAGAGCTACCGCGGTGCCCAGATCTTCGAAGCCATCGGTCTTTCCGAGCCCTTCGTCGAGCGCTATTTCACGAAGACGCCGTCCCGCATCGGTGGTATCGGCATCGAGGAAGTCGCGACCGAGACGCTGCTCCACCACGCCAACGCCTTCCCCACTCGCGATGGCGGGCTGCCCTTCCTGAACTGGGGCGGCCAGTACCAGTGGCGCCGCGACGGTGAATACCACCTGTTCAATCCCGACACGGTGTTTCGCCTTCAGCACTCCACGCGCACGGGCCAGTACGAAATCTTCAAGCAGTACACGCAGGCCGTGGACGACCAGAACCGCCGCCTGGCCACCCTTCGCGGCCTCTTCGAGTTCAAGCCCGACCGACCGCCGGTCCCGCTCGACGAAGTGGAGCCCGTCGAAAGCATCGTGAAGCGCTTCGCAACGGGCGCCATGTCCTACGGTTCAATCTCCGCGGAGGCACATGAAACGCTGGCCATCGCCATGAACCGCCTCGGCGGCCGCTCTAACACGGGCGAAGGCGGCGAAGACCGGCGGCGTTACACGCCCGACCCGAACGGCGATTCCCGCCGGAGTTCCATCAAGCAGGTCGCGTCGGGCCGCTTCGGCGTCACGAGCGAATACCTCGTGAACGCCGACGAACTCCAGATCAAGATGGCGCAGGGCGCCAAGCCCGGCGAAGGCGGCCAGCTGCCCGGCCACAAGGTCTACCCATGGATCGCCGAGGTACGGCACGCAACCCCCGGCGTGGGCCTCATCAGCCCGCCGCCGCACCACGACATCTACTCGATCGAGGACCTGGCCCAGCTCATCCACGACCTGAAGAACGCGAACCCGAGGGCGAGGATCAGCGTCAAGCTCGTGGCCGAGGTCGGCGTGGGCACCGTGGCCGCGGGCGTGGCCAAGGCCC
>CAZWBW010000151.1:0-4446 GCA_964632355.1 uncultured Anaerolineaceae bacterium | reverse complement strand
TCCGCGAGGGTGGCCGCACCGTCGGCGCTGGCGTCGTCACCAAGATCCACGAGTAGAGCTGAGGACGCGGCACCATGGCACGACAGCAGATCCGCATCAAGTTGAAGGCATACGACCACCGTCTGCTCGACCAGTCGGCCCGGCAGATCGTGGAAGCAGCCGAACGCACCGGAGCGGCCGTTGCCGGCCCGGTGCCGCTCCCTACGTCCATCGATAAGTTCACGGTCATCCGCAGTCCCCACATCTACAAGGACTCCCGTGAACAGTTCGAGATCCGGACGCACAAGCGGCTGATCGACATCCTTGAACCGACGTCCAAGACCGTCGATACCCTCATGCGGCTCCAGCTGCCGAGCGGTGTCGACATCGAAATCAAGCTGTAGAGCTCGCCATGAGTATCGAAGGACTCCTTGGCCGCAAGCTGGGCACCACGCAGATGTTCGACGACAAGGGACGTCTGCGGGGCGTCACTGCCCTCCAGGTCGGGCCCTGCTATGTGACCGAGCTGCGCACCCCCGAAAAGCACGGCTATAAAGCCGTCCAGGTCGGGTTCGAAGAAGCGAAGAAACTGAACCGCCCGGCCCAGGGGCACCTCCGTGCCTCCGGCGGCCGCAAGCTCCGGCACCTCGCCGAGTTCCGCACGGAGACCGACTACGCCCTCGGCGACCAGATCGGCGTCGAGATCTTCGAGCCTGGCGGGCGCGTCGATGTGACCGCGACCTCGAAGGGCAAGGGCTTCCAGGGCGGAGTGCGACGGCACAACTTCCGCGGCGGCCCCCGCACGCACGGCCAGAGCGACCGGCTGCGCGCGCCCGGTTCCATCGGCGCCGGCACCACGCCCGGCCGCGTCTTCAAGGGCACCCGCATGGCCGGTCACATGGGCGCCGTGCGCACCACCATCCGCAACCTGGAAGTGGTCGCTCGGAACGACGACCGCGGGATCATCTTCGTGGCAGGCTCTGTTCCCGGCCCCAAGGGCGGGCTCGTCCGTGTACGCCACGCCCGGAAGGTCTCCCAGAGGGTGGCGAAATGAAGCTTGCAGTAGTTGACGCACAGGGCGCGGAGCTTCGCCAGATCGAAGTCGCCGACGAAGTGTTCGGTATCGAGCCGAACCGCGCCGTGCTGCACCAGGCCTACGTCACGCAGATGGCGAACCGCCGCGCTGGCACCGCTTCGACCAAGACGCGCGGCGAAGTCCGCGGCTCCAGCGCCAAGATCCGGCGCCAGAAGGGCCTCGGCCGCTCCCGCCAGGGCTCGATTCGCGCGCCCCACCATATCGGCGGTGGCGTCGCCCACGGGCCCCGGCCGCGCAGCTTCGCCAAGGACCTTCCGCGTGCCATGCGGCGGCTCGCCCTCCGCTCGGCACTCAGCAGCCATGCCGCCAGCGGGACGCTGATCGTCGTGGACGACCTGTCCCCTGACGGCAAGACGAAGACCATGCAGCAGAAGCTCGGCGCCCTCGGCGTCGATCGGCGCGCGCTCGTCGTGAGCGGGGACCCGGATCCCCTGCTCGTCCGGTCCACGCGGAACATCCCGGGCATCACCGCCCTGCCGGCCCAGAACCTGAACGTCGTTGACCTCGTCAACGCGCACAAGCTCGTGATGACCGAGGCCGCGGTTCGCCGCGCCGAAGCACTCTGGGGCGGCGCCAACGTCAAGCCGCAGCGCGGCGCTCGAAAGGAGGAGGTCAGTGCCTAAGGAGATCCATCCCTACGCCGTCCTCATCCGCCCGATCATCACCGAAAAGTCGACCGTCCTGGCCGGCGCGAACAAGTACGTGTTCGAAGTGGACCCGCGCGCGAACAAGAACCAAATTCGCGAAGCCGTCCAGCTCGCGTTCAACGTCCGCGTCGCCAACGTCAACACCATCAACATGAAGGGCAAGCCGAAGCGCTTCGGCCGCCGCGTCGTGAACCGCCCCAACTGGAAGAAGGCGGTGGTGACGCTCGTGCCCGGCGACAAGATCGAGCTCTTCGAGGGGATCTAAGCGATGCCGATCAAGCCTTATAAGCCGACATCCCCCGGGCGCCGCGACGCCAGCGGGCACGCGTTCACCGAAATCACCAAGAAGCGGCCCGAAAAGTCGCTCACCGTTGCCCTAAAGAAGCACGCCGGCCGGAACAACCAGGGCCGCATTACTGTGCGCCATCGCGGCGGCGGTAGCCGGCGCCTCTATCGCATCATCGACTGGAAGCGCGACAAGCACGGAGTGCCCGCGCGCGTCGTTGCGATTGAGTACGATCCGAACCGCACTGCCCGTATCGCCCTCCTGCAGTACGCAGACGGCGAGAAGCGGTACATCCTCGCGCCGAACGGCCTCACGGTCGGTGCCACCGTCGTCAGCGGCCCCGATGCAGAGATCCGCGTGGGCAACAGCCTGCCGCTCGCGAACCTGCCCACCGGTACGCAAGTGCACAACATCGAGCTTACGCCCGGCCGCGGTGGCCAGCTCGTTCGAAGCGCCGGCGCATCCGCCCAGCTCATGGCGAAGGAAGGCGATTACGCACTCCTCCGCATGCCGAGCGGCGAGATGCGGCGCGTTCGCATCGAATGCGCTGCCACCATCGGCCAGGTTGGCAACCCCGAGCACTCGCTCGTGAAGCTGGGCAAAGCTGGCCGCACGCGCCATCGCGGGCGCCGGCCCAAGGTGCGCGGTAGCGCCATGAACCCCAACGACCATCCGCATGGCGGTGGCGAGGGCCAGGCACCTATCGGTCTGCCCGGCCCGAAGACCCCCTGGGGCAAGCCCACGCTCGGCTACCGCACCCGGAAGAACAAGCGCACCGATAAGTTCATCGTCCGGCGGCGGACACGGTAGGAGCACGCTATGTCACGCTCAACGAAGAAGGGGCCATACGTTCACCCTTCGCTCTTGAAGAAGGTTATGGCGATGCGGGGCGCACAACAGCGCACCGTCATCAAGACCTGGTCGCGCGCATCCACGATCCTGCCCGAAATGATTGGGCTGACCATCGCCGTGCACGACGGACGCCGCCATGTGCCCGTCTTCATAACCGAGAACATGGTCGGCCACAAGCTCGGCGAGTTCGCGCCGACCCGGACCTTCCGCGGCCACGTGGCGAAGAGTGACAGGCAAAGCAGGGTGAGGCGCTAGTCATGGAAGTTCGTGCCACCGCCAAAGACGTGGGCGTTTCGCCCCGCAAAGTCCGGCTCATCCTCGAACGCCTTCCCGGGCTCACCGTGGACCAGGCGCTCGCGCTGCTGCGCTACATGCCGTCGCCGCACGCTCGCTCCGTATCGAAAGTCGTGCTCTCTGCCGCTTCGAACGCAGAGAACAACTTCGACATGGATATCGACAACATGGTCATCAAGGCCGCTGTCGCAGACGACGGCCGCACCATGAAGCGCTATCGGCCCCGCTCTCGCGGCCGCGTGAGCCCGATTCTCAAGCGGTCGAGCCACATCACCATCATCCTCGACGAACGGGGGGTCTAAATGGGTCAGAAAGTACACCCCCACGGGTTCCGCCTCGGTATCCTGTATGACTGGGACTCCAAGTGGTTCGCGGAGCGCGACTACACGGAGCGGCTGCACCAGGACCTCGACCTGCGCCGCTACGTCCTCCAGGAACTCCCGGATGCCAGCATCAGCCGCGTGGAGATCGACCGGAACGCCAACCTCGTAACCGTGACGATCCACACGGCGAAGCCCGGCATCGTCATCGGCCGTGGCGGCGGCAAAGTCGAGGAGCTGCGCAACAACCTGGAGCGCTTCACGGGCGGGCGCGTCCGCGTCAACATCCAGGAGATCCGGACGCCCGAACTGGACGCCTACCTGGTAGCTCGCTCCGTCGCCGACCAGCTCGAGCGGCGCGTCGCATTCCGGCGAGCGATCAAGCAGGCGGTTCAGCGAACCATGCAGCGCGGCGCCAAGGGCATTCGCATCACCATCTCCGGCCGCCTCGGTGGCGCCGAGATGTCGCGCCGCGAAACCGAAACCGCCGGCCAGGTCCCGCGGCATACGCTGCGGGCCGATATCGACTACGGCTTCGCTGAAGCACACACAAGCTTCGGCCGCATCGGCGTGAAGTGCTGGATCTACAAGGGCCTGGTGCTCCCCGAGCGCCCCTCCGACCGGCGCGAAGCCGAGGAAGAGGCCGCCGAAGCCCCGGAAGCGGCGCCCGCCGCAGCGGCCCCGGCGCCTGCCCCGGCATCCACCGGCCCGGTGCACACCGCGATCACCATGGAGCAGCAGGAAGCCGTGCAGCGCGAACGCCGCGAGGGAGGCGCATAAGCCATGCTCCAGCCACGACGAGTCAAGCATCGGAAGCAGCATCGCGGCCGCATGGATGGAGTCGCGACCGCCGGCAACTTCGTGGCCTTCGGCCAGTACGGCCTCCAGTCCGAAGGTGCCGCCTGGATCGATGCGCGCCACATCGAGAGCGCCCGCCGCGCCATGACCAACTACATGAAGCGCGGTGGCAAG
>CAZWBW010000150.1:0-4450 GCA_964632355.1 uncultured Anaerolineaceae bacterium | reverse complement strand
AACGGAGACCGCTACGGCAACGCCAACGACGCCAACGGAGACCGCCACAGCAACGGCGACCACCCCGACGGAGACAGCTACCGCTCCATCGACGCCGACCGAGACGGAAACCATCGTGACGACGGAGACCCCGGTGACTCAGACGGGGACAGCGGTCATCGTGCAGACCGAGCTGGCTGAAGCGCCCGCCACGGAGACGCCGACCCCCATCGCACCGGTGACCGGTTCGGGCAAGGCGAACGGCGCCGAACTGCCGCTGGGCATCGTGGCTTCGCTGCTGATGCTCGGCAGTGGTGGCCTGCTCGTGGTCCTGAGTAGACGGCGCTAACCCGCGCGCTGCGAACGGATTGTCCCGAGGAGGGAGCCGTGGTGGCTCCCTCCTTTTCTGTGTGCCGCAAGAGAGCGGTGGCGGCCGGCAATGCCCCGGGCGTCGCGGACACAGCAACACGACGGAATCGCCCCGCTCGCGCCGACGGAACATGCCGACCCTGGCGCGGCAGACACAGACCGCGGTAGCGAACTCGGTCCGGGTCGGGACGGAGCGGCAGTCGAGCCCTTCCCCCTGTTCGCCACCCAGGCAAAAGGAGGGAGCTTCGAGGCTCCCTCCTTCGTTTGTGGCGATGCTGTGGCCGCTACCCCGTGCGCAGGCGCGGGTCGAGCAGGTCGCGGAGGGCGTCGCCCAGCATGTTGAAGCCGAAGACGGCGAGGCTGAGGGCGGCGCCGGGGAAGATGGCGAGCCATGCGTGCTGGCTCATGTGGCTGCGGGCTTCGCGGCTGAGCATGCCGCCCCATGTCGGCGTGTCGGGCGGAACGCCGAAGCCGATGACGCTGAGCGAGGCTTCGAGCAGGATGGCGGTGCCAAGCCCGAGCGTGGCCAGCGTGATGGTCGGCGGCAGCACGTTCGGGAGCACGTGCACGAAGATCATGCGCGTGTGGCTCGCGCCCATCGCCCGCGAAGCCTCCATATACGGCTGGCTCTTAATAGAAAGGGTGGCGCTCCGGATGACGCGGGATTGGCCGACGCCCAACAACACGCCGATCGTCAACGCGAGGATGACGTTCTTCGTCTGGAGTACGCCGCTCGCGGGCAGACCGGGAAGCTGGTAGTCCACGAAGATCGCGCCGACGGCGATGATGAACACCAGCCCGGGGAAGGCGATGAAGGCATCGACCAGCCGCTGCGACACCATGTCGATGAACCCGCCGAAGTACCCGCTGAGGACGCCAATAAAGAGGGTGATGACCGTTGCGATCGCGATTGCCACGAACCCGAGCGTGATCGACACCTGGGCGCCGAACACGATGCGGCTGAAGACGTCCCGGCCGAGGTTGTCGGTGCCGAAGAAGTGGTCGAACGACGGGTCGGCGAGCCGCGGCCCGACGCCGAGTTCGTTCTTGCCGTAGGGGGCGATGATGGGCGCGCCGATCGCCATCACGAAGAAGATGATGACCAGCACCAGGCCGAAGAGGCCCATCGGCTTTTCTCGCACCAGCCGCCACATCACATCGACGTAGAACGGCAGCTGCCGGCGACGGCGCGGGCCCTCGACGGGGATGCTCAGGACGTCGGTCTGAGTCTGTGCCATGCTGTTCGTTCACCCCCTCACGAGTAGCGGATGCGCGGGTCGAGCGCGGCGTAGGCGATGTCGACCGCGATATTGACGACCACGATGGCGATCGCGAGCACGAGCACGACGCCCTGGATCGACGGGTAGTCGCGCTGGGTGATGGCGCCGACGAGGTAGCGGCCGACGCCCGGCATGTTGAAGATGCTTTCGATGATGATGGTGCCGCTTAGCGCCACGCCGACCTGCAGGCCCACGATGGTGATCACGGGGATGAAGGCGTTCTTCAGCCCGTGGCGCATGATGACGGAGCGTTCGCGGAGCCCCTTCGCCCATGCGGTGCGGATGTAGTCCTGGCGGAGCACCTCCAGCATCATCGTGCGGGTCATACGCATAACGCTGCCGGCCAGGCTGAATCCGAGCAGGAGCGCGGGGAAGAAGAAGTAGTACAGGTGGTCGATGGGCCCGTCGCTCCAGCCCTTAAAGGTAAGGGGTGGCGACCATCCCCACTTCGGAGGGAACACGATGAGCAGCGTGGCCGTGAAGAAGTACGGCACCGAAAGTGCGAGGATCGCGAAACTCCGCGCGCCGTAGTCGACGGCGGTGTCCTGTCGAATCGCCGAGACGACGCCGATGGGGATGGCGATGATGAGCCCCATGATGATGGAGTACAGGCCGAGCTCGAGCGTGACGGGCATGCGGTTCTTCAGCTCTTCGGTCACCGGCCGCGCCGTCCAATACGACTCGCCCAGGTCGCCGCGTAACACATCGCCGAGGTAGACGGCGAACTGCACGACCATGGGTCTGTCGAGCCCGAGATCCTTTTCGATCTGCTCCCGTGCGTTCTCGTCGGCATAGGGGCGCTCGGCGAGGATCAACTCGACGATGTCGCCCGGCACGAGCCGGACGATAGAGAAGGTGGCGAACACGACGAGTATGACGGTCGGGATCGCCAGCAACGCCCTCCGCGCGAGGTAGGTCGACACGAGTACCTTCCTCCTTTCGACAGGCGAGGGCCGGGGACGTACGCTCCGGCCCTCGCGACTCGGGGTGCTCGGCTATGGGCTAGACATCGAGCCAGGCCGTCGCCTTGCGGCCGTCGTACAGGTCGACCGGGTAGAACCAGCCCTTCACCTTGGGGTCGGTGAACTCGTGCAGGTGGGTGGTGAACATGAAGGCCATGGGGAAGTCGAGAACGATCTTCCGCTGCGCCTCCCGCACAATTTCCTGCCGGGCTTCGAAGTCGAACTCGCCTGCCTGCTTGTCGATGAGGTCCCAGATCTCCGGGTTGTAGTGCTTGAAGTAGCTGGAGTTCCGTCCGAAGTAGGCCGAGAGGTTCTCGTCCGGGTCGGGGTTATTCAGCGGCTGGTGATGCGAGAACGTGTACTTGTAGGAGTAGGTCTGGTTGTAGTACGCAGCCAGCTCCATCGGGTTCAGGTTCACGTTCACGTTGATCTGGGCGAGCTGCTGCTTCAGCACTTCGCCGATCTGGTCGGCTTCGGCGGTGGTGGCCCAGATCATGTCGCCGGTGAAGTCGGAGACGCCGGCCTCTTCCATGAGCGCCTTCGCCTTGGCAAGGTCGTGCCCGGCGAGTTCCTCTTCCAACGCCCAGTTCGTGTAGATGGGCAGGATGGGCCCATAGGCAACGACGCCGTCGCCGCTGTACACGAGGTCGAGCACCTGCTCCTTGTCGATCGCGCGGACGACCGCCTCGCGGAAGCGGATGTCGTCGAACGGCGGCGGGTACGGCTGGTCCTCCGTGGTCGGCGGCAGGCGGAACTGGCGCCAGAACTGGCTCGGAACGGCCGCGTAGTTGGCATCGCCGCGTTCGCTCCGGACCCGGTCGAGCTGGTTGATGCCGAGGACAGCGGCATCGACCTGGCCGTCGATGAACATCGTGGCCGCGGTGTCGCCATCGGTGGCGATCAGGTACACGAGCTTGTCGACGTGCGGGAGGTCGGGCTGCCAGTAGTCCGGGTTCTTGTCGAGCTCGAACTTCACGTCCTTCTGCCACTGGCGCAGGATGAACGGCCCGGTGCCAATGGCGTGCTCGGTGAGGTCGCCGAATTCTTCGACGACTTCGCGCGCGATCATCAGCGTCCAGGGGCTGGCGAGGTAGCTGATCATCGGCGCGTAGGGCTTGTTGGTAACGATGGTGACGGTCTGCGGGTCGGGCGTTTCGATGCGCTCGACGTGGCCGAGGAAGAAGTAGGCGTGCTGGAACTTGCCCGCCTCGTCCGTCATTTGCCGTTCGATGCTGTACTTCACGTCTTCCGACGTGAATTCGCGCCCGTTCACCGGGGCGACGTTCTGGAACTTGATGCCCGGCTTGAGCTTGATGTTGAAGGTCATCTGGTCCGGCTGCTCGGGCATGGCCTCGGCCAGCTCGGGTTCGACCTCGGTGAGGTCGGGGGTGAACCGGAGCAGGCCTTCGTTGGTGTTGCACACCACAGCCGTGCAGTACGGGAAGGTGTCGAAGTGCGGGTCGAGGCTGCGGGGTGAACCGCCCATCTGCAGCGTGAAGGTGCCGCCCTTCTTCGGCTGCTCGCCTCCACCCGGTGCGGTTGCCGGCGCCTGGGTGCCGGGCGTTTGGCCCCCGCCGGTGCCGTTGCCGCCGTCGTCGTCATCGTCGTCCCCACAGCCGACGAGACCGGCCGCGGCCACGCCGAGGCTCGCGGTTCCCGCGCCAAGGAGCACGCGGCGCCGCGACGTGCGGTTGAGTGCTAGACGCTGCCAGTAGTTCAGCTCGTCTCGAGACATGTCCCCTCCAAAAGTGGCCTCGGTAGCCCAACTGCCACCAATGCGGGGAGACTAGGTGTTGTGACCGGCTAGGTTGTTAACAGGCGGGAGATAGGCGGTTGGTTGCCGATGCCTCCGTGAAGGCG
>CAZWBW010000149.1:0-4671 GCA_964632355.1 uncultured Anaerolineaceae bacterium | reverse complement strand
TGTTCGGCATCCGCTTCGAAGGCCACCCCAAGTTGCAGCGGATGCTCCTCTGGGACGGCTTCCCCGGCTGGCCACTCCGCAAGGACTGGCTCTCCATGCCCGGCGGCCTCCAGCCCGGCCTCAACGAATTCTCCGGCGTTGCCCGCCGGCAGGAACCTCCGGTTCGGAGGTACGAAGAATGAGCAGTCCTCTGAAGAGCGAGCCGTTCGTCATCAACATCGGCCCGCAGCACCCCTCCACCCACGGGGTGTTCCGCATGAAAGTCACCGTCGACGGCGAAAAAGTCGTCGACGCGGAGATGGTCATCGGGTACCTCCATCGCTCGATGGAGAAGCTCGCCGAAGAGCGAACCTACACCCAGAACATCCCCTTCACCGACCGCACCGACTACCTCAGCAGCATGTCGAACAACCTCGGCTACTGCCTCGCGGTCGAAAAGCTTGCCGGCATCGAAGTACCTGAGCGCGGCCAGGCCATCCGCGTCATCATGGCCGAGCTTCAACGGCTCGCCAGCCACTGCATGGCCGTCGGCGCCTTCGTCAACGACACCGGCGCGTGGCAGACGCCCATCATGTGGCTGCTCCGCGAACGGGAGCGCATCCTCGACCTCTTCGAGATGACCTCCGGCGCGCGCCTTACGTGCAACTACATGCGCATCGGCGGCGTCGCCTTCGACCTTCCCAAGGACTTCGTGCCTACCGCGCGGAAACTCGTCCGCGACATGCCCGGGTTCATCGACGAAGTCGAGGGGCTCCTCTCCGAGAACGAGATCTTTGTCGCCCGCAGCCGCGACATCGCCATCATCCCGCCCGAGCTGGCCATCAACGCCAGCCTCACGGGGCCGATGCTTCGCGGCAGCGGTATCGCCTGGGACATCCGCAAGGCCGACCCCTACTGCGGCTACGAGAAGTACGACTTCTCCATCCCCATCGGCTATCGCGGCGACGCCTACGATCGGTTCATCGTCCGCCTCGAAGAGATGCGCCAGTCGGTCCGCATCCTCGAACAGGCGCTCGATTCCCTGCCCGGCGGGCCCCACAGCACCCAGGTGCCCCTTGCGCTTCGGCCGCCGGCGGGCGAGGCTTACGCTCGCGTCGAAGGCCCGCGTGGCGAATTGGGCTACTACGTCGTCAGCGACGAAGGCCCTGCGCCCTACCGCTTCCACATCCGGCCGCCGTCGCTCATTAACCTTTCGGTGCTGAAAGAAATGACCGTTGGCGGAAGCGTCGCCGACGCTATCGTCGCGCTTGGCTCCGTCGACATCGTCGTTGGGGAGATCGACCGCTGATGACCACGCCTTTCCTCGCCACTGACAACTGGTGGGACCTGCGCGACCTCTCCAACCTCTCCGGCGCAATCCTCGACGCACTCGATAAAGTCGCACCCGACGGCGTCGTCTATGTCGCCGCACCGATCATCGGGTTTGTGGCGGCGTTCGCCATCTTCACGCTCCTCTCCCAGCTCTTCATCGGCGTGCTCGGCGAACGCAAGATCATCGGGCGCATCCAGTCCCGGTATGGCCCGAACCGCGTCGGCCCCTTCGGGTTCCTCCAGCCCATCGCCGACGCACTGAAGCTCCTCACGAAAGAAGCGCTCACGCCCTCGACAGCCGACCGGGTGATCATGTACTCGGCGCCCGTCATCTTCGTCATGCCGGCGATCCTGGTGTGGGCCGTCATCCCCTTCGGCGAGAACATGATCATCGCCGACATCCCGATCTCCCTCGTGTACTACCTGGCCGTGACCAGCATCCCTGTGCTGGTCACCTTCATGGCTGGCTGGAGCCAGGACAACAAGTACAGCCTCTTCGGCTCCATGCGCGTCGTCGCCATGGCCATCAGCTACGAAGTGCCGCTCGTCCTGTCGCTGCTCGGGGTCGTCGTTCTCACCGAAACGCTGAGCCTCAAGGGCATGGTCCTCTGGCAGGACGAGTTCAACATCTGGCTCGTGGTGGTCCAGCCGTTGGTCCTCGCGATCTTCTTCATCTGCACCAGCGCCGAACTCAACCGAACCCCCACCGACATCGCCGAGGCCGAGGCCGAAATCGTCGCCGGTTACCTCACCGAGTACTCCGGCATGAAGTGGGGCCTCTTCTACGGCATGGACATCGGCTACGCACTCGCCGCGTCCGCGTTCGCCGTCACCGTCTTCTTCGGCGGCTGGACGCTCTTCGGCCTCGAGGAGTGGGTTCCCGGCTGGATCATCTTCATCCTCAAGGTCTGGGCCTTCTACTTCCTCTTCATCTGGACGCGCGGCACCCTGCCTCGCCTCCGCATCGACCAGCTCATGGCGTTCTCCTGGAAGTACATGCTGCCGATCGCGCTCATCAACCTGCTCATCGTTTGCACCGAGCGCATCCTGTGGACCGACGCCTTCGATGGCGACAAGCCGTTCGTCTACCTCTTCGCCATCGTGAACATCGCTCTCTCGATCGCGCTCGTCGTTGGCTGGGCTCGCCTCATCGGCTATCGCCCCGAGCGCACTCCCTCGCGCCCCCGCCTCGTACAGGAAGCTGGCGGCTACATCCCGGCGCCGACCGCCACCGGGGAGGGGCGCTAGATGGAAGGGTTCGGCGTTACCGTCGCGTTTTGGATCCTCGCAGCACTCACGCTGGTCGCGGCTGCTGGCGTCATGCTCGCCCGCAACCTGCTGCATGCGGTTCTCTTCCTGGTGCTGACCTTCCTCGGGATCGCCGGCTTCTTCGTGCTGCTCTCGGCTGCCTTCCTCGCGATGGCGCAGATCATCATCTACGTCGGCGCGATTGCCGTGCTCATCCTGTTCGCCATCCTGCTTACGCCGCGTTCCGGCCGACAGAACACCGAAACCCGGTTCGCGCTGCCGGCAACGCTGCTGGCCATCTGCCTCGCAGCCATCTTCGTCTTCGTGATCAACGACACCAACTGGAACGTGGTGGAAGAAGACCCGGGGCTCGCCGCGAGCGAACTCGGCGCAGCGCTCGTCAGCACGTGGGTGGTCCCGTTTGAGATCGCGTCCGTGCTGCTGACTGCAGCGCTCGTTGGCTCCATCATGCTCGTTCGAACGCCCGAAGAAGAAGCGGAGGACGCACTCGCATGAGCATCGGGATCGAACACTTCCTGACCGTCGGCGCGATCCTGTTCGCCATCGGACTGATGGTCGCGCTCAGCAAGCGGAACGCCATCGGCGTGCTGATGGGCGTCGAACTCATGCTCAACGCGGTCAACCTCACGCTTCTCGCCTTCTCTCGCTTTAGCGTGTCCGAACGGCCTATCGCCGGGCACACGTTCGTGGTTTTCGTTCTTACGGTGGCAGCGGCCGAAGCCGCGGTCGCCCTTGCCCTGGCGGTGTCGGTCTACCGCAACCGCGAGACCGTCTTCGTCGATCAGATCAACTTGTTGAAGTCGTAGCCATGTGGGTCGAATTCATGACGGTACGTAACGGCTTTGCGGCCGAGACCTGGCGCGAGTTGTTCGCTGCTGAAGGCCTCAGCGTCCGCGTCATTCCTCCCGTGGGACGTGGCGAAAAGGCTTCGCTCCACGAACCACGGACCCTCTACGTGCCCACCGGTAAGGCCCACGTCGCTCGCGAAATCCTGAGGAAGATCTAGCCGATGCCATTCCTCGCCGCCCAGTCCACCGCCGGGACACCCACCATCGAGGAGTGGGTGCTCTGGGCCATCATCGCCGCGCCGCTCGTCGCGTGGGGCTTGCTCGTGCTCTACGTCCGCAAGCTGCCCCAGGTCGCCGGATGGCTCGCCGCGCTCGGTGTCGGCGTTGCAATGGTCCTCAGCTACTACACGCTCTTCAACGTCATCGATGCCGACGGCGGCATCGCGCAGTTCACCCATGAGTGGTACCGGGCCGGCGACCTCGTCGTGAACCTTGGCGTTCGCGTCGATGGCCTCACGGCTGTCATGCTCGTGGTCGTCACGACCGTCGCCTTCCTCGTGCAGGTCTACTCCACCGGGTATATGGCCGGCGACCCGGGCTTTGGGCGCTACTTCGCCCACATGTGCCTGTTCACCACGTCCATGCTCGGACTGGTGCTCGCCGACAACCTCTTCATGATCTTCATCTTCTGGGAGCTCGTCGGCCTCTGCTCCTACCTGCTCATCGGCTTCTGGTTCCACAAGCCGAGCGCCGCCGCCGCCGCCAAGAAGGCGTTCATCATGACCCGCATCGGCGACCTCGGCCTCCTGTCGGCGATGCTGCTCATTTGGACCCGCACGGGCACCTTCGACGTCAGCCAGATCCAGGAGATCGCGCTCAACGGCGACGTACCCGAATGGGTCATCACCTGGTTCGCCCTCGGTATCTTCGCTGCGGCCGTCGGGAAGTCGGCGCAGTTCCCACTCAACACCTGGCTCCCCGACGCAATGGAAGGCCCGACCCCGGTCTCCGCGCTCATCCACGCCGCAACGATGGTCGCGGCCGGCGTCTACCTCGTCGCCCGCTTCTTCCCCGTGTTCGAAGTCAGCGACGACGCCGCTACCACCGTCGCCTGGATCGGCGCAACGACCGCGGTCATCGGCGGCACCATCGCCCTCGTCCAGACCGACTTCAAGCGCGTACTTGCCTACTCCACCGTGTCCCAGCTCGGCTACATGATGCTGGCGCTCGGTGTGTTCGGGTACATCGCCGCAATCTTCCACCTGTTCACGCACGCGTTCTTCAAGGCCCTGCTCTTCCTCGG
>CAZWBW010000148.1:0-4735 GCA_964632355.1 uncultured Anaerolineaceae bacterium | reverse complement strand
GGCACAACGGAGATCCAGAAGGGGATCATGGCCACGCGAGGTCTCGGGCTGCCGCGCGGCTAACGGAATCCGTTACACTGCACATTGCGTGAGAGACGCCGCCCAAGGGCGGCGTCTCAAGGATCTGGCCGGGGTGGCGGAACGGCATACGCAGCCGACTTAAAATCGGTCGCCGAAAGGCTTGCGGGTTCGAATCCCGCCCCCGGTACCAGGTACGCACTCCCGGCTCTCCCCCGGACATTGCCCTGGAACTGAAGCCGTGACGTCTCCGAGCAGCAGGGTAGTCGCATCTGCGCGCATTTCCCTGTTAATTCAGATCAAGTGCACAGAATTTACCTGTTCCTAATGGCGGCTAGTGGTTCGGAATCGCTATAGTCGTGGCCTTCTCGCATATGCATGAGGAACGCGTGGACCTGCAAGGGGTGAAGTCCCCTGTCTCGAGGCGACTGGCGCGGAGAGCGGAGCAGGTGTTCGCGCCGAGAGGTAGCTGGAGCGATGCCGGTGAACAGGGGGAGCTTCGACAGGAGTGGTCACGGCGACCGTCAGCGCGGGCTTCGGGGGGCGCACCGAGACCTGGGACAACCGCTGGTCGTGGTGATCGATGGCGACCGAACGTTGCTCGCAGCGCTAGACACTGAACTCGGCAGTCACGGGCTCCGGGGCGTTCCCGCTTCCGATCCGGACCGAGCGATGGAGCAAATCGAATCACTCCATCCGGATGTCGTGGTGCTCAGCCAGAGCCTGCCCGGGGCCAATGGGCTGGAACTGATGCGGCGAATTAAGCAGCAGGCGAACGTGGCAGTGGTGCTGCTGGCGGATCCCGGGCACGCCCAGGAACGAGTCCGGGCCCTCGAACTTGGAGCGGACGACTGCCTGACGAAGCCGTTCAACCTGACGGAACTCGCGAGCCGGATAAAGGCGATCCTCCGCCGATGGCGACAGGTGCCGCAGCAGGTGCTGCACGTGGGCCCGGTGACCATCGACCTGGCTCGCGGGCTGGTCCTGCGGGAGGACTCGGTCGTTCGGCTGACTGCGACCGAGTGGCATGTGCTCCGTTACCTGGCAGAGAACCCGGGCCGCGTAGTCGACGCTGAAGAACTGCTCGGCAAGGTGTGGGGCCCGGCCTACGCGGGGCAGGTACACCACCTCCGGGTATGGGTTTCGCGGCTCCGGCACAAGCTGGAGGACGACCCGTCGCAGCCGCGGGTGATTCGCACGGTGGCCGGCATCGGCTACATCCTGCAGCCGAACGGCAAGGAGTGCGCCACTGCGTAGGTACGACTGCGCGTGCCAGGTCCCGTGACTGGCGTTGCGGAGGAGTTGGCAGCCTAGCTCCCGGTGTTGGGAGGTGTTACGTCAACGAAGGCAGCATAGCTGATGTCGCCCTGGCCGTCCCAGTTCGCATCGAGCACGACAACGTACCGGCCGGTCCGGGTGGGAGCAGTGGTGCCGGTGAACAGCGGGCGTTCGCCGGCAACACCCGCCCAGACACGGACGCCACCTTCGGGAGCCGGCGCTGCAGCAGGGGCAGCGAACCACGAAACGGTGACGTCATCGGGGATCCCGGCTTCGAACGAGAAGGCGAGCGCCTCGCCGACGAAGAGCTGCAGGGGATCGACCTGCGTCAGGGGGCCCGCCATATCGACGCAATCGCCGTCCCAGCAATGGGTGCCGGGCACGAGTTCGAAGAAGCCGCCGGGTTCGTAGCGAAGATAGGCGGACGGGAGGGCAGTACCCTCCGGTCCGCCGTTGTCTGGAGATCCCGGCTCGCTTTCATCGCCGTCGTCGTCCCCGCCACAGGCTGCGAACACTGCCGGGAACAGAAGCACAGCGAGGAGCAGCAAGACCAACCGGGTGCGACTCAGGCCTTAATCTCCTTCAAACGCTGTTGGAGGTCGATGTAGGCGTCGGCGGCGTTGCGCAGGTTGCTCGCCGTGCTGGAGCCGATCGCCGCAACCTCGCAGCGCACACCCCTCCGCTGGACGTACTCGACCAGGGGCTGGAAGTCGCCGTCGCCGGAGACGATGCAGACGATGTCGAGGCGTTCGAGCATGGAGACCACGTCGAGCGCCATCTCGATGTCGGTATTGGCCTTGATGCTGCCGTCGGAGAAGCGCTTGAGCGGCTTGGTGACGATCTTGAAGCCCTTATCGAGGAAGGGTTCGGCGAACCGCTGTGTTTCCATGCTGACGGCAGGGTCGTCGTGCACCGGCGAGTAGGCGAGGGCGCGAACGAGCTGGCGGTCCTTGGTGAGGAGCGCGAGCACCTTGCCCCAGTCGAAGCGGGCGCGGAGACGGTCGCAGGCCAGCTCGATATTCGCTGCGTCGACGAACACGCCTACGCGCGGGAGCTGGACGGGGGTCTGCTGCACGGGCGCCGGGGGTGGCGGTGCGCTGAGCTTCTTCGCGAGCTCTTCCTGGGCGCGCAGGAGTTGTTCGAACTGCCGGCTCTGCTGCTCGAGCGCCTGGAGAATGGCCGCGGTGTGATCGGGAGCCGGCGGTGGTTCGGCTGCCGGCTTGGGCTGCCGGCTTCGCGACCGGGTGGGCCGTGGTTCCGCTTCGGCTTCTGCGGGGGCTGCCTCAGCCTCGGGCTGGGGTTCTTCCGCAGCAGCTGCAGTCTTGCGGGAGCGGCGCCGGGTGGGTGCGGGTGGTTCTGGGGGTGCTTCTTCGGCTACCGTTTCCGGCTCGTCGGCTGCCGCGGTTTCTGTAGTTTCGATGTCGGCGGCCTCCGTTGCTGTCGCCTTTTCGCTGGCGCGACTTCGGCCACGACCCCCTCGGGTACCGCGGCGGGTTCGCTTTGGGGGGTCCTGGAGCGCCTCGGGCGAGGGCTCCGGGAGTGGTTCTGGTTCTGGGGCAGGAGGCGCTTCTGGTGGCGCCTTCTGCCTGGGGAAGATGTTGAGGACCAAAGTTCTAGACGCCCATCCTTTGTAGAACACTGATTCTGGCCGCCACCTGCCCTGCGATGCGCTCGAAGGCTCGCGCGGTCTCGGAGTCGGGCTGGCCAACCACGACGGGCACTCCCTTATCGGCGCCTTCGCGAATAGCGGGCTCGATCGGGATTTCGCCGAGGAAGTCGATGCCGAGCTCATCGGCGGCCTTCCGCGCTCCACCCTGTCCGAAGATGTCGTACTTCTTCCCGGTATCGGGCGCGATGAAGTAGCTCATGTTTTCGATCATGCCGAACACGGGCACGTCGAGTTTTTCGAACATGGCAACGGCCTTCATCGCGTCTTCCGTGGAGACATCCTGGGGAGTGGAGACGATGACGACACCGGCAACGGGGGCATCCTGCGCCATGCTCATGGAGGCGTCGCTCGTCCCCGGCGGGAGGTCGATCACGAGGTAATCGAGGTCTTCCCAGGGGACGTCGTGCAGGAGCTGCCGGACGGCGCTGCCAATCATGGGCCCACGCCAGACGACGGGGGTGCCTTTCGGCAGCAGGAAGCCGATGGAAACGACCTGGACGCCGAAGCGCTCAGCAGGCCGGAGACCGCCCGTACTCTCGCGCTGGTAGCCCTGTTCGAGGCCGAACATGGTAGGCAGGTTTGGGCCAGTGATGTCTGCGTCGATGATGCCGACTTTCGCGCCGGCTCGTGCGAGTGCGATCGCGAGGTTGGTCGCGACGGTGGACTTGCCGACGCCGCCCTTGTTCGAGGCGACGGCGATGATGTTGCGAACGCCGGGAATCGGCTTCTGCCCTTCGCGGGGATTCGACGCGAGGACCCGGGCGCCCCATTCGATGTTGATTTCCGAGAAGCCGAGCGGTTCGAGAACAGCTCGGATATCGCGGTCGATGGTGTCGCGAAGTGGGCAGGCAGGCGTGGTGAGTTCGAAATCGATCTTCACCCGGCTGCCTTCGATGGCGACGTTCTTGACCATGCCAAGGCGAACAATGCTCGCGTGGAGTTCAGGGTCGTTCACCGTGGCAAGGGCAGCCATGACCTCGTCGTGGCTCACGGCGTTGGGTGCAGTCATGTGGAACCAGTACCTTTCACGGGGCCCCGGCAGGAGCGCCTGGGCTCCTGGCGTTCTCATCAGTCATCGGGCGCAGCCGACACATCGGCGCAGCACCTTGATCCAGTATTACACGGCGCGGATTTTTCCGCTTGTTCGATGTGAGGGGGTCTAACGGCCCGTAATAGGTGGAGACCCGATTTACTCGTTCTTTTGCGATTTCAGGATATGGTCGAAACCGGAACGGATACCAGAATGGCCGCCCCAAACTGGGGCAGGCAAACGGAGGGAGAACGCTCAGAAATGGCACATGCCGATGCGGCTGAGGCGACAGGGGTTTCAGCCATCTGCCGACATCACTGGGTTATCGAGACGCCAAATGGCTCGCACAGCGGCGGCTATTGCAAGCGCTGTGGAGCGCAGCGGTCGTTCCGCAATTCGGCCGAAGATGTCATGTGGGACAGCGATAGCTTCAGCCTGAACGGCTCGCGGTACCGGGGCCGCCGAAGCACAGACGACCTGTCCTGACTGTCCCGGCGGAGACGACAAACAACGAGGGGAGACCGTATCGGTCTCCCCTTCTTCATTGCTGATTTGGCGGAGAGGGAGGGATTCGAACCCCCGGGGCTTTCGCCCTCACGTTTTCAAGACGCGCGCCTTCAACCACTCGGCCACCTCTCCCTACATCCGATTCTGCGAGGTCGGATCGCGGCGGGCAAGAGTGTTCAGCTCCGCGGCGGGCGGCGGACTCGTGAGGTCGGCGGCGGCGTGCCGGGGCCTCG
>CAZWBW010000147.1:0-4835 GCA_964632355.1 uncultured Anaerolineaceae bacterium | reverse complement strand
TCGCACCACGCTCGGCTCCTCGGCACGAGCGGTCGGCACGGTGATTGCCGGCAACGGCAACGATGGCGTCAGTGGTCTGGAGGGATGCCGGCTGCACCACGCCATCGGCACGTACCTGCACGGGAGCCTGCTTCCGAAGAACCCCGCGCTGGCGGACGAGCTCATCCTCCAGGCGCTGCGGCGCCGGTACGGCGAAGACGTGGAGCTCCCGCCGCTGGACGACGAGATCGAACAGGCGGCCCACCGGGCGGCGGCAGCCGTCGCTGAGCGCCGCTCGCGAGAGGTCGGCTAGCCCACGGCTACCGGTTCGCCGCCGGGTTCCGGGCTGCTGGCGATGATGTCGCGGGCGGCCTCGAGCCACCGTTCGTCGCCGTAGCGTTCGCGCTGAAACAACCACCACTCGGCGCCCCAGAGGTAGACGCGGTCGGCGCCGGTGCGGCGGGCGTAGTCGATGCTGCGGTGGAGCTTGTTGATCGAGAGGTTGGGCGAGGGGCGCTCGGGCGAAATGAGGTGCATGTCGAAGTCGGCCCAGGGCTCGGCCTGTTGTTCGGTGATCCAGTATTCGCGGCCGTGCGCGTGGGCCTCCTTGCGGTGGGCGGCATAGTTCGGGTGGATCGGCCCGAGTTCAGGGATCGGGACCACCATCTTGATCCCGAGCACCGAGTAGTTTCGGAACGGGTAAAAGCTGACGCCAAGCACGTCGGCATCTTCGAGGATCCAGGCGCGTTCGGTGTCGTAGCGGTCCCAGAGGTGGTGCTGCGCCTGGTTCACGACGACGGGCCGGTCCAGCGGGTCGATTGCGCGGATGATCGCGATCTCCTCCTGCACGAAGTCGCGGCCGATGCGCCACATGTTCGCGCGGGCCGAAGGGACGTACGGTTCGTTGTCGGCGCCCCACGCTTCGATGGCCGGCGAATCGGCGGCGTGCCGAACGACGGCTTCGACCATTCGCAGGGCACGCTCGCGGAGGAGCTGATCTTCGGTGACGACGGCGCCGTGGCCGATTTCGACGTCGTCGAGCGCCCACCCGGGGATGTAGTACTCGGGGTGGCGCTGCGCCTTGATGCCGACGGTGAGCAGCACCCGGGCGTCGTGCCGGTGCGCGGTTTCGAGCAAGGCATCGAGCAGTGCGAAGTCGAACTGGCCTTCGGCCGGCTCGATTTCGTCCCATTGTGCCGAGATGCGAACGTGGCGTGCGCCGGTTTCGCGCAGGATGGTGGCGAGCGTTTCGGCGCACCATTCGGCGCGGCCGGGCCGGTCGTCGGGGACGGTGCCGAAGCCGCGGGTGGGGTCTTCGAGCAGCAGGTATTCAGCGTAGTCGCAGCTGTAGTTGATGCCGAAGATGGGATTACCGGGCGGTTCGCGGTTCGCCCAGGTGAGCTGATTGAACAGCAGCGCGAACCCGCCGAGCAGCGCCACGCAGGCGAGGGCGCCGAGGACCACGCCGATGGCGAGACCGCGGCGCGGTGGGGGCGGGTCGAACGGCGCTTCGGCAGTGTCGAGGGCCGGTTCGGCGGCCACGCTGGTCATGCCACGAGCGTAGGGGGCGCGGAGCGCCGGGTCACGACTGAGGATCCCCGCGAATAACGCCGATAATCCCTTCGAATACCCGGGCCGGGCGGCTGCGCTACGGGACCATGGCAGGGCGGGCAACCATGTTCTGCATGCACTGCGGCGAACTGCTGACGAAGGAAGCGACGTCGTGTAGCAGGTGCGGCCGCAGCCTCCGCACGGGGGACGAGCGCTCGGCGCTGTCGACCCGAACTTCACACCCGCCTGGGCGATCATCTGGTGGTTCATTCCGATCGCAAACTGGTGGCAGCCCTATCGCGTGCTCCAGCAGGCGTGGCGAGTCGCGGCCCCTGGGTTGCCGGCGACCGAGAGTTCCCTGTGGCGAAAGCGAGGATCGGGACTCATCAGATCCTGGTGCGCCGTGTACCTGCTCGGGTCCGGGTTATGGGCCGCGGTCGCACAGCTCGCGGTAACGCCGCGGGACACGCTCGGGGCTCACCGGGCGGTGCGACGCCGGTAGAGCAGCCACGTCTTCCACATCGGTTCGTGGCGGTCGTGCGTGGCGATGCGGTCGCGGAAGGGGAGGTCGGCGGGCGCAATGGCGAGCGTCGCGAGCGGACGGACGGGTTCGGTGCTCAGCCATTCGTCGAAGCGAACAGCGGTGTTGGTGACCGGACGGAAGCCTTCGCGCGGGAGCAGATACATGGTGCCGTCGGTCCACGGATCGAGCGCGGCGTATTCGCGGTTGAGCGAGAAGTAGTAGTAGCGCCGGGGGTTGGGTCCGCGCCCGACGGCGATGGCGGCGTTGCGGATGCTGATGGGGACCCCGGCATCGCGCTGGCGGAGGGTACCGAAGAAGAGCGCCCACAGGGGATCGCCGCTGGCGAACACGGCGCGGACCTCGCGTTGGTGGGCGTCCGTGTTGACGGTGGGTTCGAGCACCGCGAGCGGCGGCCCGGGCATCCCACGGAAGAGCACATCGCCGCGGAGGGCGAGATAGCGCAGGAATTCGTGCAGCGGGTACGGGAGCTCGTACTTCAGTGGCGCAGGCAGGAACAGCCGCCCGAGGACCAGACGGGCTGCGGTTGTGGCGACGGGTTCGAACGGGCGCAGCACCGGCGTGCTGTGTCGGACGCGAGGGAGCGGGGTCAAGCGTGGGTTGCGCTCCCCGGAGCCCTGCGGCTGCTTTCGCGCGCGAATGAACGTGTGAGCCGTTGACGTACCCGTGGTTCGCTTGCCCCCGGGGAACCGGGAACTCCACGGTGCACCGGGCACCGGGCACCGCGCACTGTGCACTGCTACAGCAGCACGAGGTTGTCGCGGTGGATGGCCTCTTCGCCGTAGGAGTAGCCGAGCACGTCGGCGATGCGCTCGCTGTGGAGGCCGCGAATGCGGTCGAGTTCGTTGCTGGCGTAATTCGACATGCCGGCGGCGATGCGGGTGCCGCGGCTGTCGCGGACCTCGACGGCTTCGCCGCGGTCGAACGTGCCGTGGACGTGGGTGACGCCGGCGGGGAGCAGGCTGCGGCCGCGGTCGCGAAGGGCGGCTACGGCGCCATCGTCGACGACGATGTGGCCGGCGCGGGTGACACTGCCGAGGATCCAGCGCTTACGGCTTTCGAGGCGGCCGCTCGGGGCGGGGGTGAACCGCGTGCCGATGTCGGCGCCGTCGAGGATATCGATCAGGATGTCGGGCTTGCGGCCGCTGGCGATGACGACTTCGACGCCGCCCTGGGTGGCGATGCGTGCGGCACTGAGCTTGGTGATCATGCCGCCGGTGCCGGGGCCCTGTGCGCCGCCGGCCATCTTCTCGACGTCGTCGATGCGGTCGACGTGGCGGATGAGCTTCGCATCGGGGTTCGAACGCGGGTCGGCGTCGTAGAGTCCTTCGACGTCGGTGAGGATGACGAGCAGGTCGGCATCGACGAGGTTCGCGACCATGGCGGAAAGCGAGTCGTTTTCGCCGATGCTGGCCGCGAGGACGCGGTCGAGGGCGACCGCGTCGTTTTCGTTGACGATGGGTACGGTGCCGGCTTCGAGCAGGTCGCGAAGGGTGTTGCGGGCGTTCAGGTAGCCGAGACGGTCGGCGAGGTCGCGGCGGGTGAGGAGCACCTGCGCGACGACGACGTCGTGCCAGTCGAAGAGTTCGTCCCAGCTTTGCATAAGATGGCTCTGGCCGACGCTGGCGAAGGCCTGGCGGCTGGGGGTGAGGCCGGGCTTGAGGCGCTTGGCGAGGCGGTGGCGGCCGGCTGCTTGTGCGCCGCTCGAAACAAGCGCGACATCGCACCCGCGCGAACGCAACCGGACAACCTGCCCGACGATGCGGGACATGGACTCGAGATCGAGGCGGTCGCTGCCAGCGGTGAGGAGGCTGGTGCCGACTTTCACGACGACACGGCGCATAGAGGAAAGGGTACCGGGTGTGGGGGGTTTGCGCTCAGTGCACCGGCGCGGAGTGCCGGGTATTGGCGGCGAGTGGTCAGCTCTTCGTTTTACGCGCAGAGCCACCGGCCGGATGCCGAAAGCCCTTTCGCTGGCGTTGCGGTTCGAGCGTTATACCTCGCAGTTTCATCAACTGACGAGCGATTGGGATGGTTGGCCCGGCGGGAGGGGTCTCGCGGGGCCGCAAATTGTTGACCGTTCGCGTAGGATTCGTGGCCAAGAGCGAATCCCGCGAAAGCGCGGAGGTGGGTTCGATGCGGATCACTGGACTCCCGAAACCCCAGCCCGGCGCCTGGGTAAACTCGGCTAGCGGCCGCCCTGTGGGGCGTGTCATCGAAGTCAAGGGTGACCGAATGCGCATTGTCGACGTCGATAACGAGCATCTCGAAGTCGACGTGGCGCGCATTTCGCACACCGTTGCAGACGTTCTTGTGCTCGACTGTGAACTTCGGAGCCTGCGGGCGGAACAGCACGCGAAGCTGATCCGCCACCCGGAGGTCTAAGTCTCGCGGTGGGCGATCATCGCGGTCGCCTGCGCGAGAGGTGTCACGCGGATGTGGTCGATGTTCACCCGGCCCGGCCGTGTGACTGCGAACGCAATCAGGTCGGCGACGTCTTCGCCGGTTAGCGGTTCGAGCCCGGAGTAGACCTGCTTCGCGCGTTCGGCGTCGCCGCCGAAGCGAACGAGGCTGAACTCGGTTTCGACCATGCCGGGATCGACCTGTGTGACGCGAATCGGCTTGCCGAGGAGTTCGAGTCGCAGTGTCTCGGTGATCGCCGTGACGCCGCGCTTCGCGCTCGTGTAGCCCGCGCCACCGGGGTCGACCTCCTGCGCGGCGCTGGAGCCGACGTTCACGAGGTGGCCGTCGCCCGAGGCTGCGA
>CAZWBW010000146.1:0-4961 GCA_964632355.1 uncultured Anaerolineaceae bacterium | reverse complement strand
GAGAACGTCTACTACGACGCGAACGGGTACACCAACCCGTTCTACCAGGCCAAAATCCCGAGCCACTGGTTCCTGAACCCGACCACCTCGGGTGGCGGCTACCTGTGGGACAGCCACGACTACTGGGCTATCGATTCTGGCCTCCCGACGGGCCCGTACCCGTTCTGGGCTGCTCTGACGGTTGCCGACTGGGCGACTGGGGACCAGCCGTGGGCGGACGCGGACGAGAAGGCCGAGCTGGAGGCGGAGCTCGACGAGCTTCGGGTCCTCCATGGGGACAACAGCATCGGCCGCCGCATCCAGGTGTACAGCGACAACCATGGCGAGTTCATGGCGATCGCGAACGGCGACTTCCTGTTCAGCATCGCGAACTGCGGCCCGAACCCGCTGAGCGGTGGCAAGCTCTGCGAGCCCGGCGACGTGGTCGGCAAAGCGCACATCCATGCCGATGCTGACTACCCGGATCGCCGCCAGGCGCTGCCGCCGATCTCGTCGAACAACGTCGAGATCACCTGGGAGTGGGGTGGCTACAAGGACGTGACGGTCGAGCCGGACCCGCTCGGTAACGACCAGTTCGTCTACGTGGTCTACCACGCCATCGACCGCGACGGCTTCTGCGAGGTCCCGACGGGCGCCGTGAGCCGCGGCTCCGTGCTTGGCCAGGACATCCACTTCCTGCTCGACTCGGGCGAGGGCGTGATCATCGACACCTCGGCGGGCACGGGGCCGATCCTGTTCCCCGACCGCATCGAGGCTGCCGATGTCCCGACGCACGCCGTCCACAGCGAGGACGTCGGCACGGGCACGAACTTCCCGTTCTCGCCGCTTGCGCCGGAAGGCACCGAGTTTGAGTGCCAGGCCTGGATCAAGGTGTCGAATAGCCTCCTCGGCATCACCGACGCGCTCGTCATCGCTCACGGCTCGCAGCCGGAAGGCGATGCGAACGGCGACGTGATGTTCGACGCTATCGTCGACTTCGCTGGCGAGGAGACCATCCAGCTCTTCTACCGCTGGTCGCTCGTGACCTGGATCGGCGCCGACAACATCCCGGTTGCTGATGCTCTCGCGGGCACTGGCGCCAACGATGCCGGCAACGACATCACCGACCAGGTGACCGCTGTCTACGGCTGGAACGCTGAGGCCCAGCAGTGGCTCGGTTACTTCCCGGCTGGTGTCGGTGTCCCCGGCGCGAACGACCTGACGGCGCTCCGGACTGGCAACGCCTACTGGATCGCCATCGTGGCTCCGGGTCCGGTGAACTGGACCATCGCGACCGCCGTCAACTAGTCGCTTCAAGCGGCAACTCGCGGGGCCCCTCCGGGGGCTCCGCGGGTAGCCGCGAGGGGTGAACATCTTTTTCGGCCGTCGAGAAAGAATTGGAGCAAAGAATGACGAAGGTAATCAGGATGCTGGCCAGTGGCGGCTTCGCAGCCGTCCTGGGCGTTGTCCTGCTGGGGCTGTCGGGCGCGCTCATCGCTGAAGATGTGGCCGCCCAGTCGCCGCCCGCCCCGCCGTCGCGGTTCGTTGGCACCGTCACCATCGACGGGCAGCCCGCGGCCGCCGGCACCGTGGTCGAGGCTCGCATCGATGGCGAAAGCTGCGGTGTGACCCAGGTCTTCATCGCCAACGGCGAGTCCCGCTACGCGATCGACGTCGCCGCCGAGCAGCCGGATGGCAGCTGCGGCGACCTCGGCGACACGGTTGTCTTCATCGTCGGTGGCCAGGTGGCCAACGAAACCGGCAGCTGGGACAACGGTGAGCTCCAGACGCTGGACCTGACCGTGACCAGCCCGACTCCGGCTCCCACCGAGGACCCGGACGACGACGATGACGACGACGACGACGCCACCCCGACGGCAACGGCGACGGCCTCGGCCACGCCGAAGCCGCCTGCAACGGGTACCGGCACCGCTGATGGCTCGAACGGCATGCTGTTCGCGGTCATGGGCGCTGCCGTCCTGGCGCTCGGCGCTGCTGGCGCGGTTGCGGCTCGCCGCACCCGCTAAGCGGACCTAACGCTAGACCTGGAAGGCCCCGGGATTCCCGGGGCCTTTCTTCGTGCGCTGCGTCGTGCAGGTGCTCAATCCCGCGCGAGCCCGGGCACCTTGAGCCGGTGGTCGGTGGGCGCCACCGGGATGCGCGTGGTCGTCGGGGGCGGCTGGCCGACCTTCGGCGGCGTGGAGGTCTTCGTCGGGGCGAGGGTTGGTGTGTCCGTTGGCGTTCGCGGAGGTGTCGGGGTGGCAGTGGGCGTGGGGGTGCCCGTCTTGGTGGTGGTGGCGGTGGGCAGGGGAGGGGATGCGCCGCCGCTGTCGTCGTAGCTGCCGAAGTTCATGGTCCAGCGGTTGCCGCTCTGCCCGACGCCGGCGACGACGAACGCCTTGTTCAGGATGTTCGCGCGGTGCCCCGACGATGCCATCCAGTCCTGCACGACCTCCTGGGGCGTCTGCTGGCCATAAGCGATGTTCTCACCGGCGCCGTTGCCGCCGGGGTAGCCACAGTCCTTCACCCGCTGGAACGGCGAGCGGCCGAGCGAGTCGGTGTGCGAGAAGTTTGGGGGTGCGGCGCTCGAATCTTCGGACTTCCAGGCGGCCGCGCGGTTGAGGTTCGGCGATGGGCGTAGCGGCGGAACGCCCACGCGCTGGCGCTCTGCGTTGACCAGCCGGAGTACTTCGAGCTCGGCGGCGTTCATGTCCGCGGTGCTGGTGGTGCAGTTGGTGATGGCGATGATTGCAGGCTGGTCCCAGGGTTCGGCCGCCAGGAGCAACCCACCGGCAACGGTGGCCGCGGCGGCGAGGAGCACAGGCGCTCTCATCCTCACCTCATTCGAGCAAAGCCTCCGCCACTGCGCGCACCCTACCATTCCGGCGCGTTGTGCGCAGGTCTTCGGGCCGGACTGGTATCCTTCGAACGTGCCCACTCGACGCCCGCCGACACGCATCCTCCTCGCCCGCCACGGGCAGACGGAGACGAATCGCCACGGCCTCTTCTGTGGCCACTCGGAAACGAACCTGACGGAACTCGGGCGGGAACAGGCGGCGGCGCTGGGCCGGCGGCTTCGGTGCATCGAAATCGACGCCGCCTACGCGAGCGACCTTTCGCGCGCCGTCGAAACCGCCGCGATTGTGCTCGAAGGGCGCAGGGTGCCCGTGACCATCGACCAGGACCTTCGCGAAATCCACTACGGCGAGTGGGAGGGGCAGAAGGAGCGGCTCGTGGCGAAGGCGTACCCCGAACAGTGGGCGCTCCTCCGTGCGGAGGACCCGGCGTGGCGGCCGCCCGGTGGCGAAACGGTCATCGAGGTGCGCGAGCGGACGCTCGCGGCGCTGCGGCGAATCGCCCGCCGCCACGAGCACCAGACCGTCCTGGTGGTGACGCACGGCACGGCGCTGAACTGCATGCTCTCGGGCGTGCTCGGCATGCCGCCCGAGTACACGTTCCGGTTCGACGTCGCGAACTGCGCCCTGTCTGAGGTGCAGGTTCGCCGCCGGAGGATGGTCGTCACGCTGCTGAACGAGACGTCGTACCTGCCGCCGCGCGCCGGGGGCACCGGCTCATGATCCCTATCGGCGATAGCCCGATTCCGCGCCGTACGCCGTGGGTGATGTACATCATCGTGCTGGTGAACATCGGCGTGTTCGCGTGGACGCTGATGCTTTCGCCCGAAGTGCCGGCGAGCCGGTTCCAGGCAGCCGCCGACTTCCGCGAACAGACGCTGCGGTACTGCTACGGGCTCGAAACCACGCCGACGGAGCGGGAGCGGTTCTACTGCCAGTGGGGGCTGCAGCCGCAGGAGTTCGTGGACAACGCGACCGGCGAACTGAAGTATCCCGTCGCCAGCCGCACGGACATCTGGCTCTCGCTGTTCACGTCGATGTTCATGCACGCCGGGTGGCTCCACATCGCCGGGAACATGCTCTTCCTCTGGGTGTTCGGCGATAACGTCGAGGACCGGCTGGGCCACATCGGGTTCTTGCTGTTCTACCTCGCGTCGGGGGTTGTGGCGGCGTTCACCCAGATCGCGGTCGACCCGGACTCAACGGTGCCGGTGGTTGGCGCGAGCGGCGCGGTAGCGGGCGTGTTGGGCGCGTACATCGTGTTCTTCCCGCGGGCGACGGTAAGTGTCGTGTTTCCCGTATTCATCCTCATCTTCCTGCCGCTCCCGGTGCCAGCCATCGTGATGATCGGGTTATGGTTCCTGCAGAACCTGTTCGCCGGGATCCTGTCGATCACGAACGAGGCGGCGGTTGGGGGCGGGGTGGCGTTCTTCGCGCATATCGGCGGGTTCCTGTTCGGGATGCTGCTGGTGCTGTTCTTCCTGCGAAACGTCGGCCGCCCGCCGCGTCCCGCGCCACGGTGGGCCCGCTACCGCTGAGTGCGCTTCGAAGGCGGCGACTGGTGCCATAACGAGCGCCGGGGTGGCAAGTAGCGTGAAGAACTTAGGACAAGTCGATAGATGATATTGACAGGGCGTGTGGGTATGGCTAGGGTCGAGGTGCCATGGATGTGATTCTTGGCATTCGAACAACGTGACGGCCGCGCATTGTGCGCGGCCGTTCGTGTTAGCAGGAGGATCCGCGCTATGCACTCCAGTCTCATCGGGAAGGTGGAGAAGGCCCGGGTGTACGCTAACGAGCGTCACCGCATGCAGGTCCAGAACCTCCATGTTCGGTTCCACGGCGAAAACAGCGAGCACGATGTGCGCCTGACCAACGGGGCGTGGAGTTGTACCTGCGACTTCTTCGGCGACTGGAATGTCTGTAGCCACACCATGGCGCTCGAACGCATCCTCGAGGGGATGGTTCCGAAGCAGCAAATAGGTGAACCGGCCCCGGCCTGAGGCCGGGAGGCACCAGTTCCATTCCCTGGCGACGGTCTCGCGTCGTTCTGTACGCCGTCGGAATGGTGTCGCGGCGGCCTGCTGACGGCCGCCGCGTTCTAACGAGATTCCTACGGAATACCCT
>CAZWBW010000145.1:0-5275 GCA_964632355.1 uncultured Anaerolineaceae bacterium | reverse complement strand
CCGGCAGCGAGCGTGAAGAGCGTCGCGAAGGTGCCCATCACGTCGTTCTGCAGGCCGAAGTCCTGGACAACGTCGACGGTGCTCTGCTGGTTGATGAAGAGGATCTGGCCGTAGCCCTGGACGATGGCCATGGGCACGGCGAGCCAGTGCGTGTAGAGCTGGATCCGGCGCCGCCCCTGCTCGCCCTCTTCAGAGAGCGCCCGCAGCCGCGGGATGAGGGGCGTCATGATCTGCATGATGATGGACGCCGTGATGTACGGGTACACGCCAAGGGCGGCGACGCTGAGGTTCTGCAGCGCGCCACCGGAGAAGATGCTCAGGAAGTCGAGCAGCGAGTTCTCGCTAAAAGCCTGTTCCAGTGCGTCGCGGTCGACGTTCGGGATGGGGACGTGCGCGACGAAGCGGAACACGATCAGCATGGCGAGCGTGAACAGCAGCTTCTGACGCACGTCCGGCTGCCGGAACGCGTCGACCATGGCCTGCAACAGGCGGGGGCGAGACGCAGGCTGCGTGGTCATGAGCGGGGCCTTGCCTCACGGGAGTATTCGAGCGTGGCGACGCTGCCGCCGGCCTGTTCGATCTTGGCCTTGGCGCTTTCGCTGAACCCATGGGCGCTCACGGTGAGCTTCCGGTTGAGTTCGCCGTTGCCGAGGATCTTCACGGGCAGGCGGAGGTGCTTCAGCACGCCCGCGGCACGCAGCGTTTCGGGAGTGACTTCCGCACCGTCTTCGAAGCGATCGAGGTCGCTGACGTTGACGGGCTGGAAGGGAATCCGCCACTTGTTGTTGAAGCCGCGCAGGGTCGCGAACTTGCGGCTGCCCGGGAACTGGCCGCCTTCGAACGACGGGTAGGGCAGGCGCTTGCCGCTCCGGGACTTCTGGCCCTTGAGGCCGCGGCCCGAGTAGGTGCCGTGGCCGCTGGAATTGCCGCGGCCGACGCGCTTGCGCGCCCGCACCGCGCCCTTCGGCGGCTGGAGGTTATGTGCACCGATGCTCATTCCGAGCCCTCACTGACATCCACAAGGTGACTCACCTTCTGGATCATGCCACGGATGGCGGGGGTATCGGGGTGCTCGACCGTCTGGTTGAGCCGCCGAAGCCCGAGCCTCCGGATGGTGTCTTTCTGGTCCTGGCGATAGCCGATCGCGCTCTTGCGATACGTGATGCGGAGCGTGGCCATGCTATGCCTCCCCTCGCACGACGGCGAAGCGATGCTCGCGAGCGGCCTTGGGGTCGCGCAGCGAGGCGAGGCCTTCGATCGTCGCGCGGGCGACGTTGATGGGGTTGCGGCTACCGAGCGACTTGGTGAGCACGTCGGTGATGCCGGCTGCTTCCATGATGGCGCGGACCGCGCCACCGGCAATAACGCCGGTACCAGGGCTGGCGGGCTTCATCAGCACCCGGGCCGCGTTGAACCGCGCCAGGGTGGGGTGGGCGATGGTGCCGCCACGCATGGGGACGCGGATCATGCTCCTGCGGGCGAGGGTCGCACCCTTGCGAATGGCCTCGGGCACTTCGTTGGCGCGGCCGAGACCGACGCCGACGCCGCCACGCCCATCGCCGACGACAACGAGCGCGCTGAAGCTGAAGCGGCGGCCACCCTTGACGACCTTCGCCACGCGGTTGATGTAGATGACCTTTTCGGTCAACTCCTCCGGTGCGGCTTCGTACTGGTTGACCATTTAGAACCCCAATCCTGCTTCGCGTGCGGCGTCGGCGAGTGCGCGGACGCGGCCGTGGTACTTGTACCCGCCGCGGTCGAACACGACGAGTTCCACGCCCTTTTCCTTCGCGCGCTCGGCAACGGCCTTGCCCACCAGCGCGGCGCGTTCGAGCTTGCTCTTGCCCTTGGCCTCGGAGGCGATGCCGGGTTCGACATCGGAGGCGGCGACGAGGGTCGCGCCAGCGGTATCGTCGATGACCTGGGCGTAGATGTGCTTTGCGCTGCGGAAGACGTTGAGGCGCGGTCGCTCGGGCGTGCCGCGCACGCGCTTGCGGACGCGTCCGTGGCGCCGGTGCCGGGCGAGATATCTGGTTGCCTTCGCCATTACTTGCCTACCTTCCCGGCCTTGCCCGCCTTGCGGCGCACGCGCTCGCCGAGGTAGCGGATGCCCTTGCCCTTGTAGGGCTCGGGCGGCCGGAGCTTTCGAATGTTGGCTGCGACCTGCCCCACCTGCTCCTTGTCGATGCCCTGCACCATGATGCGGGGGCCTTCGACGGCGAAGCTGATGCCCTGGGGCGGCGCGACGACGACAGGGTGCGAGAAGCCGAGCGCGAGCTGAAGGCTCGACCCCTGGAGCTGGGCGCGATAGCCGACGCCCTGGACTTCGAGGGTCTTGGTGAAGCCTTCGGTCACGCCGGTGACCATGTTGGCGAGCAGCGAGCGGGAGAGGCCATGCAGCGCGCGCTGTTCGCCATCGTCGTTCTGCCGATCGACAACGATCTGGCCGTCTTCGCGCTTGAACTCGATCGTCCGGGGGAACTTGCGGGTGAGCTGCCCCTTGGGCCCCTTGACGACGACCTCGTTGTCGTCGCTGATTTCGACGGTGACGTTGCTTGGTACGGGAACGGGCTGACGTCCGATACGGGACATGGTGCGCCTCCTACCAGACGTAGCAGAGGAGCTCGCCGCCCACGGACTGGCGACGGGCTTCCTGCCCGGTCATGATGCCTTTCGGCGTGGAAAGGATGGCGATCCCGAGACCGCCGTAGACGCGCGGGATCTCGTTCCGCTGAACGTAGACGCGAAGGCCCGGCTTGGAGACACGCTGCAGCCCGGTGAGGATTGGCTCGCGTCGCCCGGCGTAGCCGAGGTGGACCTTGAGCTTGCGCTGGGCGGTGCCATCGTCTTCGACGCTGTAGTCGCGGATGAAGCCCTCTTCCTTGAGGACCTTGGCAATCGCCACCTTCATCTTGGAGGCGGGAATTGTGACCACCTCGTGGCGCGCGACGTTGGCGTTGCGGAGCCGCGTCAGCATGTCGGCGATGGGATCATTCATACTCATCGGCGTTTCCCTCTGTCCCTCGCAACTACCAGCTGGACTTCACGACGCCAGGCAGCAGGCCGCGAAGCGCGTGCTCGCGGAAGCAGATGCGGCACATCGCGAAGCGACGCATATACGCCTTGGGCCGACCGCAGATCCGGCAGCGGTTGTGCTGCCGAACCTTGAACTTCGGCGGGCGCTTGGACTTCTCGATAAGAGCCTTCCTCGCCACGTGCTTCTCCTAGCTCCTGCGGAACGGCAGGCCCATCAGTTCGAGGAGCCGCCGCCCTTCTTCGTCGGTCTTGGCCGTGGTGACGATGGTCACCTGCATCCCGCGCACCTTATCCACCCGGTCGTAGTCGATCTCGGGGAAGATAAGCTGCTCGCGAATGCCGAGGCTGTAGTTCCCGCGGCCATCGAAGGCGTTGGGATTGAGCCCCTGGAAGTCGCGGATACGGGGAAGTGCTGCAGTCACCAGGCGGTCGAGGAACTCATACATGCGTGCGCCGCGCAGTGTGGTCGACACGCCGATGGGGTTCCCTTCGCGCAGGCGGAAGTTGGCGATGGAGCGCTTGGCGCGGTTGATCACCGGCTTCTGGCCGGTGATGGTGGCCACGTCTTCCGCGGCGCGATCGAGCGCGTTCGCGTCCTGGAGCGCTTCGCCCATGCCGATGTTCACGACGATCTTCGTGAGCTTCGGCACCTGCATGACGTTCTCGTACTTGAACTGCTCGCGCATGGCGGGCAGCACTTCTTCGATGTACTTGTCTTTCAGTCGCGGCGGCATTACTCGATGTCCTCTCCGCTGCGCTTCCCGACGCGTACCCAGGTGCCGTCTTCGCGCCGGCGGAAGCCGACGCGGGTGGGCTGATCCGTGTTGGGGTCGATGAGCATGACGTTGCTGATGTGGATCGGAGCTTCCCGTTCCACAATCTGCGACTGCTGCATCTGGGTACGCGCCCGCTGGTGGCGCTTAATGATGTTCACGCCTTCGACGATCACGCGCTGTTCCTTCGGGATGACGCGGCGCACGGTTCCCCGCTTGCCACGGTCCTTCCCGGCGATGACCACAACGCGGTCGCCGCGCTTGATCTTCGCTGGCACTAGAGCACCTCCGGCGCGAGCGACACGATCTTCATGAAGTTCCGGTCGCGCAGTTCGCGCGCCACGGGACCGAAGATGCGGGTGCCGCGGGGATTTTCACCGTCCGACGCCAGGAGCACAGCGGCGTTTTCGTCGAACTTGATGTACGAGCCATCCGGCCGGCCGTATTCCTTGGCCACGCGTACGACGACGGCGCGGACGACATCGCCCTTCTTCACGTTGGAGTTGGGCTGCGCCTGCTTCACGGTGGCGACGATGATGTCGCCGGGCCGGGCATAGCGCCGCCGGCTGCCGCCGAGCACACGGATGCAAAGGAGCGACCGGGCGCCGGAGTTGTCGGCGACCTTCAGGCGGCTTTCCTGCTGAATCATTCCTCTGCCTCCGTGACAACTTCCTCTTCGCGCTTGGGCGCAACCTGCGCGGCGCGTTCGATATCCTGGCCGATAACCGACGGCTGCACTTCGGCGACGTCGCCGCGCTGGAGAATCTCGATGACGCGCCAGCGCTTGTCGCGCGAAAGCGGCCGCGACTCCTGGATGCGAACGCGGTCGCCCAGGCGGCATTCATTGTTCTCGTCGTGGGCCTTGAACCGCTGGGTCAGGTTGATGACCTTGCGGTAGAGGCGGTGCTTCTTGCGGCGCACCACGGTCACGACGACGGTTTTGTCCATCTTGTCGCTGACGACAGTGCCTTCGATGACCCTTTGCTGACCCATGGCTACTCCTCGCCAGCGGCGCGCTGGAGCTCGCGCTCGCGCTTGATGGTGCGAAGCCGGGCAATGCGCCGGCGTACGTTGCGAAGCTCGCGGGTGTTTTCCAGCTGTCGGCTGGCATGCTGGAACCTGAGCGTGAACAGCGCTCGGTAGGCTTCGTTGATTTCGTGGTTAAGCCGCTCGTCGTCCCAGCGGCGAATTTCTGCTGCCTTGATGTCTGCCATCGCTACACCGCCGTCTCTTCGCGTTGAACGATTTTGACTTTCACGGGCAGCTTGTGGGCCGCGCGCCGGAGCGCCTCACGGGCGACCGGCTCGGGGACGCCCGCAACTTCGAACAGCACGCGCTTCGGCTTGACCACGGCCACCCAGCGGTCGGGGGCGCACTTTCCGGAGCCCTTGCGGGTCTCGGCAGGCTTCGCGGTCACCGGCTTGTCCGGTAAGATGAGGATCCAGATCTTTCCACCGCGCTTCATG
>CAZWBW010000144.1:4233-5311 GCA_964632355.1 uncultured Anaerolineaceae bacterium | reverse complement strand
GGTGTTGCGCGACGACTCCCGCCACGAGCGACAACGCGACACACGTGACCGCATCCTGGATGCCGCGCTCGAACTCTTCTCGACCGAGGGCTACGAATCCGCCACGGTGAAGCGCATTGCCCAACTCTGCGGCCTCACCGATGCGGCGATCTACTACTACTTCGAATCCAAGCACGAAATCCTCACGACGCTGATCGAGGAGCGCTGGAACATCCCGCGCGGCCTCGAGCAACTCTCCGCCATCGTCGATGAACCCGATACGTCCGAGCTCGTCCACCGGTTCGGCGAGAACGTGATCGACGCGATGACGCGCAACGAGCGGATCATCCGCGTCGTCGTTCGCGAGTCGTTGTCGAACAATGCCCTGGCCCGGCGTGTCCGCGAGGCTCGCCGCGACGTCTGGATGGAGGGGCTGCTGCGGGTTCTCGAGCGGCGTGTGCCCCTTGAGACCGCGCGCCTCCTCGCGGATATGCTGCTCGCCGTGTCGCTCGGCCTGTTCGCGTCCGCCGTGCGCCACAACTGCTCGTTCGCCGACCTGGTCCGGCAGCCCGAGCACCGCGCGCGAGCCCACGCCATCATTCGCCGAACCCTCGCCCTCGACAGGCACAGCAACGCCCCATCCCCGGCTACATGAGAGCGCTTGTTCAACGGGTTTCCCACGCACGCGTAACCGTCGAAAGCGACGTCGTTGGTTCCATCGGACGTGGCTTCCTCGTGCTCGTCGGCGTGACGCACGACGACGCCGAGGCCGAAGCCGATCGGCTCGCCGCGAAGGTCGCCGCCCTCCGTGTCTTCGAAGACGACGACGGCAAGATGAACCGCTCACTCGCCGATGTTGGCGGCGCGGTGCTCGCTGTCAGCCAGTTCACGCTCTACGGCGATGTCCGGCGCGGCAACCGCCCCTCCTTCACGGCCGCCGCCCCGCCCGACCAGGGCCTCCAGCTCTACGAACGCTTCTGCGAGCAGATCGAAGCCGCGGGCCTGGCCTGCGAACGGGGCGTCTTCGGCGCGTATATGCAGGTCGAACTGGTGAACGATGGGCCCGTTACCATCATGATTGACACAGCCGACTTCGAGC
>CAZWBW010000144.1:0-4223 GCA_964632355.1 uncultured Anaerolineaceae bacterium | reverse complement strand
TGCCCGTCTTTCGACCCTCCTTCAGTGTCGTGAGAACAAACACGTGTTCCGACCCAGCCTGGGTCGCGGATTTCCGACGGCCGGCGTACTTGTTGTACGTGTCGAGGTTCCGGTGAACGAGGTTGTAGCCCTGGTTCCATTGGTCCGATCCGACGGCGGCAGGTGTGGCAACCGCGTTGCCGGCAATGCCCGCGGCGGCAGTGACCGCGAGGGGCCATTCGCACAGGAGAACCGCCATGCGCATGAGCAACCTGCTCTTCAAGTCCCTCCGGGAGGCCCCCGCGGAAGCCGAGATCCCGAGCCACAAGCTGCTCCTGCGTGCCGGCCTCGTGATGCCCATCGCCGCCGGCCTCTACTGCTTCACTCCGCTCGGGTGGCGCGTCTTCCGGCGCCTCGAAACCATCATCCGCGAGGAGATGGACCGTAGCGGCGCACAGGAGGTTCATCTCCCGGCGCTCCACCCCATCGAGATCTGGGAGCAGTCCGGGCGTGCGCGCGCCATGGGCCAGACCCTCTTCCGTCTCCACGATCGCCGCGACCGAGAGTTCGCGCTCGGCCCCACCCACGAAGAGGTCATCAGCCTCCTCGCATCGCGCTTTATCCAGAGCTACCGCGATCTCCCGGTCACCCTCTATCAAATCCAGACGAAGTTCCGGGACGAGCCCCGACCGCGCGGCGGCCTCGTGCGCCTGCGCGAGTTCACGATGAAGGACGCCTACAGCTTCGACGTCAGCTGGGAGGCGCTCGATGACTCGTACCAGGCCGCGTTCGATGCCTACGTCCGCATCTTCGAACGCGCCGGTATCCCCGTGATCCCCGTCGCCGCCGACTCCGGCGCTATCGGCGGGAAGGACAGCCAGGAGTTCGTCTTCCTGACCGATACGGGCGAAGACGAAATCCTCCTGTGCTCGGGCTGTGGGTACGCCGCGAACGCCGAGAAGGCGGAATTCCGGAAGCCCGACCCGGTTCCCGCCGAGCCCGC
Organism: uncultured Anaerolineaceae bacterium; assembly: GCA_964632355.1. Taxonomy (GTDB): domain Bacteria; phylum Chloroflexota; class Dehalococcoidia; order Tepidiformales; family Tepidiformaceae; genus JALOAP01. Next base: position 3,241 of record CAZWBW010000144.1, on the reverse strand, counting down.
CCCGCTCGAAGAAATCGACACACCCGGCCAGAAGACCATCGCCGACCTGGCCCGCTTCCTCGGTATCGAAGAACGGCAGACCGCCAAGGCCGTGTTCTACCGCGCCGACGACAAGCCGGTGTTCGTCGCTATTCGCGGCGACCTCGAGGTCAACGAGGTCAAGCTCAAGAACGCGCTCAAGGCCACAGTCCTCGAACCCATGGACGACGACGCGGTTGCCAAGGCCGGGCTCGTCGCCGGTTCAGCAGGGCCGGTTGGGCTCAAGGGCATGCTCATCGTGGCCGACCCCAGCGTCGTCGAAGCGAAGAACCTCGTCGCTGGCGCCAACACGCCCGACCGGCACATCCGCAACGTGAACTACGAGCGCGACTGGCGCGCCGACATCGTCGCCGAGATTGCCCTCGCTCGCGGTGGCGATGCCTGCGCTCGCTGCGGTGGCACGCTTGAAGTGAAGCGCGGCATGGAGATGGCCCACGTCTTCAAGCTCGGCACCATCTACTCCGAGAGCATCGGGGTCTACTACCTCGACGAGCAGGGCGAGCGCTGCCCCGCCGTCATGGGCTGCTACGGTATCGGGCTCGACCGCATGATGGCCGCCTGCATCGAAGCGAACCACGACGACAACGGCATCATCTGGCCGGTGGAAGTAGCCCCGTACGACGTTCACATCGTCGCGCTCAACCTCGAGCAGGAGCCCGTTTCGCAGGCGCTCGAAAAACTGGAGCGTGAGCTGACGGGCGCCGGGCTTTCCGTCCTGGTCGACGACCGCGACGACTCCGCCGGCATCAAATTCAAGGATGCCGACCTCATCGGTATCCCCGTCCGCGTCACGGTCAGCCCGCGTGCCCTGGAGCGTGGTGGCCTCGAAGTTCGCAACCGCCGCACGGGCGAAACGGACATCGTCCCGGCGGCTGAGGTGCTCGATCGAATCGCCTCCATCCGGGCGACAAACAGGACATAAACGCGGCCGCGCGCTCCGCAGAACATCGGGAGAAGTCCCGACGGATCGCCCCTCGCCGGCCTTGCTGTGCGTGCTATACTCGTACTCCAAGTAGCATTCCTATTCGGGGTGGGCGCTGAGCCCACCTTTTTGTTGGCACCATGAAGAGTGATTTCCTGCTTGCGATCGGTCAGCTTGCCGCTGAAAAGAACCTCTCGAAGGAGGTCGTCCTCGAGGCCGTCGAGGCTGCGCTGACCTCTGCGTACCGCCGGGAAGGCGACAACGCCCCCAACGTGTACGTGAAGATCGACCCCGAAACCGGCGACATCCACGCCTACATGCAGAAGGTTGTTGTCGAAGAGGTCGAGGAGCCGAACACGGAGATCTCCCTGTCCGAGGCCCAGCGATACAAGCGAGACGCGAAGGCGGGCGACGTGCTCGACTTCGAGATGAAGGTGCCGGAAAACGCCGGGCGCATCGCCGCCCAGACCGCCAAGCAGGTTGTCCTCCAGCGCCTCCGCGAAGCCGAGCGCGAAGCCATCTACGAGGAGTACTCGGGCAAGGAAGGCGAGATCGTTGTCGGCACCGTTCAGCGCGTCGAGCCTCGCCAGGCCATCATCGACCTCGGCAAGGGCACTGAAGCGACGCTCCCGTTCAGCGAGCAGGTCCGCAACGAACACCTGCGCTCGGCCCAGCGCATCCGCGTGATCATTCTTCGCGTGGAACGCGCGACGAAGGGCCCGCAGATTGTCGTGAGCCGTGCTCACCGCAATCTGCTGCGCCGCCTGTTCGAACTCGAAGTGCCCGAGATCAAGAACGGCACCGTCGAGATCAAGTCGATCGCGCGCGAGGCCGGCCACCGCAGCAAGGTCGCCGTCCATTCGCGCATCCCGAGCATCGACCCCATCGGCGCCTGCGTTGGCATGCGCGGTACGCGGATCCAGAACGTGGTCAACGAGCTCGGCGGCGAACGCATCGACGTCATCAAGTGGGACCCGGACCCGGCGAATTTCGTCTCCAACGCCCTGAGCCCGGCTCAGGTGCTCGACGTCGAGATCGACCCGGAGGAGCGCCGCGCGACCGTCACTGTGCCCGACCGCATGCTGTCGCTCGCCATCGGCAAGGAGGGTCAGAACGCTCGCCTCGCAGCCAAGCTCACGGGCTGGCGCATCGACATCCACAGCCAGTCGGCCAAGGAGCGCATCGAACAGGGCATCGAAGAGGCGCCCAGCAGCTTCGAGCCCTTCGCTCCCGGCGAAGAGCCCGACATCGACATCATCGAGGAAGTCGAAGAGGCCGCGCCCGCGGTGCCGGAGACACCCGCCGTCGAAGAGCAGCCGGTTCCGGAACCGGTGCCTGTCGCGGAGTACCAGCCAGAGCCCGAGCCTGTGGAGGAGGAGGAAGAGGAAGAACTCACCTTCGCCCAGGCGCTCGCCAGCATGCCCATCATCGACCGCGAAGAGCGCGAGTCGGAAGAATACGGCGAGGAGGACGACGAGGTCGAAGAGTACGAAGTGCCGGCGATGGTCGAGCCCGAAGCTCGCCCCACGGCCATTCGCTTCGCCGAAGACGTCCTTCCCCGGCAACAGGAAGAGGAAGAACAGCCCCGGAAGTCCTCGAAGGCGAAGCGCCGTGTGCCGCGCTTCATCGAAGAAGACGACGACGAGTACGACTACTCGGGGCGCATCCACTAAGGAGCGTGTAGGTGAAGGGCCCCAAGCCGCGGCACGTGCCGCAGCGCACCTGCATCGGCTGCCGGCAGGAAGCCGGTAAGCGGGCCCTCATCCGTATCGTCCGCACGCCCGAACAGCGGGTTATCGTCGACCCTACCGGAAAGGCGAACGGCCGCGGCGCCTACCTCCACCCCGCGAGAGAGTGTTGGGAGAAAGCCCTCAAACGGGGTACCATTGCTTACGCACTGAAGATTACCCCGGTTCAAGAAGATGTGGAGGCGCTGCGCGCCTTCGCCATGACGTTACCGGTCGAAGAAAGCGAAGGCATATGACACAAACCTCCTCGAAGGCACGACAAGTGCAGCTACCGCCTGCTCTAACCGTCAAGGATCTCGGCGACATCCTTGGCGTGTCCGCTGTTGAGGTCATCAAGCGCCTGATGACCCATGGCGTCATGGCTGCCATGAACCAGACGATCGACTTCTCCACGGCTGCACTCGTCGCCAACGATCTCGGCTTCCAGGCTCGCGAACTCGAGGTCGAAGAACCCGCCGTCGTGCCTCCAAGCGAAGACGAATTCGCCGATCCACCGGAGTCGCTCAAGGAGCGGCCGCCGGTTGTCACCATC
>CAZWBW010000143.1:0-5432 GCA_964632355.1 uncultured Anaerolineaceae bacterium | reverse complement strand
AACTCCGCCGGGTTTGCCACTCAACGGCGTGCGCGTCCTCGACTTCACGCATGTGCTCGCGGGACCGTTCGGCACCCGCGTCCTTGGCGACCTTGGCGCCGACGTCATCAAGGTCGGCACGTCGCTCCGTGCGGGCGGGGCGAACTCGCCATCCCACCCCTACTTCGTGTCCTGGAACCGCAACAAGCGGAACGTCACGCTGAACATGGCGTCGGAACGCGGCCGGGAGATCGCCCGGAAGCTCGCCGGCGCCAGCGACGTGATCATCGAGAACTTCAGCGCCGGCGTCCTCAAGCGCTGGGGCCTGGATCGCGCCGCCCTCGCTCCGGAATACCCGGGCGTCTCCGTGATCTCGATGAACGGCATGGGCAAGTCTGGCCCATGGAAGAACTTCGTGACCTACGCCCCGACCATCCATGCGCTCGTTGGCCTCACCTACCTGACAAACCCGCCGGGCCGGCACGACCTTGGATACGGTTTCTCGCTCACCGACCACCTGAGCGGCCTTGCGGGTGCGCTCGCGACGCTCGAAGCCGTTGAGTACCGCCGGCGGACCGGCCGCGGCCTCGATATCGATCTCTCGCAGTACGAACTTGGACTGGCGATCATGGGGCCGACGCACATCGATCACCTGGTCAACGGAACCCGCCACGAGCCCGTTGGCAACCACCACCCGTTCGGGGCCTTCGCACCGCACAACATCTACCGGGCCGTCGGCGACGACCGCTGGGTCGCCATCGCCGTGCGGGGCGACGAACAGTTCCGCCGGCTCTGCGAAGCCATGGAGCGGCCCGAACTCGCCACCGATCCCCGTTTCGACTCGCACGGCAAGCGGCTCGCGAACCAGGCCGACCTCGACCGCGTCATCGAAGACTGGACCCGGGCGCTCGACCGCTACGAGGTCATGCACCGGTGCCAGGCAGTGGGAGTCCCGGCCGGCGTCGTGCAGGATGCTGAAGACCTGACCACTCGCGACCCGTTCCTCGCCGAGCGGGAGTTCTTCGGACGTGCGACCGCGGTGGAGGGCCTGGGCGAATACGAAGTCGACCGCTTCCCCGCGCGATTCAACGGCCTCCGGCCACCACGCTACGAAGGCGTCCACCAGCTCGGCGAAGACACGTTTGACGTAATGTCGACCGTCCTCGGCCTGCCGGACGAGGAAATTGCCGAGCTCGTCGCCGAGGGTGTGCTTTCGTAGGGCGGACCGCAGCGGCCTTTGCTACCCTGACGCACAGCGCTTCCGGAGGACCCCGTGACCCTTCGCCTCTTCAGTTCGCTCGGGAACGAAATTCGTGAGTTCAAGCCACTCGTCCCCGGCGAAGTCCGTATGTACGTGTGCGGCGTTACCCCTTACGACGTGACACACCTCGGTCACGCCTTCTCCTACGTGCAGTTCGATGCGCTGCGCCGCTACCTCCACGCGAAGGGCTTCAGGGTCAGGTACGTCCAGAACGTCACCGACATCGACGACGACATGATCATGGTGTCGAAGCGCGAAGGTGGTCGTCCCATCGCCGAAATTCGCGACGAGAACGACGCCATCTTCCGCGCGGACCTTGATCGCCTGAACGTCCTCCGGCCGACCGTCTACCCGCGTGCCACGGACCACATCCCGGAGATCATCGAAACCACCCAGGAGATCATCGCCAACGGGTGCGCCTACGAAGTCGATGGCGACGTCTTCTTCGAAGCCGCGGCCTTCCCTGGCTACGGCAAGCTCAATGGGGTCACTATCGAAGAGCTCGCCCGGCGCGAGAACCCGGAATCGAAGCGCGAGTGGAAGAAGCGCGGTCCGCTCGACTTCCTGCTCTGGCAGCGAACCGAACCGGGCGAGCCGAGTTGGGACAGCCCATGGGGCCCCGGCAGGCCCGGCTGGAGCATCGAGTGCACGGCGATGTCCGTCACTCATCTCGGCCCGCAGATCGACATCCACGGCGGCGGCCGCGACCTCATCTTTCCGCACCATGAGAACGAGATCGCTCAGGCCGAGTGCGCAAGCGGCCTCGAACCCTTCGCGGGCTGGTGGATGCACAACGGCATGCTCCAGCTCGAAGGCGTGAAGATGAGCAAGTCCCTCGGCAATCTCGTGCTCGCCCGCAACCTGATGGCCGAAGTTGATCCCGACCACTTGCGGCTCTACCTGCTCAATCACCACTACCGCACCGACGCGGACTACCACAGCTACGCGCTGCCGGCCCTCGGGGCGATGTACGAACGGCTGCTGACAGCGAGCCAGCGGGCCGAAGGCCCCGCCCCCGCGGATGCACCGCTGCGCCGTGCCTTCGAAGACGCGATGGACAACGACCTCGACATCCCCGGCGCGCTAACGGTGCTCCACTCCGCCGCCGAGCGCGTGCTCCAGGGCACGGCGCAACCCGGCGAAGCTGCCGCGCTGCGCGAATGCCTCGCTATCCTCGGGTTCGCGTTTGCGGGAGCGAAGGGACCCGCTACGGGGTACTTCGAACCATCGCTGTAGCCGCTCCCTAGGCCCGTCCCTTCAGGATGCCGTGCCAGTAGAGGCGCGGGAGCACGTGCTTCTTCACCTGGTACATGCTCCACCGCTCCTTCGACTGGTCGAAGCGAAATGTCTCCCGCGGGTTCAGGTCGTAGTCGAACTCGGCCATCACGAGCTTCCCGTAGCCGGTGACCAGCGGGCACGCGGTGTACCCGTCGTAGGAGGCGGAGGATTCGCGCCCGAGGATGGCGGCGACGAGATTCTGGACAACCACAGGAGCCTGTTTCCGAACGGCCGCCCCGGTCTTGCTCGTCGGCAAACTGCTCGCGTCGCCCAGCGCGTACACGTTCGGGAAGCGCGGATGCCGCAGCGTGTGCTTGTCGGCCTCCACCCAGCCGTCGGCGTTCGCCAGCGGACCCTGGCGCACAAAGTCCGGGGCGCTCATCGGGGGAACGACATGGAGCAGGTCGTAGCGGAGCGTCACCTGCTCGCCGGTATCGAGGTGTTCGAACACCGCCTCGCGCACGTCCGCCCGCACTTCGATGAGGTTGTGCCGAAAGCGCGTCTCGATGCCCTTGCGCTCGACAACCGATTGCAGCGTCTTCGCGTACTTCGGCACTCCAAAGATCCCGGCGCCCGCCGATGCGAAGACGATGGTGCTCCGGTCGCGCACGCCCTGCCGGCGAAACGCGTCATCGGCGAGGTAGGCGATTTTCTGAGGCGCTCCGCCGCACTTCACCGGCGTGTTGGGCTGCGTGAAAATCGCCGTCCCGCCCTGGAACGTGCGGATGAACTCCCACGTCTTGTCGACGGTTTCGTAGCTGTAGTTGCTGCAGACGCCGTCCTTTCCGAGCGCTTCCACAAGCCCGGGGATCAGGTGCCAGTTGATCTGGATCCCCGGCGCCATGACCAGGTAGTCATAACCGATCCGGCGCCCGCTCGCGGTCGCGACGGCGTTCTGCTCCGGGCAGCATTCAACCACGCGGTCGCGAATCCACTCGACGCCCCTCGGGATCACCGACGCCTCATCGCGGACGGTGTCCTCTTTCTTCGCATCGCCGCCACCGACGAGCGTCCACAGCGGCTGGTAGTAGTGCTTGTCTGACGGCTCGATGATGGCCACGTCGAGACCGGGCAGCTTCCGCTGGAGTTGGGCGGCGACGCTAATGCCCGCGTTGCCGCCACCGACGATGACCACGCGGTGGTGTTCGTCCGCTCGCGCGTCGAACGCGTGCTCCGTGGAACGGTCCTGGGTCATGGGAGTTCCCCCGGTTGAGGTTACTCGTCGAGGATTACTCCCAGCCTCGCGGCGCGATGTGACTTAAGTCAATCGAAGTAGTCAACAATTCGCCGTGGGCGATGCAGATGCGTCGCGCCACGGCGAGCCCTCGGGTACGGCTACGCGATGCTGCCGCCGTCCAGCACCAGCGTCTGCCCGGTCGTGAACGACGCGGCCGGCGACGCGAAGTAGATCACGGCGCCCACCATCTCGTCGGGCATCCCGATGCGCTTCAGGGCGCTCGACGTCGTGGAGTTCTTCAGGATCGCCTCGTTCTCCCACAGTGCCCGCGAGAACTCCGTCTTGATCAGCCCGGGCGCGATGCAGTTCACGCGGATGCCGTCGGTGCCCCACTCCTTCGCGCAAACCTTCGTCAACATAATCACGGCCGCCTTCGACACCGAGTAGGCACCGAGCCCGGTCGAGACCCGAAGTCCGCCCGTCGAGCTTACGTTGATGATGCTGCCGCCTTCTCCGTGCTCCAGCATCGCCTCGCGCGCGAACTTGCTGAGGAAGAACATCGACTTCACGTTCGTGTTCATCACCGTGTCCCAGGCCCGCTCGTCGAGGTTGTGCACAGGGCCGAACACCGGGTTGGTGGCAGCATTGTTGACGAGGATGTCTACCCGCCCGAGTTGCGCCTTCGTCTGGTCCACCAGGTTCTTCAGCGCGTCCATGTCGCGCACGTTTGTCGGGACCGCGATTGCCCGCCGGCCAGTCGCCTTGATTGCCGCGACGGTTTCCTCGAGCGCTTCCGGCTTTCGCGCCGCCACGCACACGTCCGCGCCGGCCTCGGCGAGCCCGATCGCGATCGATCGGCCGATGCCCCGGCTTCCCCCGGTAACGATGGCGACCTTGCCAGCGAGCGAGAAATCAGCGATTGCCATGAACCCCTCCGCGTCGGCCGAAGCCGTGATGTGCTGCGAATTCTACCTGCGCGTCGCTTGTGCGCCTTGCGCGCGTCGCCCGGGCCGCACAGCGCACGTCAGTGCTAGGCTGGCCCCGTAACCGTGAACCTGGAGGTACGTCATGCCCGAAGCCCCGCGCGTGTTCGCCCGTATCCCTGCCTGGGACATCCGGATCGGCACGACAGGCGAGATGACGCTCGACGCCGCTCGCCGAGCCGAGTCCGCCGGGCTCGATGGCGCCATCGCCGGCGACCACGTCAGCTTCTACGGGTATGGGAACGACGGACTGATTACCCTCACCGCTATCGCGGCGGTCACCTCGCGCATCGAATTGAAGACGAGCGTTTACCTCGTCCCGCTGCGCCATCCCGTGCCGGTTGCGCTCCAGGTCGCGCAGCTCGACCAGCTCAGCGGCGGCCGGTTCATCTTCGGCGTCGGTATCGGCGGCGAAGACCCCCACGAGTTCGAGGCCTGCGGTGTCGACCCACGCACGCGCGGCGCCCGGGCGAACGAGGCGCTCCAGGTCATGCGGCGTCTCTGGGTCGAAGACGGTGTCTCCTTCGAAGGCAAGCACTTCCAGCTCAAGGACGTCACCGTCTACCCCAAGCCCCTTCGCCCCGTCCCCATCTTCGTGGGCGGGCGAAGTGACGCAGCGCTCAGGCGGGCCGCTCGCTACGGCGACGGCTACACGGGCATCTGGCAGTCGGTCGACCGCTTCCGGGCCGCGCGTGAAATCATCGACGCTGCCGCCAGCGAAGCCGGCCGCGACGGGGCAGAGATCGAGATGGGC
>CAZWBW010000142.1:283-5451 GCA_964632355.1 uncultured Anaerolineaceae bacterium | reverse complement strand
TCTGACGAAGCGCGTCGAGGTCGAGCCGCTCGAGCACGCGCAGCACCGCTTCGGCGCCCATGCCGGCCTTGAAGACGTGGCCGAACAGGTCCGAGAGCTCGCGGTAGCGCGTCTCGGTAAGGAGGACGATGCGGTCGTCGCGGATCGGGTCGACGAGGTCCTCGAGGTCGCGGATGCGCTCGCCGTACTGCTCTTCGACTTCGGCGCGAATCTGGTTCTCGCGATCGACGAGCTCGCCGTACTCGTTGCGGATGTTCGCGCGGGCTTCTTCTTCGGCGTTCCGGATATCGATCTCGACCTCGGCCTTGAGCTTCTCAGTCTCCTTATCGAACGCGGCGAGGCGCTTGTTGCCTTCGCGCTCGATGCGGCCGAGGACGGTCTTCGTGATCTTCACGCCGGGTTCGACGACGACGACGTCGGCGAAGGAGATCTCCTCGTCGAGCGTCTCACCGAGGGCAGCTTCGGCCTTTTCAAGGCTGCGCTTGATGGCGGCCTCGAGGGCATCGCGCGAGAGCTTCCGCTCGGCTTCGATGGTCTCCTGCCGCTGGCGGATGGTCTCTTCCATCTCCTGGGCGGCGGCGTCGAGCTCGGCTTCGAGTTCTTCGCGGCGGCGGGCATCAGCGCCGAGGCGCTCCTCGATGACGCGGGCGATTTCGTCCTTCAGGCGGGCGATCTCGAACTGCTTCGCCTCTTCGTCGACCTCAGTGATCATGTACTGGGCGAAGTAGAGGACGCGTTCGAGGTTCCGTGGGGAAACGTCGAGCAGGAGGCCGAGCTTGCTCGGGGTGCCCTTTACGAACCAGATGTGGCTCACGGGGCTCGCGAGCTCGATGTGGCCCATGCGCTCACGGCGCACCTTCTCGCGGGCAACCTCGACACCGCACTTGTCGCAGATGATGCCCTTATAGCGGACGCGCTTGTACTTGCCGCAGTAGCACTCGAAGTCCTTGGTGGGGCCGAAGATCTTCTCGCAGAAGAGGCCGTCCTTTTCGGGCTTGAGCGTGCGGTAGTTGATCGTCTCAGGCTTCGTCACTTCGCCGTAGGACCACGAGCGAATCTGCTCGGGGCTGGCCAGCGAAATGCGGACCTGGTTGAAGTCGTTCACTTCAAGCATTTGAAGTTATCTCCCACGTGACCGGTAGCGGGTCACTCGCTCCGCGTGTTCGAGAAGATGTCGTCGTGCTCGTAGCCGGTGAGGTTGAGGCCGAGCTCGGGCATGTCGTTCGAGGTGTCTTCGAGCAGGGAAACGTTGTTGCCGCTGTCGTTGGACACTTCGACGGAGAGACCGAGGCTCTGGAGTTCCTTGACGAGCACCTTGAAGGACTCGGGCACGCCCGGTTCGAGCACGTCCTCGCCCTTGACGATGGCCTCGTACGTCTTGACGCGACCGACGACGTCGTCGGACTTGACGGTGAGGAGTTCCTGGAGGATGTGCGCGGCACCGTAGGCTTCGAGCGCCCACACCTCCATTTCGCCGAAGCGCTGGCCACCGAACTGGGCCTTACCACCGAGCGGCTGCTGGGTGATGAGGGAGTAGGGGCCAGTCGAGCGGGCGTGGATCTTGTCCTCGACCAGGTGGATGAGCTTGAGCATGTAGATGTAGCCGACGGTCACGGGCTGGTCGAAGGGTTCGCCAGTGCGGCCGTCGTAGAGCGTCATCTTGCCGAAGAGCGGAGGCGGAACGTTGTAGGTCGAGTAGACGTTCTGGGCCTCGGCCTCGAGTTCCTCGATGGGCGTCCCGGCCTTGAGCGGCTTTTCGCCGTGGGAGGCGCGGAACTCGTTCAGCCAGATCTCGAGGCAGGCGCGCTTGGCCGCGCCGAGTTCGGGCTCGTCGAAGATGGGCTTCGGGTCGTAGCCCTTTTCCTTGACCCAGGCCTTCGCCCGTTCGACATCGAAGCCGCGCTCGCGCGGGTCGATATAGTAGAAGGCGCCGGATTCGATGGCCATCCATGCCCGGGCGAGAGCATCGTCGATGTCGGCGTCGGTAGCGCCATCGAACACAGGGCTGATGGCGCGGAAGCCGAGGGTGTTGGCGGCCCAGCCGAGGTGCGTTTCGAGCACCTGGCCGATGTTCATGCGGCTCGGCACGCCGATGGGGTTGAGGATGATCTCGACCGGAGTGCCGTCGGGCAGGTAGGGCATGTCTTCGCGCGGGAGGATCCGGCTGATGACGCCCTTGTTGCCGTGGCGGCCGGCCATCTTGTCGCCCTCGGAGATCTTTCGGCGCTGGGCGATGCTGACGCGAACGAGCTTGTTCACGCCGGCGGGCAGGCCTTCGTTGGTTTCGCGGGTGAAGACCTTGACGTCGATGACCTTGCCGCGCTCGCCGTGGGGAACGCGGAGGCTGGTGTCCTTCACCTCGCGGGCCTTCTCACCGAAGATGGCGCGCAGGAGCTTCTCTTCGGCGGTCAGTTCGGTTTCGCCCTTCGGGGTGATCTTGCCGACGAGAATGTCGCCCTCGCGGACCTCGGCGCCGATGCGGATGATGCCGTCCTCATCGAGGTCGCTGAGGCTTTCCTCGCCGACGTTGGGGATGTCGCGCGTGATCTCCTCGGGGCCAAGCTTGGTGTCGCGGGCTTCCACCTCGTGCTTTTCGATGTGAATCGAGGTGAACTTGTCCTCGCGGACCAGGTCCTGGCTGATGATGATCGCGTCCTCGAAGTTGTAGCCCTCCCAGCTCATGAACGCGACGAGCACGTTCTGCCCGAGGGCGAGGTCGCCGCCCTGGGTGCTGGAGCTATCGACGAGGGGCTGGTCGCGGGTAACGCGCTCACCGCGCAGGACGAGCGGGCGCTGGTTGAGGCAGGTGCCCTGGTTCGAGCGGGTGAACTTGACCAGCTTGTATTCGCGGGTACCGAGGTCCGGATCGTCGTAGCGGACGACGATGCGCTGCCCGCTGGCCTCGAGGACTTCGCCGTCGCCCTCAGCCACAATCACGTGGCCGCTGTCGACAGCGGTGCGGCGTTCAAGGCCGGTCGACACGAGCGGCACCTCGGGCCGGACGAGCGGGACGGCCTGGCGCTGCATGTTCGCACCCATGAGCGCGCGGTTCGCGTCGTCGTGCTCGAGGAACGGGATGAGCGCCGTCGCGACGGAGACCATCTGCTTGGGCGAGACGTCGAGGTAGTCGACCTCTTCGGGCCGGACCATCTTGAACTGCTCGTAGAGCCGGATCTCGACGCGGTCCTGCAGGAAGTGGCCGTTCTCGTCGATCGGGGTGTTCGCCTGGCCGACGATGAACTTGTCCTCTTCGTCGGCGGTCAGGTAGACGATCTCGTCGGAAACGAACGGGCGGATCGGGATGCGCCGGCCTTCGACCCGGGAGAGGGCCTCCTGGTCGATGGTGGTACCGGCGGCGAGGAGCACGTTGCCGTCCTCGTCGATCACGTCTTCGCGCACGATGCGGCCGATGATCCGCGGGTCGTCGGCGGGCAGTTCGCGATAGACGCGCCGGTAGGGCGTCTGGATGAACCCGAAGTCGTTGAGCCGGCCGTAGGTGGCCAGGGAGCCAATGAGGCCGATGTTCGGGCCTTCCGGCGTCTCGATCGGGCAGATGCGGCCGTAGTGGCTGTGGTGGACGTCGCGGACGTCGAAGCCGGCGCGGTCGCGGGAGAGACCACCGGGGCCGAGCGCGCTGAGGCGGCGCTTCATGGTGAGTTCGGCCAGCGGGTTGGTCTGGTCCATGAACTGAGAGAGCTGGCTGCCGCCGAAAAACTCCTTCATGGCTGCGACGACCGGCCGGATGTTAATCAGCGCACTGGGCGTGGCCTCTTCAGGGTCGGTGATGGTCATGCGCTCACGAACGACGCGCTCCATGCGGAGGAGGCCAACGCGGAACTGCTGCTGGATGAGCTCGCCGTTAGCGCGCACCCGGCGGTTGCCGAGGTGGTCGATGTCGTCGCCGTGGCCGCGGCCGTTGTTGATGTTCACGAGCTCGCGAAGGATCGACACGAGGTCGTAGGGCCGGAGCCACCGCTGGGTGGTCGGGTCGTCGAGCTCCAGGCGCTTGTTCAGCTTGTGCCGGCCCACGCGGCCGAGGTCGTACCGTCGCGGGTTGAAGAAGAGCGTGTTGATCAGGGAGCGGGCGTTTTCGAGCGTGGGCGGGTCGCCGGGGCGAATGCGCCGGTAGAACTCGAGGAGCGCCTCGTGCTTGTTGGTCGTCGGCTCCTTGGCGATGGTCGACTCCATGTAACGATGGACGTCGTTATCGTCCTGGGCCTCGAACATGGCGAGCACGCGCTCGTTAGTGCCGAGTTCCATTTCGAGTTCGCGCAGGGCAGCATCGCGAGCGCGCTCGTCTTCGGGCGCGTGCGTCTGCTCGTACTGAGCCTGCTTCTCGAAGAACTTGGCGAACCGGGGGTTGTCCTTATCGCCCGGGAGCAGGCCCGGCTGGTCGATGGCGCGAACGAGGATGGATACCGGGATCTTTCGCTTCCGGTCGACCTTGACGGACACGACGTTGCGGTTCGAGGTTTCGAACTCGAGCCAGGCGCCGCGGTTAGGGATGAGCTTGGCGTAGCAGAGCCGCCGCCCGGTGGCCGGGTCGGTTTCGATGGTGTAGTAGACGCCCGGCGAGCGAACGAGCTGGGACACAACGACGCGCTCGGCACCGTTAATGATGAAGGTGCCGCGGTCGGTCATGAGCGGGAAGTCGCCGAAGAAGAGCCGCTGCTCCTTGATTTCACCCGAGTCCTTGATGGTGAGTTCGACATCGACGAAGAGCGGCGCGGAATACGTCATGTCGCGCTCGCGGCATTCGTCCATGGTGTGCTTGGGCTCGCGGAACTCGTAGTCGAGGAACCGGAGCTCCATCTTGGCACCGGTGAAGTCGGTGATAGGGGAGATTTCGTCCAGGAGCTCCCTCAGACCCTCACGCTTGAACCATTCGAAGCTATCGATCTGGATCTTGATGAGGTCGGGGATGTCGAGGACGTTCGGGATGCGTCCGTATTGCTGGATCTGGAGAGGGGCAAAGGACCCACTCCGCACCATCTCACGGCTGGTGGTCATCCTGTGGCAACTCCTTCAGGACCTGGGTGCGGGGAAACGAGAGAGACAGAACAGTACAAGCGGCAAGTGGTGGGGAAATCGATGGGCATAGCGGCGCCCAACTAATGGTAAGGGGAAGCGAAGGGCGAGTCAACGCCCGGGGCGCGCTGAACGCACAA
>CAZWBW010000142.1:0-273 GCA_964632355.1 uncultured Anaerolineaceae bacterium | reverse complement strand
GCAGGCGAAAGTCCCGGGTACTGAGGCCGGGTACTGAGTACACTGAGTACTGAGGGCAGCCGGCACCGGGGCAGTGGGGGAAGTCGGGCATCGCTGGGGGCTGCGCTCGTAGCAGTGCGTCCGGGGACAATGCTGCGATGGCTCGAATCACTGGCGATGATCTCCCGGCGGCGGTGCGTAGCCATGCTCAGGCGGTCGGGGCGGTGCATTGGCTCGAAGCGCTACCCGAAACGGTGGCCAACCTCGAGGCTGAGTGGGGGATGGCGGTTGGTC
>CAZWBW010000141.1:0-5521 GCA_964632355.1 uncultured Anaerolineaceae bacterium | reverse complement strand
AAGGGCCAGATGACGACCATCCACGCGTACACGAACTCGCAGAAGATCCTGGACCAGGCCGGCGGGAGCGACCTGCGCGAGATGCGCGCGGGCGCGCTGAACATCATCCCGACTTCGACCGGCGCGGCGCGCGCGCTGAAGCTCGTGATCCCCGACGGCGACGGCATCCTCGACGGCGTTTCCTATCGCGTGCCCACGCCCACGGTGTCGATCGTCGAGGTCGTGGGGGTCGTCGAAAAGGAGACGACCCGCGAAGAAGTCAACGAGCTCATGAAGGAAGCGGCCGGCGAAAAGATGAAGGGCATCCTCGGCTTCACCACGGACCCGGTCGTTTCGATGGACATGAAGGGCGACGAGCGCTCGAGCATCGTCGACGCGGCGATCACGAACGTCGTTGGCGGGAACCTGGTGAAGGTGGCCGCGTGGTACGACAACGAGTGGGGCTATGCCTGCCGCATCGCGGACCTTTGCTCGTATGTGGCGGGCAAAGGGCTGTAATATCTGAGAGAATTGCAGCCATTCGCTGAGGCGTACACTACGGAGGAGGAGCAGGTGCTCCTCCTCCTGTTTTGTGCGGTTCGGCGCCGCAACCACACCAGCCGGGAGAGAGCGTGGCCGAGACGCCTGCCCAGCGCACGTGGCCCACTGTGTGGACCCTGCCTGTTGCCGCACGGCTGGCGTGGCCGGTGGTCGTGGTGCTGGTGGTGCTCTTCGGCGCGGCGCTTCGCTTCCACGGGCTCGACTGGGACCAGCCGGAGGGCGCCGACGCCCCGCTCCAGATGCACCCCGACGAGCGGTTCATCTCGATGGTCAGCGACCGTATCGACTGGCCGAACAGCCTCGGCGGGTACTTCGACACAGCCAATAGTCCGCTAAACCCCTACAACGCGCCCGATACCCCATCGTTCGTCTATGGAACGTTTCCGCTGTTCCTCGCAAAGGGGGTGAGCACCCTCGCGGGCGACGACGGCGAGGGCATCGGTGACAGCTACGGGACGACGGTGGTATGGGGGCGGCGCATCACCGCGCTCGTCGATACGGCCACCATCGCGCTGGTGTTCGCGCTGGGAACGGTGCTGTTCGACCGGCGCGTCGGGCTCGCGGGCGCGCTGCTCTACGCGCTCGCCGTGCTGCCAACCCAGCTCGCGCACTTCTGGACGACCGACCCGTACGTGGTGTTCTTCGCCACGGCGGCACTGCTCCTTTCGGTGCTGTTGGTCCGGGCGCGAGGCGAGGCCTGGCCCTGGATCTACGGCGCCGGGGCGGGCGCGTGCCTGGCGCTCGCGATGGCATCAAAGGTCAACGCGGCGGTGCTCGTACCGGTGCTGGTGCTCGCGGTGGGGCTGCGAATCGCAATGCGCGACGTCCCCCGGTTGGGGCTCAGGTGGGGGGAGGGCCGGCCCGGCGGCCACTGGGTGACAGACCTCTCGGTGCTTTCGTTCGGACTGGTGGTCCTTCTCCTCGTGTTCCGGGTTGCGCAGCCGTACGCCTTCGAAGGGCCGAACTTCTGGGACATGGCGCTCAACGAACAGTGGGTCGACGACATTCAGCGTGAGCGCGACTTCCAGGACGGCAACGTCGACTACCCGCCGTTCGTGCAGTTCGCCGGGTATACCCCGGTGCTTCGGCCGCTCGAACAGATGGTGCGCTGGGGTTTGGGCCCGGCGACCGGCATCGCTGCGTGGGCGTCGGTGGCCGCGGCGACGGTGCTGCTGTTCCGGCGGCGAGACGTGCGCCTCGTGCTGCCGCTTGTCGTCGTTGCAGCGGTGATGGCCTTCCAGGGCCCGCGGTTCGTCGCGTTCATGCGGTACTTCGTGCCCATGTACCCGGCGCTCTGCCTGTTGGCGGCGTGGGGGCTACTGGCGTTATGGCGCGCGGCCGCGGGGAGCACAGAATTGCGGCTCCCGCGATGGCGCTGGATACCCGAGCTGCGGGCGAGTGCAACAACGCTGCGCGTGATCGCCGCGGCGGCGGTGGGGCTGGTGTTCGTCGCGAGCGGGTGGTGGGCGCTCGCGTTCCAGAACGTCTACCGCGAAGAGCACCCGCGGATCGCGGCGAGTCGCTGGGTTTATGACAACATCCCGCCGGGTTCGACCATCACCGGCGAGTTTTGGGACGACGTCATCCCGTACCCGATGCCGGGCGAGTCCGGTGGCCAGTACCTGGTCGTCAACACGTACCCGTACGAAACCGACTCACCCGAGAAGGTCTACCGGTTGGTGTATGGACAGGGGCCGGACGCCGAGCGGTGGGAGCAGGGCCTGAATGGCGCCGATTATGTCGCGATTACGTCGAACCGGGTGCGGGATTCGGTGCGGCGGCTCGAGCGGGAGTACCCGGCGACGATCCGGTACTACGAACTGCTGGACAGCGGCGAACTCGGGTTCGAACTCGTCGCGCACTTCCAGGTTCGGCCGTCGTTCCTCGGCATCAGCATCGACGACTCGTCCGCCGAGGAATCCTTCACCGTGTACGACCACCCCGAGGTGCGCATCTACCGGAAGACGGAGGCGTGGGACCCCGAGCGGGCGGCGCGACTGCTCGCGGAGGCGCACCCGGAGCGGGCGGTCAATCTGCTGCCGAAACAGGGACGCACGAACGGGCTGCTGTTCACGCCAGCTGAGGCCGAGACGCAGGAGCGCGGCGGCACGTTCGCGGACATCTTCGACGCCGACGGGTTCACGTCGCGGCTGCCGTGGTTGTGGTGGCTGCTGTGGCTCGAACTTGCCGCATTCGCGACAGTGCCGGCTCTCACGTGGCTGTTCCGGGCGCTCCCGGACCGCGGGTACGGGCTGTCGAAGGTGTCGGGGCTGCTTGCGGTGGCGCTCACCACATGGATGCTCGTCGCGTGGGGTGGGCCGCACTTCTCCGCGCGGCTGGTCTGGGCGGTGTACGCGGCAGTGCTCGCCGGGGGCGGGGCGCTTGGATATGCGCGGCGGCGGACGCTCCTGGCCGAGCTGCGGGAGCGGTGGCGAACGTGGCTGGTGATCGAACTCGTGTTCGTAGCGGTGTTCGCGTTCTTCCTCGGGCTGCGCTACGCGAACCCGGACCTCTGGTACCACCCGCAGGGCGGCGAAAAACCGATGGAGCTCGCCTTCCTGACGGCCGTGGCGAAGTCGAGCACGCTGCCGCCGTACGACCCGTGGTTCGCGGGCGGAGTCATGAACTACTACTACATGGGGTGGTTCTTCGTGGCGGTGCCGATGCGAGCGTTGCGCATCGTGCCGGAGGTGGGGTTCAACATCGCCATCCCCATGTTCGCAGCATTGACTGCGGCGGTGGGGTTCTCTGTCGTGTTCAACCTGGTGGCGCTCTCAACCAGGCCGCGGTTGGGGCTGCGGGGCCGGCGCCTGCGGACGCGGCCTGCGGTTGCCGCGGCGCTGCTTGGAGTCGGGCTGCTCGTTTTCGCGTCGAATCTCGATAGCGCGCACCAGTGGATCGAGCGGCTGCAGGCGATCAACACCTGGGGTGGAGCGTGGGGCACCGGAGACAGTGCTGCGTGGGATGTGCCTGTGGCCGGCGAGTTGCTGCGGCGCTTCGTACGGATGCTCGCGGGTGGCGTCGGTATCGCCGGCGGGCTGTGGAACTGGCTCGTCGAGGGGCAGCCGCTGCGGCCGTTCGACTGGTGGCGAGCGAGCAGGGTGCACCCGCCGCAGTTCGACATCACGGAGTTCCCGTACTGGTCGTTCCTGTTCGGTGACCTGCATCCGCACCTGATGGGGCTGCCGTTCTTCGGGCTCGTGATCGCGCTCTGCGCGGCGTACGTGCTGTCGGTCGTGCGGGGGCTGCGGTCGCAGGGGTGGGTGCTTGCGGCGGGGCTCGGGCTGCTGGTTGGCCTCGAACGCACGCTGCACACGTGGGACTTCCCGACGGCGGCGGTGCTGATGGCCGCCGCCATCGCGGGCGGACAGCTGCTGCGACGCGGCCCGTGGCAGGAACGCGCGTGGACCGGCGTCGGTCACCTTGCGCTCGCCGGGGGGGTGCTGGTGGTGGCGTTCGTACCGTACACGGCCCGGTTCGAGGTGTCGGAGGCAGGGTTGGTGCGGGCGCGGGAGACGACTCAGGTGCACCAGCACTTCGTGCACTTCGGCCTGTTCTTCGCGTTTGGGCTGGCGTTCCTGGCGTTGCGCACGTACGAAGAACTGCGCGCCCGGGAGTTTCGGCCGGGGCGCAACCTCCTCCTGTCGCTCGTCGCGGGCCGCTGGGAGCTTGCCGCGATCGCCGTATTCCTCGCCGGGCTCACGGCCTTCACACGTCTGTACGGGCTGGCCACGCTGGCGCTGAGCATCGTGGCACTCGCGTTCTTCGCGAACCTGTTGTGGCTCGAGTTCAGGGCGGGGGAGCGGCACGTGCCGCGGATCATCGTGACCGCGCTATTCGCCGCCGGGATCGGTGTTTCAGCGGGAGTTGACGTCGTCACGCTGAAGAACGACGTCGAGCGGATGAACACGGTCTTCAAGTTTGGGCTGCAGGCGTGGCAACTCTTCGCGCTGGCGAGCGCCTACGCAGCGTGGTACGTGGGCCGGGCGCTCTGGAGCGTTCGAGGCTGGAACGTCGCGCCGCGGCCCGGGCGGTCGTTCGCGGCGTGGAGTTGCGCGGTGGTCGCGATGGCGTTGCTGCTGGCATCGTCGCTGTACCTCTGGCCGGGAACGCGGGCGCGGCAGCAGTCGCGCTTCGCCGACACGGGGCCCACGCTGGATGGCCTCGCGTACCTCGAACATGGGGTCTTCATGGAAGACGCGGGCACCGAATCGCCGGCCGACGACCAGTGGATCATCCTGGCCGAGGACGAGCCGCTCATCCGATGGCTCAGGGAGAACGTGGAGGGTTCGCCGGTCATCGTGGAGGCGGTGGGGCCGCTCTACCACTGGACCGGGCGCATTTCGATGCACACGGGGCTGCCCGCTGTGGTCGGCTGGGACTGGCACGAAATCGCGCACCGGATGGCGTACGCGCACCTGGTGCAGGAACGACGCATCGAAACGCACGCATTCTTCCGCGACCCCGATATCGCCGCGGCAGAGGCCTACCTGCGCAAGTACAACGTGTCGTACGTGATCGTCGGAACCGAAGAGCTGGTGTTCGGTACGCCCGAAGGGATCGCGAAGTTCGACGAAATGGAAGGCCTGACCGAGGTGTTCCGGTCAGGCCCATACCGAATCTACGAAGTCGCCGAGGCGCTTCGGAACAGCCCACCGCCGATCGTCGCGCCGCTGGCGGTGGTCGGCCCGACGAACTCCTAGAGCCCGGTCATCTTGCGGGCGTCGAGGATGCGCTCGAGTTCGGCTTCCGGAAGCACACCCTGTTCGAGCGCGACCTGCCGGATAGTCTTGCGCGTGCGGAAGGCTTCATTCGCGAGTTCGGCGGTACGGTCGTAGCCGATGACGTTCGCGAGCGGCGTCGCAATGCTGAGCCCCTCTTCGACCATCCGAGGGCCGTTCTCCGTTGCTTCGAGGCCATCGATGCACTTCTCGGCGAACACGGTAGCGGCGTTCGTGAGCAGCATGATGGACTGGAGCAG
>CAZWBW010000140.1:0-5607 GCA_964632355.1 uncultured Anaerolineaceae bacterium | reverse complement strand
TCCCCACACGCGTGGGGGTGAACCTCCGGGATCAACTCGCTCCCGGATTGGATGACCGTGGTCCCCACACGCGTGGGGGTGAACCAGTGGCGCATCCGCGTACGCGACGAGTTCGGTTGCATGGTCGTCGCCCTGTGGCAGGCGGCGATCGGCGGTGTCGATTCCCCTCCCAACCCACGCTACCGCGGTGGTACCGGTACCGCAGTTCGCCGAACGCAAGGTCCAAAGCCACCGCGACGGCAGCGACGGTGATTCGACGGTTCACAGCAGGCCCCCTCCCGGGAACGCTGCCGCCAGGCCGTTGGTAACGAGCAGCGACGCCGCCACCAGGACGCGGCCACGTCGTCCCCTGCGCAGCGCCACGGTTCGGGCAACGTCCCGCCCTCCGCCGAAGTTCACCGGCGGGGCCCCGGTCGGGCAGGGGGCTTGCGGGACCCGACATTGATCCTGGTGGTTGTTCGGCCGACGGTGCCCACATCCCCGATGAAGACGGTGCCGTCCTGCTGGTACATGATGATCGCCGCCTTGAACTCCTGGTTCTTCGGGGCCATCTTCCCCCCATCCCACTGTCGGGCCTGGCTCACGAACTTCTTCCAGCCCGTGGCGCTGTCGGGCTTGAAGTCAGCGATATGGAAGCCCGGGTTCTCGCCGCCGACCCACTCGACATCCGGGCCCGTGTTGCCCCGGCCTGTTCGAAACCGGAACTGAGTGTTCGGGAAGCGGCGCTGCACCATGGCCACCATTTGGGGCTCCATCGCCGTCCCGTAGCCGGTGGACCCGTAGGGGCGCGAGGGGAGTTGCGCGGCGGGAACCTGGCCGATGACCTCGCCCGGCGCCGCAATGTACGCGAGCGGGTTTGTGCTCGCGCGTGGGGCGCCACTTCCTGGCTGTGTGGGCGGTCTTGTCGTCGCGGTGCTCTGCGGGGGCCGGCCACCGGCCGGCGGCGGCGCTGGCGGCCTGCTCCCTGGCTGCCCGCCCGCAGGGCGCCGCGGCAGATGCACCGGGTTCGGTGGAGCGGGCGCCGGGCCAACTACGGGACCGGCTGGCAGCCCGCTCATTACGCCGGCCAGGCTGAGGGAGACGAAGAACTCGAAGTCCGCGTTTTCCTGGACCATCTTCTGAATCGCCGCCTGTTTCGCACGCCAGAGTTTGGGCGTCGACGAACGGCTCATTCGGAGCGGGAACAGCCTCCCGCCG
This sequence comes from uncultured Anaerolineaceae bacterium, assembly GCA_964632355.1. GTDB lineage: Bacteria > Chloroflexota > Dehalococcoidia > Tepidiformales > Tepidiformaceae > JALOAP01. The sequence goes on along the minus strand of CAZWBW010000140.1, from coordinate 4,410 downwards.
ATCCCCGGTTGCGCATGTGCGAACACCTGTCCCAATGCTGGTTCCTGGTTGTCGCAGATGGTCCGTATATCGATGTCGATAACCGTCCCATCGGCGTAGGTGAGCTGCAGAACTTCCGAAAGATAGCCCCTCTTTTTCGGACGATAGTCCAGTTCGTAATTCACGGACGTGAACGCATCGACCCAGCGCGACGCCGGTACGGCCCTGACGCGTGGATCGACCGGCGATGTCGGTACTGGCTCTTTTGGATCGAGGTGTTCCAGTGATGTGAAGTGGCCGGATGTTGAGGAAATGATGATACCCGCCTGCCCCAACATTGAACTCAACCCTGCGGCCACTCGTGCGTTCCACTTTCGAAGGCTCACGAAGAAGTAGTGCAGGTAGTTTCCGTAAGGACTGTGCGAAAGTGCCTGCAGTTCGAGGGCCCACCTGCGAAAGCGCTCCTGCGAGCGGTTCGCCGCGGCAGTCGCCAGGAGCACCTTGCCCGATTCGCCGCCATCCAACGCCTTGACGGCCATTTTCGTAAGCGGTGACGCGCGTTGCAGCCACCAGTGGTTCGGTTGAGGCCGGAGGATCGGCCGGCCGGACACCGCCTACACTCCCGCGCTGCGACTCGTTCGCCGAGCGCCCGCGCCGCCTGTTCGAAAGCGAGTCCGCTGCCTCATGGGTTGCTACCTCCCCCGGGCGGTGGCGGAGTGACGATCGTCGCCTGCCCGTCGCCCTCGAAGAGGTACTTCGCTTCGATGTCGGGATCTTCCAGGTCACCGGCGAGAATTCGCTGGGCCCTGCGGATGTTATCCAGCGCTGCGCGCCGCACTTCTTCCTGCACCTCTTTCACATCGAGTTGGCGGTGCAGATGCTTGAACTTTTCGATCACCGAGTGCGCACCCGGAAGCGCTTCGATATAGAGGCTATCTGTTGGGACGATGACCTCGTCATTATCCCTGAGAGATCGCTCAAGCAGCCGCTTCAATGTCTCTCGCAGGAACGGCCTCAGTTCTTCGAACTGTGCCCGGCCCGGCTCGCCCTCCTTTTCGAGATGCTGTTTCAGGCAGCAGACGTAGTCCGAAAACTCCTCCAGTGACATGTTCCCGAGGAGATCGGGGTCCGACACGTTGTACTCGCCTTCGGCCAACGTGACGTACGGATCCATCATGAATTCCGTGATCGCGTTCGCCTCGTACATGGGGAAAATCATGTAGTTCCCCAGGAACCCCAACGGGCGATTCAGGTCAGCGACTTCGGAAAGCGGCCGCGTTTCAATGTCCGCCGGCTGCCTCGGTGGCGCCACGACCGCAAGGTCTGCATTAACCACGTAGTCGCGGACATTCGGGAGTCGGCGCGCCTTCAGCACCGGCGCAGGCTCTGTCGTGAAGCGGAAGTGCCGTTGCGTCTTGTCCTTCCGGAACACCGGCACCGGCACGTTCCGCAACCTGAGGAAGCGCTGGTCGTCTGGCTCGTACGCCCAGATGGCCTGCATGTACGGCATGATGTTCTGCACGATGTGGCCGATGAGCCGCTCGACCTGCGCGAGTTCCCGAAGGTGTTGGGCATACCGTTCGCTGTACTCGCGCTCCATCTGTTCGAGCGCCGAAACCGCGTTCTCGAGCCTCCCGAACAGCTCCTGTTCCGCGCGCCGCTCTCGGTCATACGCATCCCTCGCGGCGCCCTCGCGAACCTGTGCCGCCTCGGACGGCACGTCACCGCCGCCGGTGAGGAGGTCAATGCCCGCCTCCACCAGTTCGCCGGCGAGTGGGATATTGCCCAGGAAGTCGCCGATGGCGCCGAAGAGTCCCCCGCCCGAGTCGGCGGATGCCGCGGTTCGCTCGATCTGCCGTTGCAGCGCGGCGTACCGCAGCCCCTCCATGGCTCGCCGCTCCGCCACGTCCTCCTTGAGTTCCTCGACGAGCTTCCGCTGCCGGAACAGCGATTCGCGCATCTCCCGCAGCGCTGCATCTTCGCTGATCAACGTCGTCGAGGCGTAGGTCAGCGCAGGGCGGAACGAGTCATCCAGCAGAACGCGGTTCAGGATCCAGTCGTGCCGAATGATCCACGAAACGTCAATTTCGCTCGGCGCAGGCACCTCCTGCGCAACCAGCACGACCGATTGGAGCTGGTGAATCTTCTCTTCGATCTTGTATCGCCGCTGAAGCTCGTAGAAGAGAAAAGTCACCGGGATTTCATCGTTCGGATTGTGAATCTCGCCTGATTCAGTGGACTCCGTTTCAAACGACTCTTCAGTCGTAACTTCGACCTTTCGTTCGTTCTTGTACTCCTCGGCGCTCTTCAGAATCGCCTCGCGGAACTCGCGCTTAATCGACTCCGAATGCTTCTCGGCGTCGCGGGTGAACGTCGATGTGGTCGTGGCGCTCCCTCCCAGTCCTTCCTCGCCGATGGAGACGGTCCCGCTATGGGAAAGGGAGAAGTTGGTCCGGGCAGTCGCACGCGCGATGATCTCGGCTTCCGCACGGACTTTCTGTTCCGATTCGCGCCGTCGCGCAATGAGGTTCGACTCGATCTCCTGTCGCGCTCGCCGCGTCTTGGTCACGGTGCGGCGGCTGAACTTCCGGACTTCCCGGGGCGCCAGCGGGATGGTCTTCACGAGTTCGCCGACCTGGTACGACACGGGCGTCCACTTCTGCCGATAGGTCACGACGATCCCGAAATTCACGCTCCGGTGCTTCGGGCTCGCCGCGAAGTACCGGAACGGATAGGCCTGGCTGCGGCGGCGCTTCAGGTCGTCGATCACCGCGTGTGTCGGACGGAACGGCTGCCGGGCCTCACGTTCCAACACGAGCCGCCGTGCGTGGGCCACCAGCCGCTCGGCATCGGCGCGCAGGATCTGGATCTGCGCCCGGTACGCGAGCGCTTCCTTCGAATAGGCCGCCAGCACCATGTCCTTCAGCGAGTCCGGGAAGCCCTCGGGGATCTTGCTCGGGTCGATGGCGCTCATCAGCCGGTTGCGCAGCGTCTCGATCTGCTGTGCCAGCTTCAGGAGCACCGTCTGCGACCCCGCTGGTAACGCCTGCCACTCCGCCTGCGAGATGTAGACCGCGCTTACCACCACCGCCGGTACGCCCGGCTCCTGCGTCGCCGTGAAGATGTCCTGCAGGTGGTCGAGGATGCCGGTGATGAATCCCTTCTTCGACGCTGCATTCACGTAGTTCCCGACGAGCTGGTTGGCCGGCGCTCCTCCCTCCTCGACGATGCGGTCGTACAGCTCGCTCACGTCGCCAAGAAGGCGATCGTCAAGGGCCTCCTGCCATACCGGTTCGAACGCGACCTGCAGGTCGTGGAAGTCGTGGAACGCAGGAACCTCAGCCGGACCCGGCGAGAAAATCACGCGGTTGATGGCGTCCGACACGCCACCGACCGTGAGGTTCTCTTCGAGCGGGACAGATTCGAGGCCGAACTCCACCGGGGATTCGGGCGACACCATACGGTGCATCACTTCGGCGATGGCCGCGGCTTTCACGAATTCGCTGCCATTCGCACCCGGGCCATCGGCCGCCCCACCGTCGTCGTCGCCACCATCCTCGCCGCCGGTGCCGCCGTCATCTTCGTCGTCCGGCGCGGCATCGAGGCACGACTCGGCGGCCGTCCTCGGGCGGCACAGGTCGGGCGCGGCGTGCTGCGCATAGAGGACGGCCGGCTTGTCGAGGCTGACGCCCAGCGCGTTTTCGAGCTCCTCTTCCGTCAGCGTCTCGGCGCCCCCGAGCGTATTCGCGATTGTCTCGGCCTGCGCTTTGTCGAGGGCGAACCCGGCCCGAAGCTCGACCTTCCCCGTCTCTCCGGCGGCGTCGGCGAGCCGCCCGATATCCTTCACAAGGGCGGACAGGTATACGGGCTCGATGTCGTCCGCGGAGGGGACAAATCGCTCCGAATCCCGCTCGGCATCGGAGACCGTCGAGAGGTCCTCCCGGGCACGTTCGAGGAGCGGGCCACGGAGAAGTTCCCGACGTTTCACGATCGCTTCGAGGCGCGAGGCTATCTCGTCGTCGCGCGCCTCACGCGCCTTCAGGTCGAGGATGCGCGTGGCGGCAGCGGTTCGGATGATCGTTTCTGGTTCGGTGTCGCGCCGGTCCGGTGCCTGGACTCCCGCTTGTTCGAGGGCCTCGCGTGGGATCTCGATCGCGAAGAACTCACGTCCACCCGCTTGCCGCCGCACCTCCGTGGTGAACAGCACTCGCTGGTCGCGCGTCAGGTCCCTTCGTTCAGGGGCCAACACCTGGACCTGCACGTCCCACCAGGCGGCTTCGGTGCCAAGCCGCTGAGCGGGCAGTGGGATAACGAACGCGCCATCGGCGTCTGTTGCAACCGCACCGAATCGGGAAGCGGTGCGGGTTGACGGGTTAATGGCCTCGACGAGCAGTCCCGGAATGCCCTGGCTCGTCCCCTCGACAGTGACGC
>CAZWBW010000139.1:0-5696 GCA_964632355.1 uncultured Anaerolineaceae bacterium | reverse complement strand
ATGGCCTCGACGAGCAGTCCCGGAATGCCCTGGCTCGTCCCCTCGACAGTGACGCGGCCGAAGACGGCCGGCTGCATGTCCTGCACGGTTCGTGTCCTGTCGCTCGGGGGGCGCTTCCGGGCGTCATTGATTTGGGGGCGAGAGCGGAGCGTATCTACCGCGATTTCAGGCTGTCAAGTTCCCGCCGCCGAGCAATTTTCGGAGCTGCTAGCGGTTTCGCTCGCCCGCACCATTCTGCTCTGCCCGACACCGAGAACCACGCTTGAACAGCGCAACGATGTCGCGCCGTTTCCGCCCTGCGGCCAGCGATCGTTCTCGCCCGCCCCGGTATACTCGAAGGGAAGCGCCCGTAGCTCAGCGGATAGAGCGTCGGTCTTCGGAACCGCAGGTCGGGGGTTCGAATCCCTCCGGGCGCGCCACACAACATTCCCCCGAACTCCACTAGTCCCCTGGCAGCGTGAAGCGGATCGTCGTCCCCTCACCGAGCGTGCTCTCGGCCGCGATTGTGCCGCCGTGCGCCTCGACCAGCCGCCTCGCGATCGCCAGCCCGAGCCCACTCCCCGTCGAATCCGGCGCCTTCCGGTACCGTTCGAAGATGTGCGGAAGCACGTCCGGTGGGATGCCTGTGCCCGTATCGCGCACGCTTACCTCGTATCCCGCCCCGGCGCTGTCCAGCCGGACTTCGATGCTCCCTCCGGGTTCCGTATGCCGGAGCGCGTTCGTGAGCAGGTTCTCGAGCACCTGCCGGATTCGTGCCGGGTCGACTGAGACGATCGGATCCACGCTCGCGTGCGCCGCCAGTTCGACGCCCCGCGCCTCGGACTGGGCCGCGAACGAGGTCGTCACGTCCTGGATGAGCTCCGCCAGGTCGACCGGTTCTCTGTGAAGGCGAAGCACCCCCGCTTCGGCCGACGACAGCGTGTGCAGGTCATCGATGAGCCGCGCAATCACGTCCACCTCTTCGAGAACCGGTCCGAGGTGCGCTTCGTCGGCCGGGTAGACGCCGTCGAGCACGCCTTCGATGTTGCCGCGAATGATCGCCAGCGGCGTGCGAACCTCGTGTGCGATGTCTGCGACGAGGTTCCGGCGCTGCTCTTCGCCCGATTCGAGCCGCGCCGCCATCGTGTTCACTGCCGAGCCCAGCGCGCGAATCTCTGCCGGCCCGTCGACCTCGACCCGCGCGGAGTAGTCGCCCCCGGCGAGCCGGTGCACGGCGTCCATCACGTCGCCCAGTGGCTGGGCGAACCGGCGGGTCACGCGGCTCGCGACGTACAGCAGCAAGCCGACCCAGAACACCACGAAGAACGGCACGAACGGTGGCGGCCCCTCGGCGCGCCCGCCCGACCACAGGAACGACGAGAGGATGCTGAGCGTCACCCCGATCGCGAAGAGGACGAACAGCGCGAGCCCTACCCGCCGGAGGAGCCTCTGTGCGAACGGAGGCCCGCTCACCGGCGGCCACGGTTCGTTCTCCGGCCACCAGGGAGGACGCTGCCGGGCATCCTCCCGTCGTGTCGTCACGTCTCCTCCCGGAACTGGTCCGTGAACCGGTACCCCACGCCGTACACCGTCTGGATGTACTTCGGCCGCGAAGGTTCCAGTTCGATCTTGCGGCGCAGGTTCTTGATGTGCCCGTCGATGGCCCGCTCGTACGATTCGAACGCCACCCCCCGGATCGCATCGAGGAGTTGCCCCCGGGTGAACACGCGGCCCGGTTCGCTGGCCAGTAGCGCCAGCAGCTGCATCTCCGTCGCGGTCAGGTCCACCACGTTCCCGCGAACGGTGACGCGTAGCCGGCGTGTGTCGATTTCGATGTCAGCCGCGCGAATGACATCCGATGGGGTGGTGCTGCGTTCGGTGCGGCGAAAGATGGCGCGAACACGGGCCACCAACTCCTTCGGACTGAACGGCTTCACGACATAATCGTCAGCGCCAAGTTCGAGCCCCACGATCCGGTCGGTCTCGTCGCCCCGCGCCGTGAGGATGATGATCGGCACTTCCGATTGCTTACGAACATCGCGGATCACGTCGAGCCCGTCGCGCTTCGGCAACCCGAGGTCGAGCACGATGAGGTCCGGCTGTTCGGACCGTGCCTGGCGCACAGCCTCGTCGCCGTCGGCCGCCACGATGGGGTTGAACCCGGCCGCGCTCAGATAATCGGCGACCAGCGTCGCGATCCGGGTTTCGTCTTCCACTACGAGAACGGTTCGCATAGCGGCCTCGAAGGGAGCGGGACATGCCCGCTCCCTCGATGGTATCTCCTGCTAGCTTTCGCGGTGCGCTTCCCGGTGCCACTCGTCGAATTCGCCGCGGCTCGCCGGGGTATGGTGCCGCGTCGCGATGATCGAACCGACGATCAGCACGCCGCCGAGCAGGGCGAGCGGGAACACCGGGAAGAACGCGCCGCGCGGGAAGTCGCGGTCCGATTCGACCACGACGACGTTGCGGCCGTCGATTTCCTGCCCGCTACCGTCGACCACCCGGTACTCGACCGTGCGGTCGTCGTCGAACCCGCGCGCGATGCCCGCGGCGATGCCGCCGAGCACAGCGATGGCCACGATCGCGACGCCGATGCGAAAGACCCAGTTGCCAGTCATCGAAGACCTCCTTTGGGGGATGAGGTCATCGTCGCGAACGAATGTGTAGCCACGATGCGAAACCATGGCAGGGATCGCGCAGAAGCGCGGGCGCTCTCGTTCCCCCCACCGAACTCACCGGCCAGCCGCGACGTCAGGACGAGAGCTGTTTGTGAGGCGGGAAATCGAACGCATGTTGGTTTTCTATAGACGTAATGGCAGTATGTGGGGGACCAGTTCCCGGGCTGCTGTCAAACCGCTGCTCTTGCGGCGAGGCCGCTGTCGGTAGCGCGCTCACCTGCTCACATGGAACCCGCGTATCAGATCGGAGGCAACTGTGCGGATTGGCGCGCTCGTCGCACCCCGCATCGCTCTCGCCATCGTGGCTTGCTCCTCTAAGGAGGAAGGTCCGACTCCAACCCCCTCCCCGCCTGCGACTACTGCATTCGCGGCCGAGTCCCCGGCGCTGCCTGACGCGACTGAGTCTGCTGATGCGCCACCCGCAAACGAGGACGAACTCGCCGCTTCCTACTTGCTCACTATCGACGACATGCCCATCGGGTGGTCAGCAATGGCGGCGGAGGAGAGTAGCGGAGCGCTGGACCGATGCGCGCTGATGAGCGAGGGCCGAACTGGTTCGGCTGACAGCGACAGGTTCGAATCGGGCCGCACGTCGACCTTGGACCACTCAGTCGCGGTCTATGTCTCTGAGGATGCAGCCATTGCGGCGGCGGAACGATTTGGTGAGTTTGTGGATTGCATCGTCGACGAGATCAACAACGGCGCACTCGACACCGACGACGTTCGGGCGAGCGACGCTCGAGCCGGCCGCGTGTCGATGCCTGGTGCCGTGGCGTACCGGATCTCAGCCAAGGCGGTTCCTGCTGGGGGCGGCGTCTCCCTTGAAGTCCATCTTGATCTCGTTCTGCAGCAGTCCGGGCGGGTGGTCTCATTCTTAGTCGCAACCGACATTGTGACGCCGTTTGAGCCGTCGTTGCTGTCGGAGCTCGTTGCAACGGTTGCGCGCAAACTCGAATCGTAGGTGCCCGGCCACGTTTTCGATCACGCCAAAACGGGCGTCCCACCGGGGGACGCCCGTTCGTTGCATTTGCCGGGACTCGTTACGCGACGGCGGCCTTCGCCTGCTCCGCGAGCTTGGCGAACGCGTCGGGCCGGGTAACCGCGAGGTCCGCGAGCGCCTTCCGGTCGAGCTCGATGCCGGCTGCGCGAAGACCCTGGATCAGGCGGCTGTAGCTCAGGCCGTTCTGGCGGGCCGCCGCATTGATCCGGATGATCCACAACCTCCGGAAGTCGTTCTTCCGCTGCTTCCGGTCGACATAGTTGTACCGGAGAGCGTGCAGCATGCTCTCGTTAGCACGCCGGAACAGGCGATGCCGCTGACCGCGGTGCCCCTTCGTGAGTTGCAGAACTCGCTTGTGGCGGCGACGCGAGACAACGCCGCGTTTCACTCGGCTCATCGAATTCGCTCCTGTCGGGTACTAGGCCTGTCCGGCCAGCAGCCGACGAATCTTTTTCTGGTTCGGCTTCGCTACTTCAACGGTGCGCTTGAACAGCGCATTGACCGCGCCGCGCTTCTTGCGCCGGAAGTTATTGCGGCGTCCGTACATCCGCATAATCTTCCCTCCGCCCGTTACGCGAAAGCGCGCGGCGCTCGACTTATGCGTCTTGAGTTTGGGCACTTTACTCTCCTGCGGTCACAGCGCGCCGTTCTTCTGCCGTCTCGGCTGCGCCGTCGTCCGTCTCCTCGTCTTCGTCCTCGCCGAGATCCTCGGCAGCGGCGAGCAACGCGTCCTCGTCTTCTTCTTCGGCCTTCTGCGAACCGCTCGCCGCCTGGGCAGCTTCGGCCTTCTGCATGGCCGCGATCTTCTTTTTATCAGGCGCGAGGATCATGGTCATGTGCCGGCCTTCGAGCATCGCGGGCCGCTCAACAATCGCGATCTCCCCGACGCCCTTCAGGACCCGGTCCAGCAGGTTCTTCCCGATCTGCGGGTGCGTGATCTCCCGGCCACGGAACATCACGGTCACCTTGACCTTGTCGCCCTGCTTCAACAGTTTCGCCGCCGTGCGCGTCTTGAAGTCGATGTCGTGGTCATCGATCTTCGGCTTCATGCGCACTTCGCGAAGCTGCATGCTGACCTGATGCTTCCTCGCCTCGCGCTCTTTCTTGGACTGCTCGTACTTGAATCGTCCGAAGTCCATTAGCCGGGCAACGGGCGGATTCGCCTGCGCGGCTACTTCGACCAGGTCCACATTTCGTTGGCGGGCCATCGCAAGGGCCTCGGACGTGCGGACAATCCCGACCTGCCGGCCCTCCTCATCGACGAGTCGCACTTCTGGTACACGAATGCGCTCGTTAACGCGCGGCTCGGGCGCAGCTGGCTTTGGTGGTGGCTTTGGTCGTTTCCTCAAACTTCTCCCCGTTTGATTTTCGGACGGACTTCCATGATACAGGGACGTGGGTGGCCTGTATATCCGTTCTGAGGTAGGGCACGTAGTATTGCGCCATGGTCAAGGTGAATAAAGCGCTCATCCTCGCGGCCGGCCTCGGCACTCGCATGCTCCCCGCTACCAAGGCTGTGCCCAAGGAAATGCTCCCCGTTGTCGACAAACCCCTCGTGCAATACGCCGTCGAAGAGGCCGTCGACGCCGGGATCGACCACATCATCTTCGTCATCGCGGAAGGCAAGGAGGCCATCGCCCAGCACTTCGGCGATCAGACGCGCGCCGACGCTTACGTCCGCGAAAAGAACGACCCAGCACTGCTCGAAGCGGTGCAGCGGCCCGCGAAACTCGCCCGTTTCGACTACACGTACCAGCACGAGCCGAAGGGCATCGCCCACGCGGTCGCCTGTGCGCGCCAGTACCTGGAAGGGGAGCCGTTCGCCCTTGTCTTCCCCGACGACCTGATCCTCTCGTCGCGCTCCATCATCGCTCAGCTCGTCGAAGCGTACGAGCAGTGCCAGGGCAGCGTTATCGCCGTGCACAACGTCCCGCGCGAAGACATCCCCCAGTACGGCATCGTCGACCCGATCGATATCGCCAACCCCGCCAGCCTTCGCCGGGTTGATGATCCGCACCCGCGGGATCAGCCGCGGGTCA
>CAZWBW010000138.1:4682-5798 GCA_964632355.1 uncultured Anaerolineaceae bacterium | reverse complement strand
GCGTATCTCCGCTCTTCGCATAAGTAACTATCGAGAATCCGCCGGCCTGAGATTGAAGGTACGGGCGACACGCTTCTCGTTGCCGTGTCTGGGCGAAACGGTACGGGAAGACCCAACTATCTAATCTGCCGCGGCGACTCGAAAGCCTCCTTCAGACGGCAGGCGGCAATTCGCCGAGATAAAGCGTCGGGCTGCCCGAGCCAACCGCCGTAGGTCGTCGGTTCAAGGGTGGACATCTTCTCCGTGCTACCCTGTCGCATCTTGCGCGCGGGAGGCGGAGATGCGCCCGCTGCGGTATTCGATCAATGTGACGCTCGATGGGTGTTGTGGCCACGAGGCGGTCGAGGCGGACGAGGAGCTGCATCGGCACCATGCGGCGAACCTGGCGCGGGCCGATGCGCTGCTCTTCGGGCGGGTGACCTACCAGATGATGGAGGAGGCGTGGCGCCCGGTGGCCGCGGGCGAGCGGCCGGACTGGGTCGAGGAGTGGATGCTGCCCTTCGCGCAGACCATCGACGCGGCGAAGAAGTACGTGGTTTCGAGCACGCTGGAGCGCGTCGACTGGAACGCGGAACTGCTGCGCGAGGACCTGGCGAGGGCGGTGCAGCGTCTTAAGGACGAGCCGGGCGAGGGGTTGCTGACGGGCGGTGTCACGCTGCCGAAGGCGCTGGCCGAGCTGGGGCTCATCGACGAGTACGAGTTCGTGGTGCACCCGCGGATCGCAGGGCGCGGGCCGACGCTGTTCGCCGGGCTCTCGCACTTCGTCGACCTGGAGCTCGTCGACCGCGCGGAGCTGGCTTCGGGCGCGGTCGTGCTCCGGTACGTGCCGCGAAGGTGACGTCGCGCCGGACGGGTTCGCTAGCCCCCGATGCGGATGATCGGCTTGACGACGGCGCCGGATTCCATGTCGGCGGCGGCCTGGTTGACCTGGTCGAAGTCGTAGAACCCGACGAGGCGGTCGAACGGGAAGCGGCCCTGCATATGCAGATCGAGCAGCTGCGGGATGAAGACGTCGGGCACGCTGTTGCCTTCGACGACGCCCATGAGCGTCTTGCAGCTCTGCATGAACGCGTTCGCGGGGAGCTGGATGACGGCGTCCGGGGCCGAGGCTCCGAG
>CAZWBW010000138.1:0-4672 GCA_964632355.1 uncultured Anaerolineaceae bacterium | reverse complement strand
CCGAGGATGGCCGCCTTGCCGCGCTGGCGCAGCGAATCGACGCACTGCTGGATGAGAGCCGGGAGCCCGGTGGTGTCGAGCGCGAAGTCGGCGCCGTGTCCGGTGATGCGGTGGACTTCGGCGACGGTGTCGGCTTCCTTGCCGTTGATGGTGTGGGTGGCGCCGAGTTCCCGGGCGAGTTCGAGCCGTTCGGGGACGATATCGACGGCGATGATGGTGGTGGCGCCGGCCACGTGGGCCGCCATCACGGCGCTCAACCCGACGGCGCCCGCCCCGGTGACGACGAAGCTCGAGCCGACGCCCACGTTGAGCGCGCGGAGTACGGTCCCCGCGCCGGTCTGGATGCCGCAGCCGAGCGGTCCGAGAAGCTCGATCGGCGCGTCCTTGCGGAGTTTGACGGTGTTCGCTTCGTTGGCGATGGCGTAGGTGGCGAACGACGACTGCGCGAAGAGCCGGTCGTGGAGCGTGCCGTTGTCGAGAAGCGACAATGCGTGCGAGCCATCGGGGCGCCTGCCGGCGAAGTTGAGGTCGTTGAAGTTCGCGCAGCTGGCGGGCGAGCCGTCGAAACAAGGGCGGCAGTTCCCGCAGTTGAGGAAGCTCAGCGCGACGTGGTCGCCGGGCTGCACCTTCGTCACCGCGGAACCCACGGCTTCGACGACGCCGGCGCCTTCGTGGCCGAGCACGACGGGCAGCGGCACGGAGTAAAGCTGGTCGCGCACGACGAGGTCGGTGTGGCAAAGCCCGGTGGCGACGATGCGGACGAGCACCTCGTCCGGGCGCGGCGGTTCGAGCAGCGCGGTGCCCAGTTCGAAGGTGCCGGGTTCGAGCACGATTGCGGCACGAACTTCACGGGCGTTGTCGCTGGCCATGGTCATCTCCTCGTCGTTGGGGTGGGTGCGCGTGGGCGCGGCTGCGGTCGGGCCATCGTTCGCCGGTTCGAACCCGCGCGTGTGAGCGGAGTATGCCCGGTGCGCGGCTGAGCCGAGGTGCGGCGGGGCGGGTGGAGACAGAACAGAACCATCGCAAGTGGCGGCCTCTTGGGGCCCGCGAACGTTGCGCCGCGATGACGGCTTCGCGGTTGGCGGAGCCTGCGCACGATCCGTGGCCGACGTCGAACTCGACTACTCGTGGGGGCTGGACCACGGGACGTGGCCGGTGTTGACGCATATGTTCCCGGCGGCCGACATCCCGGTGGTGCAGCTGGGCATCGACCGCAACCAGCCGGCGTCGTTTCACTACGACCTTGCGCAGCGGCTCTCACCCCTGCGCGACGATGGGGTCCTCATCCTTGGGAGCGGGAACCTGGTCCGTAATCTGCACGCCTATTCATGGGGCGACCATCCCGGCGCGTACCCCTGGGCGCTCGCATTCGAGACGAAGGTGAAGGAGCTGCTCGCTCGTCACGAGCACGGCCGGCTCATCGCGTACGAAACGCTGGGCGAAGCCGCGCTCCAGTCAGTGCCCACGCTGGACCACTACTCCCGTTCATCTACACGATCGCCCTGTGCCGCGGGAACGAACCGCTGAGCTACCCGGTCGAAGGGTTCGACGGCAGGTCGATCTCGATGCTCACCGTCCAGGTCGGGTGCGGGCGCGAGAGCCTAGGGGCCGGGCGCGCGGGGATCGTTCGGGACGTGACGCTGCGAACGCGGATCCGGGATGGGCCCAGTGGGCGAAACCGGCCGCGGGAAGAGCCCGGGGCAGCCGCAGTGGCGGCCCGGGCTCCTTCGAGTCGCTGGTTCGTCGCAATGAGCTATGGGTGGGCGGGGCTCTGCGCAAGTGCGGCGGCTGGCGCCGGCTGCGCGGCCGGGTGGGCCCACTCGTCGTCGTTCATCTGGAGGATGCGGATGCCGATCCAGCCGAAGGCGACCAGCGCCAGCGCCTGCTTGAGCAGGGCGGCCACGTCGGGCAGCGCCGGGGACGCGAACTCGAGGACCAGTGCTGCGACGATTGCGAGTGGTACCAGTCCCGAGGCGAAGCGGGCGCGCCAGGCTGCGAGCGCGAGCAGCAGCATGCCGACGGCGAAGGAGAGGATCAGCGGGAACACCCCGGCGATCGCGCCGCTACTATCGACACGCTCCATCAGGGCGACCATCTCCGCTTCGTTCCCGTTGCGGGTGGCCGACGCGATGAGGTAGTAGGTCCCGGCGGTGACGTGTCCGAAGGCGCCGAGGACGCCGAACAGCACGCCGAAATGAACCAGCCATGCGCCGCGGGTGCGGATCAGATGGGCGATGCCAAAGACAGCCGGGACCAGGAAGATCGACGACGCGATGAGCAGCCACGCCGACCCGACGAGCGCCGCGTGTTGATCGACGGCGGCTTCGAACACCCCGGCTGGCCCGCGGTCGTCGGCCACGGGGTCGGCCACTTCGGAGAGCAGCAGGAACAGCGGGAACAGCACGAGGCTCACGCCCGCTACTATTCTCCGGACTCGGATTGTGGTTGTTGGCATACTGGGCTCCTTCCCATGGAATTGGACGAGCCCAAGTGTCGGAGTGTGCACCGGGGGCGCGCGTCGCCTGCGCCGGCGATTTCGTCGTCCTCCTCGAGAAGGACGCAGCCCCGGGCGGAATCCTGCCAGGGGAGGACGCGGCTGCGGTGCGGAAGAAGGATCATGCGAAGGTGCGGAACAGACGGCCACCGCTCGTAGACGCCTGGATCGCGCTGGGGTTGCTCGCGCTAGCGCTGGCCGAGATCCTGGCGGGCGTTTTCGATGCGCCATGGACCAGGACGGTGCCGACGGCGCTGCTGTTCACGGTCCCGCTGGCGTGGCGCCGCCAGGTCCCGGGGCTGGCGGCTATCCTCGCTACGTCGGGCATCACGCTGCGCGCGCTGCTCGGAGTGGAGGCGAGCGACGGGCTGAGCGAGACCATCGCGCTGGTTCTTGCCATGTACTCCCTGGCCTTTCACTCGAACCTGGACCGTGCGATGGCCGTGCTGGGCGTGTGCGCTGTGCTCGTCTGGATCGCAGTCAGCGCCAGCGAAGGCACCGGTACCAGCGACTACGTGTTTGCCGGGTTGCTGCTGCTCGCGCCATGGGTCGCGGGGCGGGTGGTGCTCGGGGTACAGCAGCGCGCGCAGGCCGCAGAGCACCGGGCCGAAGAGGCCGAGCGCGAACGGGAAGCGCAGGCAGCGGCCGCGGTGGCGGAGGAGCGTCAGCGGATCGCCCGCGAGCTGCACGACGTCATCGCCCATAGCATCACCGTCATGCTGATGGGCACCGGGGCTACCCGCCGCCTGCTCCGGCCCGACCAGGAACGGGAGCGCCAGGAACTGCTTACCGTCGAAGCGACGGGCCGCCACGCGCTGGCGGAGATGCGGCGGCTCGTCAGCATGCTCCGCGAGCCCGAGGAGCCCGCGGCGCTGGGCCCGCAGCCGGGGCTCGGTCAACTCGACGCGCTCGCCGAGGAGACGCGCCGCCTGGGGGTGCGGGTGGACCTGGACATCACCGGCTGCACGGCGGATCTCCCACCCGGGATCGACCTCGCCGCGTACCGGATCATCCAGGAGAGCCTCACGAACGTCGTGAAGCACGCTCGCGCGACGTGCGCGACGGTCACCGTCGCGACCGACCGCGAAGGTCTCGCGATCACTGTCGTCGACGACGGCCGGGGCGAACCTTCGCCGAACAGCGCGGGTCACGGGCTGGTCGGGATGCGACAGCGCGCGGCCATCTATGGCGGAAGCCTCGAGGCGGCGCCCCTGCCGGGCGGCGGGTTTCGCGTGCACGCCTATCTCCCGTTCGAGACCGCCCATGGGTGAACCGATTCGCGTCCTCATCGCCGACGACCAGCGGATGGTACGCGCCGGGCTTCGCCTGATCCTCGAAACCGAACCGGGGATGGAGGTGGTCGCCGAGGCCGCGGACGGGTCGGAGGTCCGGGCGCTCTGCGAACGGTTCGCGCCTCACGTGGTCCTGATGGACATCCGTATGCCCGGGCTCGACGGGATCGAGGCGACGCGGAGCTTGCGGCAGCTTCGCGAGCCGCCGCACGTCCTCGTGCTCACCACGTTCGACCTCGACGAATACGTGTACGAATCGCTCCGTGCCGGGGCGAGCGGCTTTCTGCTCAAGGACGCGTCGCCGGAGGCGCTCGTCGATGCCATCCGCACGGTCGCGAGCGGCGACGCGGTGCTCTCGCCCGCGGTGACACGCCGCGTCATCGAACGGTACAGCCGCATGCCCCCGCCGACGCCGGGCCCGGCGCTGAACGAGCTCACGGCGCGCGAACGCGAAGTCCTGATGCTCGTTGCCCGTGGCCTTTCGAACGCGGACATTGCGCGCGAACTGGTAGTCAGCGAGACCACGGTGAAGACTCACGTGTCGCGCCTGTTGCTCAAGCTCGACCTCCCGGACCGCATCCACGCCGTGATCCTCGCCTACGAGCAGGGCCTCGTTCGCCCCGGCGAACGCTCCTGACGCGGCGGGCGGGGGGAAGCCTCGGGCTTCGGTTTCGCCGGTGGCCGGGGGAGCGGTGCGACGCTGGCGTGCGGTCGCGGTACTGGTTCGGTGAGGTAGATCCGGTATTGGAGAAAGGTTCGAAAAAGATTAGCGGGGCCAAATGATTGGGCCGCGGGAACTGCATATATAGAGGTATGCACCTGCTCCTGGTCGAAGATGAGCGGCGGCTCGCGGTGGCCGTGCGGCGCGTCCTGGAAGAGGAGGGCC
>CAZWBW010000137.1:0-5952 GCA_964632355.1 uncultured Anaerolineaceae bacterium | reverse complement strand
CCCGTTCGTCATCGATCCGCTGCTCGTACGGGGGCTGGACTACTACAACCGCACGGTGTTCGAAATCGTTCCGGCCGACGACGAGCGCGCGCAGGGTGTGCTCGGCGGTGGGGGCCGGTACGACGGGCTAATGGAACTGCTCGGCGGGCCGCCCACGCCGGCCGTCGGGTTCGGAAGCGGCATCGAACGGCTCATCCTCGAGATGCAGAAGAACGAGGTGCAGGTGCCTGAACCGCCGAAGCCGGACGTGTTCCTGGTGCACCGCGCGGAAGGCGCCGCTCCGGTGGTGACGAAGGTGGCGGGCGGTCTACGGCGCGAAGGTATCGCCGTGGTGGTCGGCGAGACGGGGCGGTCGATGAAGTCGCAGTTCCGCAGCGCCGACGCCTCGGGCGCGCGGGTCGCCGTGGTGCTCGGTGAGGACGAGATTGCGCGCGGGGTGGCGGTGGTGAAGGACCTGCGCGGAGGCGGCGAGCAGCGGGAAGTGCCACTCTCCGACCTCGCGCAGGCGGTTCGTTCGAAGGGCTCCTAGCGGCCCTTGAAGTGAGGCTCGCGCTTCTCGACGAACGAGTTCACGCCCTCCATGTGGTCCTCGGTCTCCCAGAGGACATCGCCGATGGCCTGCTGGTATTCGCCGAGCGTCTTCCAGTCCATCTGGAAGCCCTTGTGCATTGCCCGCTTGATGGCGCGCTGAGCGAGTGGCGGGCCTGACGCGAGTTTCCGGGCGAGCGCACGCGCTTCGTCCATGAGCGAATCCCGCGAGACGACACGGGACACGAGGCCGATGCGCTCGGCCTCGGCGGCATCGACGAGATCGCCGGTGAGCATCAGTTCGAACGCCTTCGAAAGCCCGACGAGCTGGCGGAGGATGAACGTGCCGCCAATGGTTCCGACAACGCCGCGCCGCGTGAAGAACCAGCCCAGCTTCGCGTCTTCAGAGGCGATGCGAATGTCGCAGTAGAGCGCGAGGTCCATGCCGTAGCCGACAGCGGGGCCGTTCACCGCGGCGACAGTGGGCTTTTCGAGGCCGAAGAGGTCGTCGAGCGACGCTTCGCCCGCCTTGAGGCGGTTGATCTTGCGTTCGACGCGGCGACGCTCACGGTCCTCGGCGAGGAAGATGGCCTGGAAGTCGTCGCCGGCGCAGAAGCCGCGCCCCGCGCCGGTGACGAGCAGGCAGCGCACATTATCGTCCGCGGCGGCCTCGGCGATGGCTTCGCGCATCTCCTTCGTGGTCTGGGGGCGAAGCGCGTTCATACGCTCGGGGCGGTTGATCGTGAGGGTGGCGACACCGTCGTCGCCGACCTCGTACAGGATGTCTTCGTAAGCCATGCGTGTCCCTCGGTTTGGAGTGGATGGGGCGCAGTCTACGCGAGGGAGGGCGGGCGCTGCAGGACGGACAAGACGGTGAGGGAGCGACTGCTATACTCGAAAGACCGGTGATCGCCGGATCCTCACCTTACTGGCCACACCACACATGGATGACGCAATTCTCGCGCAGCTACAGCGCGTTCGGCAGCGTTTCGACGAACTGACCGAGGAGATGGGCAAGCCCGAAGTCGCTGCCAATTATGAGCGCCTGAACCAACTCGCACGCGAACGTTCGGAGATCTCAGACATCGTCGACCTGTACGAGCGGTACGAACGTGCGCGTGCCGCGGCGGCGGATGCGAAGGGGCTGCTCAGAGACGGCGACCCGGAGATGCGCGAACTGGCCGAGCAGGAACTCGCCGAAGCGGAGCATAAGCTGGCGGAGCTCGACCAGCAGATTAAGCGCGCGCTCCTGCCGAAGGACCCGCGGGATAGCCGCGACGTGATCATGGAGATCCGTGCAGGCGCAGGCGGCGAGGAGGCGGCGCTGTTCGCGGCGGAGCTGTACCGGATGTATGCCCGGTACGCTGAGCGCCGCGGCTGGCACACAGAAATCCTGAGCGCGTCGGAGTCCGAAAAGGGCGGGTTCAAGGAAGTCGTGTTCGAAGTTCGCGGCGAGGGCGCCTATTCACGGCTGAAGTACGAAAGCGGCGTGCACCGCGTGCAACGCGTGCCCGAAACGGAGGCACAGGGCCGCATTCACACCTCGACGGCGACGGTCGCAGTGCTGCCCGAAGCGGAGGAAGTGGACATCGAGATCGACGAGAAGGACCTTCGCGTCGACATCTTCCATTCGTCGGGCGCCGGCGGGCAGAACGTGAACAAGGTTGCGACCGCCGTGCGGCTCACGCACATCCCGACCGGGATCGTGGTGGTGTGCCAGGACGAGCGGTCGCAGCTGAAGAACCGCATCAAGGCGATGACCGTGCTTCGCACCCGGCTCCTCGACATCGAGCACCAGAAGCAGGAAGCCGAGATGACGCAGGCCCGCCGTTCGCAGGTTGGGACGGGCGACCGCAGCGAGAAGATCCGGACGTACAACTTCCCGCAGGACCGGATCACGGACCACCGCATCGGCCTCACGGTGCACAACATCCCGGATCGGCTGGACGGCAACATCGACGACCTGATCGATGCGGTGGCAACGGCGGACGAAGCAGAACGGCTGCAGGCGAGCGTGGCATGAGAGCGCGGGCGGCAGCTCGCGAGGTTGCCGCCGAACTCGCCCGGAATCACATCCCCGACCCGGAGTTCGAAGCGGAGTACCTTGTGCGGCTGGCAGCGGGCCTGTCGCGTGCGCGGTACTTCGCGGACCCGGAGCTCAGCGCGGAGGCGCAGGAGCGGCTGACGGAGCTCATCGAACGGCGGCTCCAGCGCGAGCCAGCGGCGTAC
Organism: uncultured Anaerolineaceae bacterium; assembly: GCA_964632355.1. Lineage (GTDB taxonomy): Bacteria > Chloroflexota > Dehalococcoidia > Tepidiformales > Tepidiformaceae > JALOAP01. The sequence continues at coordinate 3,195 of CAZWBW010000137.1, read as the reverse complement.
ATCGCGAAAAGCAAAGAGTTCTTCGGGCTGGAGTTCGAGGTTGGGCCCGGTGTGCTGGTGCCGCGGCCCGAGACCGAACTGCTGGTCGAAGCGGTGCTGCGCGAGCCGGGGCTTCCCGGGAGCACCATTGTTGATGTGGGCACTGGAAGCGGTTGCATCGCCGTCGTGCTGGCGCTCCGAGCGCCGGAAGCGCGGGTGGTGGCCGTCGACGTGAGCGCGGACGCCATCACCGTCGCGCGGCGAAACGCGCGGCGGCACGGCGCGCCCGTCGAGTTCGTCATCGGGGACCTGGCGACGGCGATCGGGTCGGCCGAACTGGTCGTTGCGAACCTGCCGTACATCCCGTCTGCAGAGGTGGCCGAACTCGAGCCGGAGGTGCGGTACTGGGAGCCGGCGGTCGCGCTCGACGGGGGCCCGGACGGGCTGGCGCTGGTCCGGCGGCTCATCGACGACTGTGCGAAGCGACTGCAGCCGCAGCTCCTCGCGCTCGAAGTAGGGTTCGGGCAGGCAGCGACGGTCGCCGACTACGCGGCCTCCCAGGGGGCCAGGGTGGAGATACAGAAGGACCTGGCGGGCATCGACCGCCACGTGTTGTGCCGATGGACGTAAAGCTCATTGCGCTTGATATCGACGGGACCATCATCCCGCCGAACACGCCGCCGGAGCGTGCCTACCCCTCCGGACGGCTGCGGCGGGCGGTGCGCGAGCTTCGTGCGCAGGGCGTGGTCGTCGTGCTCGCCTCCGGACGGATGTTCCCCGGGACGCTCGAGATCGCGCGTCACCTCGAACTCGACACGCCAGTGATCTGTCAGCAGGGCTGCTCAGTACACCTGCAGGACGGAACGATGCTCCACGAGTTTCCAATCGAGCGGAGGACGGCGATCGAAATCGTGGAGTACGGGCGAGAGCTGGACCAGCCGTACGAGTGGTTCAACCCCGTGCGGTACATCGCCTCGCGCTGGAACCCGGACTCGGAAGAGTACGCAAGGGTCTCGGGCATCCGGGCGGAGTACCGCCCCGACCCGGAAAACGCGGGCGTCACACCGACCGGCGTCGGGATCATCAGCGACAGAGAGCAGGCGCCCGAGGTGCACCGGCACCTGGCCGCGCTCCACGGGGAGGCGCTGCACCTGCTCGACTTCCCGACCGTGACAGTGGCGGTCGCCCCGGAGGCGAACAAAGGGCATGCGCTTTCGCTGCTGTGCGCGGACCTCGACATCGACCGGCGCTCGGTGCTGGCGGTCGGCGACAGCGTGAACGACGCTGCGATGCTCGCGTGGGCGGGACGGGGTGTCGCAATGGCTCACAGCGACCACTACGCGCGCGACGCTGCGGACGAAGTTCTGCCGGAGAACGGAGACGCCGATCCGCTTGCGACGCTTCTCGAGGAGCTGTTGAACGGGAAGCGGTACCGCTAGCTCGGATCGATGCGGTGCCAGATCCGCATCAGGTAGAAGCCGACGGCGAGCAGGCCGAGGCTGGCGGCGCCGACCGGAACTATGGTGCTCCACCAGTCGATTCCCGCGCCTTCGGAAGGGTCGTCGGCGGGGACGGCGTACTGCTCGGTGATGCGGCGGATGTCGCGAACCAGTTCGGCTTCGGTCGTGGATTCGGTGGCGCTGTCGCCCCGGCTGGCACGACCGTCAACGAGCCAGAACACGCGAGCAGCGTTCGGCCAGTGGGGGCCGTCGTCATCGACGTGGAGGAACAGGAGCACGCGGGCTGGCTCGGCGAACTCAACCAGGGCGCACTCCGAAGGCGGCTCGACATGGCGGAGCTCGATGGGTTCGCTGCTCGCCGCACCTTCGAGAAACGCCTCCGGGATGACGCGAGCGCCGCCATTGCTCTGCGGCTCGACGCGCCCGATCACGATCAGGTTCGACGCCTCGACAGCGGGTGCCAGGTCGTCGATATCGACCTCGAGGCAGGCGTCTTTCTCGGGGGCGGACTGGGTCACCGCAAAAGCGGCGGCCCCCGGGAGGGCCGCCGCCACGGTTAGAAGGATTGCGAGGAAGCTACTGGCCAGCCTGCGCAAACTGGTAGATCTTCCCTTCGGTCTTGATGGCAGGCGCGACGATCATTTCGGCCTGCTGGAACTCCTTGATGTTGTGGGCGCCGCACATGCCCATGGCCGTGCGGAGAGCGCCGACAAGGTTCTCGGTGCCGTCGGTGCGGCTGGTCGGACCGTAGAGGAGCTTCTGGAGCGTGGTGTTCACGCCGACATGGACGCGGGTGCCGCGCGGCAGGTTGGCGTGCGGCGTAGCCATGCCCCAGTGGTAGCCGCGGCCCGGGGCCTCGGTGGTGCCGGCGAACGGCGAACCCATCATGACCGCGTCGGAGCCGGCAGCGAAGCACTTGCAGACGTCGCCGCCCGTGCGGATGCCGCCATCGGTGATGATCGGCACGTACCGGCCGGTCTCGCGGAAGTAGTAGTCGCGCGCGGCGGCGCACTCGATGGTCGCGGTGACCTGCGGGACGCCGATGCCGAGCACTTCGCGGCTGGTGCAGGCAGCGCCTGGCCCAACGCCCACCAGCACGCCGGCGACACCGGTCCGCATGATTTCGAGCGTCGCTTCGAAGCCGACGGTGTTGCCGACGATGACCGGGATGTGGATCTCCTTCAGGAGCTTCTCGAAGCGGAGCCCTTCGACGCTGTTCGACTCGTGGCGGGCGGTGGTGACGGTGCTCTGGACGACGAGAATGTCGGCGCCCGCCTCCTGGATGAGCGGAGCGAGGCGCTTGGTCATCATCGGAGTCACAGAGACCGCGGCGATAGCGCCGCCGTCCTTGATCTCCTTGATGCGGCGCGCAATGAGGTCTTCGCGCATCGGCGCCTGGTAGGCGTTCTGGAGAATGACGGTGGCTTCGTTGCGGCTCGCCGAGGCGACCTCTTCGAGGATGGGCCGCGGGTCGTCATACTTGGTCCAGACGCCTTCGAGGTTGAGCACGGCGAGGCCGCCGGCCTTGTGCATTGCGATGGCGAAGCTGGGGTCGACCACGGCATCCATGGCCGAGGCGAGGAAGGGGATCTTGAACTTGTGCGGTCCGATTTCGAGCCCGATCTCCACGAGTTCGGGGTTAATGGTCACCGAACCCGGGACGATGGCTACGTCGTCGAACCCATAGGCACGGCGAAGTTGCTTGAACTGAGGGACGGGAGGCTGGTTTTCAGATGGTAGCGACGCATGGCCGCCC
>CAZWBW010000136.1:0-5952 GCA_964632355.1 uncultured Anaerolineaceae bacterium | reverse complement strand
CCGGTTCGCCGGGCAGGTGGAGGTGGTACACCAGCGCACCGCTGCACCGCCGTCGTCGAGCCCGCTGAACCAGGAGATCCGCTTCTGCCGCACGCGCGATGGCGTGCGCATCGCCTACGCGACCAGCGGTTCCGGCCCCCCGCTCGTGAAGGCAGCGAACTGGCTCACCCACCTCGAATTCGACGCCGAGAGCCCGGTCTGGAAGCACGTGTGGACCGACCTCTCCCGGGAGTTTTTCCTCGTGCGCTACGACGCACGCGGCTCCGGGCTCTCCGACTGGGATGTGCCGCGGTTCTCGTTCGACGCGTGGGTCGACGACCTCGAAGCAGTGGTGGAAGCGGCCGGGCTGGAGCGCTTCCCCCTGCTCGGGATGTCGCAGGGCGGCGCTGTGGCGATCGCGTTCGCCGCTCGCCACCCCGAGCGGGTCAGCCACCTTGTGCTGTTCGGTGCGTTCGCTCGAGGGCGGCTGAAGCGCAATTCGGAGGAGTGGACGGCACGCCACGAGGCGATGCGCATCCTCATGCGGCAGTCGTGGGGCCGCGACGACGCCGCGTTTCGCGAGATCTTCTCGATCACAATGGTCCCGGATGGCACCCGCGAACAGTGGCGGTGGCTCACCGACCTCCAGCGCGTTTCGGCGAGCCCCGAAAACGCGGTGCGCTTCCACGACACCTCGGGCGGGATTGATGTGGAGGACCTGCTCGGGGAGATCCGGGCGCCCACGCTGGTGCTCCACGCCCGCGACGACCAGCGCGTGCCCTTCGCCGAGGGGCGCCACCTCGCCGCGCGAATCCCGGGCGCCCAACTCGTCTCGCTGCCCAGCCGGAACCACCTTCTTCTCGAGGACGAGCCGGCGTGGCAGCGGGTGCACGAGGAGATCACCCGGTTCGTCGCAGGGCGCGAGGGCGAGCTTCCCCTCGCCACCGGATGAACGCGCGTGCCGGGACTAGCGGAACAGGTCGCGTTCGGGGTCGCGGATGACGCTGCGCATGGTCGCCGTGTCGTCGGGCTCCCATTCGAAGCCGCGAATCACCGCGACGGGGATGCGGCTCACGTTGCCTTTTACGAGCTCCGCGGCCGACGCCAGTTCGTCGGCGGTACACAGCGCCTGCACACGGAACTCGTGGCCGTGGGGGTCGACCTGCCCGATGTAGCTCGTGATCGGCTGCATGCCCGCGATGCCGATCGCGACGTCGGTCTGCCCCTCGCGCCACGGCCGGCCGAACGTATCGGAGATGATGACGGCCACGTCGCGGCCAAGCTGGCGGAAGCGCTCCCGGAAGCGCCGCGCCGAGGCGTCGGGGTCTTCGGGCAGGAGCACGGCGAGGCCGAACCCACCGGAGCTCGATTGGTCGACGCCGCTGTTGGCGCAGACGAAGCCATGCTTCGTTTCGGTAATGAGCACGGGGCCCGACTGCCGCACGATGCGCCGCGCCTCCCGCAGGACGAGTTCGATGACCGCGGGCTCCTTCTCCCATTGCTCGGCCCACTTCCGGGCAAACGGGGAGGGCTCGATGGTATCGAGCGGAACAATCCGGCCCTCCGCCTTCGACACGATCTTGGACGTGATTACCACGATGTCGCCGGATTCGAGCGGCGAACCCATGGCGGCCGCCGCTTCGGCGATGAGCATGGGGAGATCGGCGCCCGGAGCAATCTCGGGGAGGCCGGTGACACCGAAAATCTGCAGCCCGGCCATCGCTGACCTCTAGATCCCGACGATCTTGATGCTGGTCTGCGTCTTGTGCTTGCGGTTCAGGTTAATAAGGAGCGACGTGAGCATCTCGACGTAGCGGCTCTGCGACGGGCCACCAGCATCGATGCCGCGCACACCCTTGATCTGGTTCGCCAGCCCGATGATGACTTCCTTCGCCCCCGCGTCCTTGCCGCACACGAGAACGTCCGCCTCGATAGCTTCGTCGAGTTCGAGCAGCTTTTCGGCGCTCAGGTTCTGGAAGGCGGAGACGACGCGGGCGTTGGGGAGCTGCGCCATCGACTCCTGCAGAGCGCTGTTCCCTTCGACATCGAGAGCGACCGCACCGACGCCCTTCTGGAACTCGAGCGGGGCCACCACGTTGCAGACGATCTTCCCGTCGAGCTTGTCCGCGAGCGCTTCGAGCGTGGCCTTCTGGCCGCTGTAGGGGAAGGTGAGGAAGACGACGTCGGCATCGGCGACGACGTCGGCGTTTTCGCCGCCCGTCGCATCGGCACCGGGCACTTTTTCGCGGACCTTGGCGGCGCCCTCTTCGCCGCGTTCTTTCGAGCGCGAACCGATGGCCACGGAGTGGCCTGCGTGGGCGAAGCGAACTGCAAGACCGAGACCTTCGGGGCCCGTGCCGCCGACGAACGCGAGCTTCATGCGATCAGGCATCCTTGTATTAGTGGGAATCGAGGCGCCGGGCCGAGCCGGCGCGCCGGTAAGTCTAACAGGCAGCGATGGGAGCGGCAGCCGCGGTGATGGTACGGCAGCGAGTAGTTCACGACCGTTCGCAATGGAACCTTCACCAAACGGGGACGCAGCCGACTGTAAGGTTGAAGGGAAGCTTTCGATGTATAGGCGCGCTTACCCTCGTCCGGGGTAGGGGCGTGAGGGCTTCTGCTATACTCGCAAGATAGAAGCGGACATATCTCGCCGCTTACCGGAGTTCCCTATTGTACTCAAGATGGCTTCGTAACAGCTTCATCTATCTCCTGATCCTCGTGGCCGTCATCGCGATCGTCTTCGCGTTCTTCTCGAGCGGGGACGACCACCCGAACGTGCCGCTGGGGCAGGTGATCGCCCAGGCCAAGGCCGACGAAATCGAGAAGATCGAGATCGATGGGCGGAAGCTCACGGTTACCTACCTCCAGGAGGGGGCCGAGGGCGAGAGCCGCATCGTCGAATCGCGTATCGGCGAGAACACCGACCTCGAAACGCTGCTCCTCCAGGAGGGCGTGCAGCTCAACCGGAGCACCGCCGACCCCGGGCAACCGGCCGTCAACCTCGAATATAAGGAAAGCGGTGGCTTCGGCCCGTGGCTTGGCCTCCTGCTGAACATCCTCCCGTTCCTGCTCTTCGGTCTCTTCCTGCTGCTCATCATGCGGCAGGCCCAGGGCTCGAACTCCCAGGCGATGAGCTTCGGGAAGTCGCGCGCACGGCTGTTCACCGGCAGCAAGGTGACTGTCACCTTCGCCGATGTCGCCGGCGTCGACGAAGCGAAGGAAGAGCTCGCCGAGGTTGTCGAGTTCCTGAAGTACCCCGAGAAGTTCGCCGCGCTCGGCGCGAAGATCCCGAAGGGCGTGCTGCTCGTGGGTCCGCCGGGTACCGGTAAGACGCTCCTTTCCCGCGCCGTCGCGGGCGAAGCGGGCGTGCCGTTCTTCAGCATCTCCGGTTCCGACTTCGTCGAGATGTTCGTGGGTGTCGGCGCCAGCCGCGTCCGCGACCTCTTCGACCAGGCGAAGAAGAACGCGCCCTGCATCGTGTTCGTCGACGAAATCGACGCGGTCGGCCGCCAGCGCGGCGCCGGCCTCGGCGGTAGCCACGACGAGCGCGAGCAGACGCTGAACCAGATTCTCGTCGAGATGGACGGGTTCGACACCGGCACGAACGTCATCGTGATTGCCGCGACGAACCGCCCCGACATTCTCGACCCGGCGCTCCTCCGCCCGGGCCGGTTCGACCGCAAGGTCATCCTCGACGCGCCCGACGTGAAGGGTCGCGAGGCCATCCTGGCGGTCCACACCAAGGGCAAGCCCATCGCCGACGACGTGAAGATCTCGACGCTGGCGAAGACGACGCCGGGCTTCAGCGGGGCCGACCTCGCGAACCTGGTAAACGAGGCTGCGATCCTCGCCGCCCGCCGGAACAAGAAGATCATCACGATGACCGAGTTCGAAGAGGCGGTCGACCGTGTCATCGCCGGTCCCGAGCGCAAGAGCCGCGTGATGACCGAACGCGAGAAGCGGCTGACGGCCTACCACGAAGGCGGCCACACCGTGGTGGCGCACTTCATGAAGCACCACGACCCGCCGCACAAGGTGACCATCGTGTCGCGCGGTATGGCCGGTGGTTACACGCGCTTCCTCCCCGACGAGGAATCGCACTACAAGACGCCGAGCATGTTCCGTGACCAGCTCTGCACGGCGCTTGGTGGCCACGCCGCCGAGGAGCTCGTGTTCGGCGAAGCTTCGACCGGCCCTTCGAACGACATCGAACAGGTGACGCGCATCGCCCGGTCGATGGTGACGCGCTGGGGCATGAGCGAGCGGCTTGGGCCTCGCACCTTCGGCAAGACCGAGGAGATGGTGTTCCTCGGCCGCGAAATCTCGGAGACGCGCAACTACAGCGAGAAGATCGCTGAGGAGATCGACGACGAGGTGCGGCGGCTGATCGAAGAGGCACAGGAGCGGGCGCGCAACATCCTCCGCGAGAACCGCGCGCTGCTCGACAAGCTGGCCAACGCACTGCTCGAAGTCGAGACGCTGGAAGGCGACCGCCTGCAGGAGCTCCTGAACAGCGACCCGAACGAGCCGTGGCGGCCGGACGAGGAGTCTCCGCGCACGGAGACCCCGACGCCGAAGCCGACCGAGGAGGCGCCGCGGCGGCCGTCCTTCGAACCGAAGCCCGCACCGGGCCTCGCATGGGAAGGCGGCAGCCAGACCCGGCTCGACGGCGGCGGCTAAGCCGTCTGGCAACGACGACCAACGAACGGGCGGTCCGAAAGGGCCGCCCGTCTTGTGTCGGCTGTCGGCCATCGGCCTCCGGCTGTCGGCCATCGGCCCCCGGGTATGCATCCCGCGCGAGATGTGCACATGCCCGCGCAGTGGGCAGCACCCCGCCGGTCTTACGCTCCCTCACGGCCGCGGTACTGATTGGGGCCGTCGGCCTTCGGCTGTCAGCCATCGGCCCTCGGGTATGCATCCCGCGCGAGAAGCCCACACCCGAAGGCCGCTAGCCAATAGCCAACAGCCAACAGCCAACAGCCAACACCCCCCTTTGCCCATCGCCAAACCGCGCACCCGGTACCATGCGAACACGAAACCACGGGAGGCAACATGCGCGTACTGGCACTCTCCCGGCGCTACAGTCTGTTGATTATCGGCGTGGCATTTGCGTTGGCGGCTGCCGCGATCCTCATCGTGCAGGGCGTCGAGGGGTCGTCTGCCGACGACCCCGAAGAGAAGGCGGAGCTCTATCGGAGCGCGGCAGACCTGCTCGAAGAGGACGGCGAAGTCGCCGCGTACGTGAATGGCCGGCCCATCCCGATGTCGATGGTCAACGCGTACGACCTGCTCCTGCGGCAGGGGCACGGCCCGCTCGGCCCCGAACAGGAACTCCCGTTCGACGACCTGGACGAGTTCCTTTCGATGCTGATCGACATGGAGCTCCTGTACCAGGAGGCCGAGCGGCGCGGACTGGTGCCGCCCGAGGACGAAGCGGTGGCGTCCGTCCGGCAGATCAAGGAGACCCTCACCGGCATGATGCGCAACGACACGAAGCTCGGCCGCGAGCTCCGCACGGCGGTCGAATCGGTCGCGGGCACATCGTTCGACCTGGACACGCTCGACTCGAACCCGGTCGTGCTGGAAGCCTATCGCAAGGTGATGGCGATCGGGGCGCTCCGCGAGCAATTGCTGGACACGGTCGAGACCCGGGAAGAGCCCTTCGATCCCGAGAAGGGCGAGTCCCTGGTGCAGGAGCTCCTCGAACAGCTCCGCGCGTCGGCGAAGATCGAGGTAGTCGCCGAACTGCCGTAGGGGCGATCGGCTGTCGGCCGTCGGCCTTCGGCTATAGGTACGCGTTCGGCCGTAGGGCTCACATACGGTCGCGGTACTGGTTGAGGTGGCAGGAAGGACTGCCATGGCCGATAGCCGATAGCTGATGGCCGATAGCCGATAGCCGACAGCCGAAGGCCGAGAGCCCGATGGCCGAGAGCCCGATCGCCGACGGCCCGCTTCGTTGACGGTTATGGC
>CAZWBW010000135.1:0-6008 GCA_964632355.1 uncultured Anaerolineaceae bacterium | reverse complement strand
CTGATGAGCGGATCGTCCCATTCCTCGAAGTACACGCGCGGACGCCGGGCCAGCGCCGCTGCCCGTTCGCCGATGCGTTCGAACTCCGCCTGCATCTCAGCGATGAGCGCCTGCCCGCGCTCCCATTCGCCCAGCGCGCCAGCGATGGCGGCGATGGCTCCATACGTCTCGCGTAGCGACCGCTGGTTCGTTACCAGGACCTGCGCGCCCCGCCGAACCAGCTCCGCGACGATGTCCGCCTGCAGGTCCGAAAACGCCAGCACGATGTCCGGCTTCAGCGCCAGGATCCGGTCGACGTGCGCCGTCTGGAACGCCGCTACCCGGGGCTTCTTTCGCGCTTCCGGCGGCCGAACCGCGTATCCGCTCACGCCCACGACCCGGTCGCCGCAGCCCAGCGCAAACGCGATTTCTGTCGTCTCGGCGGTCAGACAGACGATTCGTTCCGGCTGCATCGGGAATCCCCTCCTGGCGGCTGCCTAGGCCTCCGCCGTCTCGATTTCGAACGAGTACGTTTCGATGACCGGGTTGGCCAGCAGCCGCGAACACATCTGGTCCACCTGCTCGCGGGCCGTCGCCTCGTCCGCGGCTGTGGTCGTCACCTGGAAGTACCGGCCCGACCGCACGCTCCGCACGCCGGTGAAGCCGAGCGAGTTTAACGCCCCGGCGATCGTGTTGCCCTCCGGGTCGTTTACGGTGGGCTTCAACGAAACCAGCACCTTCGCGACGAACGTCTTTTCATTGCTCATTCAGTCCAACTCCGTTCCGGTCAACATCCTGTAAGCCGTCAGGTATCGCTCGGTCGTGGCCGCCACAACCTCGTCCGGCAATTCCGGCGGCGGTTCCCCTTCGCGCCAGTTCGCCGCGAGCCAATCGCGCACGGGCTGCTTGTCGAAGCTCGGCTGCGGCCGGCCCGGCTCGTACCCTTCGAGCGGCCAGAACCGCGAGCTGTCCGGCGTCAGCACTTCGTCGATGAGGATGACCTCTTCGTTCCAGACGCCGAACTCGAACTTCGTATCCGCGATGATGAGCCCCCGGTCGAGCGCAACCTGGTGCGCGTAGTCATACGTGGCGATCGTGCGAATGCGCATCGCGTTCGCTTCCTCGACGCCGACGAGCGCCTCGAGTTGCTCGTACGAAATGCTCTCGTCGTGCCCGACTTCCGCCTTGGTGGTCGGCGTGAACAGTGTTTCCGGCAGCTTCTGTGATTCGAGCAGCCCCTCGGGCATCGGCTGGCCGCCGACGGTCCCCGAAGCCTGGTACTCCTGCCACGCGCTCCCCGAGAGATAGCCGCGCGCGATGCACTCCGCGTCGAGCCGCTTCGCCTTCCGCACCAGCATCGATCGGCCGTAGTACCGCTCATCGAGCTCGAACGGCACCATGTCGGCGTTTTCTGCCGTGATCAGCGCGATGAAGTGGTTCGGCACCACGCCAGAGATGCGTTCGAACCACCATGCCGAGAGCCGCGTCAGCACCTCGCCTTTTCGCGGGATGCCGGTCGGCAACACCACATCGAGCGCCGAAATCCGGTCCGTCGCCACGATGAGCAGCCGATCTCCCAGGTCGTACGTGTCGCGAACCTTCCCCCGGTGCGCCCGGTTCGGCAGGTCGCTTTCCAGCATCACCTCAGGCATGTTCCCTCTCCTTCGCCTGCAGGTAGAACACCGTGACGACGGACGTCACGAACGCGAACAGCGGCACGAGCATCACCGTCTGCAGGAACGTCGCGACACCCGCCAGCACAAGCTGTTGCGTGCGGTCGCCGGTGACGATGAGGCTGACCAGCGAAACCAGGAGCAGCGGCCCGACAACCAGCCCGATCGTCACCACGAGCGTGCCCAGCAGCGAAAGCATGTTGCCGTTCGTCAGCTGCCAGCTCCGCCGAATCGCCGCCCACGGCCCATTCCCCTCCAGGATCAGCGTCTCGGTCGAAAGCGCGACCTTCAGCGCCAGGAACGGCAGCACGAACATCCCGACAACGGTCAGGACCAGCACGAACGCGCCACTCGCGATGAGGACGCCGAGCACCAGCAGCGCACCCATTCGCGTGAACGCCGGGTCGAGCGCCATCGAGAGCGAGATCGCCTTCCCCGCGGCCGCGCTCGCAACCCCAACGCTCGTCGCTGCCCGTGCCACCTGGCTGAACAGCGCCGTTACCGCCGAGATCACGAGAAACGCGAACAGTTGCCCTCGCGCATCGCTGTCGACCATCTCGTTCACGGTCAGCACCGGCTCGTCTTCGAACGCGGTGAGGTAGAGGGCCACCGTCGCGATGGAAGTGGCGAGCGCCACGGGGATCTGCACGGCCGCCATGGGCAGAATCGTCTGCCGCGGCCGGGAAAGCATCACATCCCACGAGCGCCGAATGGTCCCGGTGACGGGTATGCGCGAAGGCCGCCCCGGCGGGGCATTCTGAAATGTCGGGAGCGGCGGGGGCGCCGTCTCGTTCACAGCCCCAGCCGTTCGAACGTCGCTCCTACGTTCCGGACGTAGTAGCCATAATCGAAGACTTCGGCCAGGTCGTCCTCCGAAAGCCGCGACGTGACGTCAGGGTCCCGCCTGAGGACATCGATGAACTGCTCCCGGTTCTTCCACGCCTGCATCGCGTTGCGCTGAACAATCTCGTAGGCCGCCTGGCGGCTCAACCCGGTGTTGATCAGCGCCAGCAGCAGCCGGGCGGAGAACACCAGCCCGTACGACCGCTCGAGGTTCTCTCGCATGTGCTCGGGGTACACGATGAGCCGGTCCATGATGTCCGTGAACAGCGTGAGCATGTAGTCGAGCACCAGGCACGCATCCGGGAACACGATGCGCTCGGTCGACGAATGGCTGATGTCCCGTTCGTGCCACAGCGCCACGTTCTCCAACGCCGTCACGGCGTAGCCGCGCAACACCCGGGCCAGCCCCGTGATGCGCTCGCACTTCTCCGGGTTCCGCTTGTGCGGCATAGCGCTCGAACCCGTTTGGCCCTCGGCGAACGGCTCTTCGACTTCCCGGACCTCGGTCTTCTGGAGCCCGCGAATCTCCGTCGCGAACTTCTCCAGCGAAGCACCGATGAGGGCGAGCGTCGTCACGAACTGCGCGTGCCTGTCGCGCTGGATCACCTGTGTCGAAACCCGCTCCACGCCGAGGCCAAGCTTCTCGCAGACAATCTCTTCGAGCCGCGGCGGCACCGAGTTGTGCGTGCCAACCGCACCCGAGATCGCGCCCACCGCGATGACTTCGCGCGCAGCTTCCAGGCGCGCCCGGTTGCGCCGCATCTCGTCGACCCAGACGGCGAGCTTTTGGCCGAACGTCGTGGGTTCGGCGTGTACGCCGTGGGTGCGCCCGGCGCAGAGCGTGTCCCGGTACTTCACGGCCTGCCGTTCGAGGACCGCGGACAGCGCATCGATGTCTTCCAGGAGCAGGTCGCAGGCATCGCGGAGCTGAAGTGCCGTCGCGGTGTCCCACACGTCCGAGCTCGTCAGCCCGTAGTGGACGTATCGGCTCTCTTCGCCGAGCGAGTCGGCGACCGACTGCAGGAACGCGGTCACATCGTGATGTGTAACCGCGAGGTATTCGTTGATCTTGTCGAGGTCGAAGCGTGCGTTACGCCGGATCTTCTCGGCTGCTTCCGCCGGTATTTCTCCGAGTTCTGCCCACGCTTCACATGCAGCAATTTCGACGTCGAGCCAGCGCTGGAACTTCGCTTCGTCGCTCCAGATGGCTGCCATTTCCGGTCGGGAGTATCGGGGGATCACAGCGAGAGTTTACCCAAGCCCGGCCACTGCGGCGAACACTGCTCCACGCTGGCGGCTTGCCCTCTTTCTGCACGAATCGTACACTCCCGGCGCCATGCAACCCCATCCGATCCCGGAATGGGATACCGAGCTCGTCGAACTCGCCGATGGCGTGTTCGCTTACACGCAGGCGACCGGGGGATTCTGCATCTCGAATGCCGGTTTCATCGCCGCCGGCGAAGAATCCGTCGCCATCGATGCGCTGTTCTCCCCGCGCATGACGCAGGCGTTTCAGGACGCGGTGAAAAAGGTTGCGCCGAGTCCTGTCCGTTCGCTGATCAACACGCATCACCACGTCGATCACACGCTCGGCAACGCGCTCTTCCCGGATGCCGTCATCGTCGCCCACGCGAAGGCACGCGAGGAGATCGCCCGCAACGGCTACCCGCGTCAGCGCCTGGTCGCGACTGCTCCGTGGTTTGACGAGGAACTCCCGGATGAGGTGCCAATTCGCCTCCCGTCGGTGACCTTTGACACCCGCCTCACCATGCACGCCGGCGACCACCGCCTGGAGTTGCTACACGCGGGGCACGCGCACACCGTCGGCGACATCCTGGTTCATCTGCCCGAACAGCGCATCCTGTTCGCCGGCGACGTCTGCTTCTTTTACGTCACGCCGTTGGCGTTTGAAGGCAACATCCCGGGGTGGGTTACGGCGCTCCACGCTATCGAGTCGATGGGTGACGTCGACACCATCGTCCCCGGGCACGGGCCCATCGGCGACAAGGACCGGGTGCGCGAGCTCCGCACGTACTTCGAAGTCATCACCACCGAGGCCCGCAAGCGCTTTGACGCCGGGATGGACGAGGACGCCACTGCCCGCGATATCCCCCTCGGCCAGTTCGCTGCCTGGGGCGAAGCCGAGCGCATCGTCCCGAACGTCTACCGGCTGTTCGCCGGCTTCCGCGGCGACCCCGGCGGCCCAATCGACGTCGTGCGTGCCTTCGCTGGCATGGCGGAAATGGCCTCTCGCCAGTGAGCCGCGTTTGCTCCAGGGTTATCGCTTCTTTACATCCCGTACGCTGAGTACCGTTTCACCGTGTTGATCCCCTCCCTACCATGGGTGCATGGCGATCGGCGCCCGCGAATGGAGCAGACCCGCCGCGGCACCGCTGTCTTTCCTCCGCGCACTCGGGTTTTACGGACTCGAGCTCCTGGTTGTGCTCGTGTTCTTCGGACTCTACTACCTGCTGCGCGGCGCAGCCGCTGAGGACATTCCAAAGGCGACCACGAACGCGCTCACCATCATCGAGTGGGAGAAGTCGCTCGGGGTCTTCTGGGAGCAGACATGGCAGGAAGCGGCCCTGCCGCACGGCTGGCTCATCGATATCGCCAACGTCACCTACATGCACCTTCACCTGAACCTGCTGCTGGTGATGGGCCTCTTCCTCTTCCGCACCGACACACGGAAGTACCGCGTCATCCGAAACGCGCTCATCCTCTCTGCGTTCGTTGGCGTGCCGTTCTACCACCTCGTCCCCGTGACCCCGCCTCGCTTGATGGAGGCGTCCGGCTACGATTTCGGCTTCGTCGACACGCTCATCACCGAGCGGCGTCCCCGGCCCGGTCCCCTGGCGAACTGGTATGCCGCCATCCCCTCGTACCACTTCGGCTGGATCCTGCTCCTGGTGTTCGGCACGTGGTGGTGCTGGCGTTCGGTGCTGCTGCGCGCGGGCTTCATCGCCTTTGCCGGGCTGATGTGGTGGTCGATCGTCGTCACGGGCAACCACTACTTCTTCGACATGGTGCTCGGCGCCATCATCGTGGCCGGCACCTTCGGGCTGGCCCTCGCATTCGAGCGCTGGGCCGACCGGAACCCCGAGCGTGTCGCGAAGTTCACCTGGCGCGTCGGCCCCGTTCGCATTCCGTTCTAGACGCATGAACGGGCCCCGCTGAGGAGGCCCGTCGGGGTGCACGCTCGCGGCTGATCAGCTTGCCGCGTACTCCCGGCACGCGATTGCGCGCGCGAGGTCGTCGTTCGCTTCCCGCAGCATCCGCGCGAGTGTCGGCAACTCGTCTCCCACTTCTTCGAGCAGTCGCGTCGAGCGCTCGAGGATCTCGCGTTCGACCCGGTAACCCGGGAACAGCGCACCGAAGTATGACGAGTAGTACTCGCGGTCCTTCGTCCGAACGATCTCCGGCACCTGCTCGAAGAACTTCTCGACGTACGGCTCCAGCAGGTCCCGCTGCTTCGACCAGAGGAAGCCGCTCATCGCTGCTTCGGTCATCTTC
>CAZWBW010000134.1:0-6026 GCA_964632355.1 uncultured Anaerolineaceae bacterium | reverse complement strand
TCGTGGGCGGTGCCTTGGCGGCCGCGAACCTGGGATCAGACGGGATTGACAGGCCATGCCGGCCGTCGATCAAAGAGCAACAGAGGGAACTCGAGCATCTTGGCGCCTCACCAGGCGACTTCCAGGGACCCGCTGATCCAGGCTGCAGCACCGATCCTGCGCTCCTCCGCAAACACGGCCCGTTTGTGGTCGTGCCAGCATCATTCACTGGCAAGCTGCCACGCCCGGAGATAGTGCGAGAATTGCCGGAGAGGGCCGAGCGTACTTCTCGCTTAGAGGAGCTGCGCACATCTTCGCTCTACCCCATGCCGGGGTACTTGCCTGAGGGATACACTGAAGTGAGCGGCGACACGTTCGATGGCAACCTCAACACGGTCGCCCGGGTGAAGTACGCAGGGCGGGGCGGTGAGATCGAGGTCATCCGTACATTCCGGGCGGGGGAACCACGCTACGTCTACATCGGCGACCCGGAAGATCCCTCCACCGTGCTCGAACTCTCGCTCACGGACGTTGGTGGCTGCCCTGCGTTCACGTTCGCGCCGAAGCAAGGGGCTGCGAAGCACATCCCGTATGCCAGCGTGACGATGCTCTGCGAAGACGGCGTGGAAACGACCGTTCGGGGTCCAGCGCTCCCCCTTTCGGAGCTGATTAGAGTGGCGGAGTCGCTGCGATGAAGGCATTGATGGACAGTCCTCTGTATCGCATCGGGTCTCCTGTCATCCTCGGCGTTGTCCTCGGCGTCCTGGCGCTCACCGCCGTGCGTCCGTCAACGGCCTCGGCGCATGATCATCGGTGGTAAGGCGCACGTTTCGGGGAGTGTTGCCAGGGCTGCTGGCGTTACTCGTTATCTCTTGCGGCGCGGGAGATAAGCAGGAGACCGCTCCCTCAGCGAGCACAACCTCTGAGGCGAGCGCCACCCACACACCGCCCCCTTCGGCGGCAACGACAGGGCCCCCCACCACAGCAGCGGCCACTGCCACCTCAACACCTGTCCTGCCCGAGCCCGCGGTCCTCCAGGTGATCGAGGAGTACGTCATGGCGAGGGGACACCGCGTGATTGGCCCCTGTCCGCAGTACTCGCGAGGTGGGGACAAAGTCTGCTACACCGTCCTCGACCTCCCGTCGGGGCTGCTCCGCGTCTGGATCTACCGGGACCTGGGAGAGGCGGACTACGGGTTTGACGCGGAACGGGAGGGCGAGTCGTGGCGTATCGTGGACGAATATGACGGCCCCCTCGGGAGCCCTTGAACGGACCCGGGAAAGCGTGACTCGGCCCCCGCTTATTCGTTCGCGTTCGAGCCTCTTTCGTGCTAAACTGTGAAGGCAGCCGCGCATTTCTGTCATTCTCCTCGGGCGCGCGCTCCAAAGGCTAGAAAACCCCGCCTATGACCACACAGCAGGCAGCTCCTGGCTCCTACACCGCCGAAAACATCCAGGTTCTCGAAGGTCTCGAGGCGGTGCGGCGCCGGCCTGGCATGTACATCGGAACTACCGACAAGGCCGGTCTCCACCACCTTATCAAGGAGCTCGTCGACAACGCCGTCGACGAGGCGATGGCGGGTTTCTGCGACCGGATCGAAGTCATCATCCGCAGGGACGGCTGGTGCGAGGTTCGCGACAACGGCCGCGGTATCCCCGTCGATATCCAGCGCCAGACCGGCAAAACAGCCGTCGAAACAGTTATGACCGTGCTGCACGCCGGCGGTAAGTTCGGCGGCGGCGGATACAAGGTCTCCGGCGGTCTCCACGGCGTCGGTGCGAGTGTGGTGAACGCCCTTTCGACCGAGATGTGGGTCGAAGTTGTGCCCGACCCGGCAGCACAGGGCGAAAAGCACCGCGGCAAGGTCTACATCCAGCAGTACAGCCGCGGCCAACCGCTCACCGAACTCACCCCGCACCCCATCGAAAACGGCCGCACGCCCGGTACCACCGTCCGCTTCCTCCCCGACCCAACGATCTTCGAAAGCGTCGATTTCGACTTCAGCATCGAAGCTGAACGGCTGCGCCAGTACGCCTACCTGACGAAGGGCGTCTGGTTCCACCTGTTCGATGAGCGCGACGGGCGCGAGGTCAACTACTACTTCGAAGGCGGCATCAAGAGCTTCGTTCGCCACATCAACCACGAGCGCGAAGCCCTGAACCCCGACCCGATTTACGTCGAGCGCGAAGTCGACGGGAACCTCATCGAGATCGCCATCCAGTACAACGATGGCTTCGCCGAGTCGGTCTACACCTTCGCGAACGGCATCAACACGGTCGATGGTGGTAGCCACCTGACCGGTTTCCGCACGGCGCTCACGCGTGTACTGAACGACTACGCGCGCAAGCAAAAGATCCTCAAGGACAGCGACCCGAACCTCACGGGCGACGACGTTCGCGAGGGCCTCGTCGCGGTCATCTCGGTGAAGCTGCCCGAGCCGCAGTTCGAAGGCCAGACGAAGACGCGCCTCGGCAACCCCGAGGTCGCCGCACAGGTCCAGAGCGTGCTCTCGGACGCGCTTTCGACGCACCTCGACGAGAACCCGGCCGATGGCCGCCGCATCATCGACAAGTGCATCACAGCGTCGCGAGCGCGGGAAGCCGCCCGCAAGGCGCGCGACCTGGTGCACCGCAAGAGCGCGCTCGAAAGCGGTTCGCTGCCCGGCAAGCTGGCCGACTGCTCGAGCCGCGACCCGGAAGAATCCGAGCTCTTCATCGTTGAGGGCGACAGCGCAGGTGGTTCGGCGAAGCAGGGCCGCGACCGGCGGTTCCAGGCCATCCTGCCGCTCTTCGGCAAGATCCTGAACGTCGAAAAGGCCCGCCCCGACAAGATGCTCGGGCACGAAGCCATCCGGCTCATTATCTCGGCGCTCGGCACCGGCATCCGCGAAACCTTCGACGAATCGAAGCTTCGCTACCACAAGATCATCATCATGACCGACGCCGACGTGGACGGCGCGCACATTCGCACGTTGCTGCTCACGTTCTTCTTCCGGAACATGCCGACGCTCATCGAGAACGGCCACCTGTACATCGCGCAGCCGCCGCTCTACCGCGTCCAGCAGGGCAAGAACATTCACTACTTCTACAGCGACGAAGAACTCCAGGAGTTCAGCCGCGGCAAGCGAAACCTGAACGTGCAGCGGTTCAAGGGTCTCGGCGAAATGAACGCCGAACAGCTCTGGGAGACAACCATGAACCCGGAGCACCGGACCCTCCTGCAGGTCACCATCCACGACGCTGCCGAAGCCGACGCGCTCTTCTACCAGCTCATGGGCGACGAAGTGAGCTACCGCCGCCGCTTCATCGAGCAGCACGCGAAGCAGGTGAAGAACCTGGACGTCTAACGTCCCCCAACCAGCCGTACGAACGAAACGGGGCGCGCCGCACATGGCGCGCCCCGTTCTTGTGCCTGCACGGTCACCGCCACCGGAATACACTTCGAAGCATGCGAGCATGGCTGTGGCAGGCATGGACGGCGCTCGCCGGTGAGACCGGCCGATCTCACCCGCTGGTCGACCTCGTGGTCAAGCTCGTCATGGCGACCTTCGTCATGTTCTGGGCGCTGACCATCCTCGGCGTCGCGGTGTTCGCACTGCCAGACCAGGGTGCCGACCCGATCTACAGCTGGATCGCGGTGTTCGTCGGGTTCGTGGCGCCGGCCGTGCTGCTCTGGCTGCTCTTTCGTTCGACTGGACGGCAGAGCGGCGAACCCGGCGCCGAGCGCATCGTCCTCGAACTGCTTCGGCCGGGCGCACCCCTCTCCCCGGTCGACGTGGCGCTTCGCAGCACGCTCACCGTCGACGAAGCGAAGGCGACGCTCGAGCGGCTAGCCGCCGACGGCCAGATCCGCGTCGAGGAGCGGGACGAAGGCCCGGCGTATTACCTCTGGAAACCCGACTACGCGACCGATGGCGCCACGCCCGGGACTGCGAACGAACAGCCGCCGATCGAACTCGCCGAACCGCTCAGCGAACGTGAGCGGGAGGTGCTGATTCGGCTCGCGCAGGGCCGTTCGAACAAAGAGATTGCGGCCGAGCTCGTCATTGCCGTGGGTACGGTGAAGACACACGTGAACAACATCTACCGCAAGCTCGGCGCGAAGAACCGCGTGGAAGCCCTCGCCCGGGCCAAAGACGCCGGCGTGCTGTGACCCGCCTCACACTCGGCGCCGGCCGCTGACCGCTTCGCACGCAGCATACGCCCCCAATGATCCCTTTGGGGGATGCGACTCCACCCCGGTTTAGCCCGACGGTGGTCGTGCGAGGCGCACTCGCACACTCCACCACACAGGGCTTCCCCATGCGACGAACCGCACTCCTGGCGGCCGTGCTCATACCCGCCGCCATCGCTTGCGGGCCACCGTCCCTCGATAGCGTCGAACCCACGCACGGTGTGACCCGCGTAACGCTCGAAGACAACCGCTTCAAACCACGCGTCATCCAGGTCGCGCCCGGGACCACCATCACCTGGGACTGGAACGACGGCAGCAAACAGCACGACGTCGTCGGCGACGACTTCGCCTCAGAAGTCCAGAGCAGCGGCAGCTTCGAGCACACCTTCACCACACCCGGCACCTTCGACTACCGCTGCACGTTGCACAGCAACATGACTGGCCGGGTCATCGTAGAGGAGAACTGACATGGCTACGACGACGTTCGACACCAGGGCGCACGCCCGCTCGGAACGGCGGGTATCGCGTGTCGTGCTTGCGTTCGCGGCGACGGTATTCCTCGCCCTGCTCTCCGCACAGGTGTACTTCGCGGGCCTGATGCTCTTCCACGACGGGAACTTCCGCGCGGCCCACGAAGGGCTCGGCTGGACGCTCGGGTACTGGCCATTCGTGACCATCGGCGCGGCAGCGTTCGCCCGTCCCGGGAGGGCGTTCTGGGTATCGCTGGCGGCGCTGTTGGTGCTGGTCCACATCCAGCCGTACCTGGCGCTCCCGACCACGGACAGCGCGCTCGGGCCGCTGCGGGCGCTCCACCCGCTGAACGCGATGGTCATCGCGGTGTTGGCCTGGCAGCAGACGCGGGCTTCTTGGCGGCTCGCCCGGGGCTAATCAGCGTCGCCCCAGATGCCGAGTCCCGCGGCCTGTGCCTCCTCCTGCGCGGGCAGGAAGCGGCTCTCGACGTACTTCACATCGGGCGGGTACGTCGAAACCTGCGCCAGGCCCATCCGCAGCAGCTCCTCGTTCACGAGCGTGCCGTCGCGAAGCCAGACATAGCGCAGGAGCCGCCCATACCGGTCACGATCGCTGACGTCGCGCTCGAGACACACCCGCTCGTCTTCGACCATCCGCGCGTTCGCCTTCGTGGCCTCGTCGCCGAACGGCTCGGGGCCACCGGGCGAACCGCGCACTTCCGGCGTATCGATGCCGATGTAGCGAACGCGTTCTTCGCGGCCATCGAACCGCACGCGGATGGTGTCGCCGTCGGTGATCTTCACGACCCGGGCCCACGTGCACTCGGGCAGTTCGCCCGGCGCCAGCGGGTCGGGCTCCTCCAGGAGCTCGCACCCGGCGCCGAAAACCAGCGAAACGGCAAGAAGCGGGAGCACGACGAATCGACGCATCTCGACCATCATCGCGCGAGCGGACGCTACGGGCAGGGCAGGCTCAGAGCGCAGGACTCAGGAGGGTAGTCCGGGCGCATCTGCGGTCGCTCGGGTCCTCCATCAGTGCCGCGCGGCCACGGAGCGCCCCTCGTACGAATTCGACCGCCAGCCGGGGACTTCGTGCCGACGCTCCGACGATGACCGGCGCAACCCAACAGCCAACAGCCAAAGGCCAACAGTCGTTTATTTCTCCGGCGGCCCAACCACCGCTTCCCAGCAGAGGTAGAAGAAGAAGAGCCCCATCAGGATGGGCACGAGGAATGCAGGATGGCCGCTCTGGATGAGCCCCCAGAAGCCGCCCAGCACCAGGAAGCAGAGCCCCCCGAGGCAAATCAGGAACGCGCCCCAACTGAAACCGACCACTTCTGCCTCCTGTTTCGGACGCCATCGTAGCGCCCCCTAACGGCAGATGTGGATAGTTCAGCAGAGGG
>CAZWBW010000133.1:0-6080 GCA_964632355.1 uncultured Anaerolineaceae bacterium | reverse complement strand
GCCGTTCGAACCAGCGTCGTTCTGGCAGTTGGCGTCGCCGAGCAGCGAGAGGCAGTTCCCGGTGACGACGGGTGTGTTCCCCAAGACGCCGTCGACGAGGCCACCGCCGTTGTCCGGGCAGTCGGTGTCGGTCAGAAGTGCGATGCAGTTCCCGGTCAGCGAGTTGACGCCGTCCAGGATGCCCCCGAGCAGGGAGGCCTGTGCCGGGCTTTCTTCTTCGGCCCCGGCGGCCGCGATAGACGTGGTGGTGACAACACCCACCACTCCCAGGAGAGACGCTGCAGCCAGGCTGAGCACCCCCCTGAAGAGAGAGTTGAGCTTTCGATTCACGGTGAATTAGTCCCCTTATCCAGGTCGCGAAAAGCGACATGGGTTGCTCTGCCGCGCCACAGACGCGGCCGATCGAGTCCCTCCTCGGCCATGCCGGCCGGAGGGAGACGGAAGGCAGAAGGGGACTGTTATGCGGGGGGTGGGACGGGTGTGTACGTCAGCGATAGCGGCCGTCGCTGATACGTGTCCACACGCGCGAGGAAGAGCATCACGGCGCCGAGCAGGAGGGCGGCTGAGAGCGCAGCGGCGAAGCCCGGGCCGCCGGAGCTGGCGGTGATGCTGCTCACTGCGGTGATGAGCGGAGTAACAGACGGCAGCGACGGGCCGGAGGCACGAGGGCCACTGGCGGCCGGCTGCTCGAGGGTGCCAGCAGTGTTGCCGGGCACAACAGTCATCGCAACCGGCGAACCGCTGTCCTGGCCAGCCGCGACCGGTAGATTAGCGAACGGGCCCGGGACCGGAAGAGCATCCGGCGACGGGGTGGTCGCCGGGATCTCCGGCAGCGTCGTACCTGGGAGCCCTGGCGAAGGAGCGACGGGCGGAATGACCGGGCTGCCGGGAATGTCTCCCACGGGGGGCACGTCGTTGGCCGGCGGCTGCGTGCTGCCGGGGTTGGGCGCAGGGATGTTCGGGACACCGGGAACGACCGGTCCGGCCGACGGCGGGGTGGTCCCCGGCTGCCGCGGCGTGACGGGCACGACACCCGGTGGAGTCACCGGCTCGTTGGGCGCTCCCGGAACCGGGTTCGGCGTCTCGGGACCCGGGACTGCCGGGTTCGCAGACGAAGGTGGCACGAGCACATCGACGATGGGACGCACCGTGTTGTCGACGATGTCGTTCAGGGGCGGGGCGACCACATCGTTTACTACGGGCGCCAGGACGTCGTTGACGACCGGGGCAAGCACGCCATCGGTCACCGGTTGCACGATGCCGTTCGAAAGCGGCGGAACCACGGTGTTGACCACCGGGGCCGCCACATTGTCGACGACCGGCTTCACCACTGGCCGGGTGACCGGAGCCGCGACATCGCGCATCACCGGCGCGACCACGTTGTTGGCAACGGGCGCGACGACATCGTTCGCGACGGGAGTGACGACGGTATCGGTGACCGGTCGCACGGCATCAACCACGGGATCGAGGACCGGATCGAGCACGGGGTTCAGTGTTCCCGTGACCGGCGCAACGACCTCGTTCGTGACCGGGGCGATCACGGGATCGATTGGTTCGACCACGGGCTGAATCGCGTCGAGCACAGGATCGAGTACCGGCCTGAGCACGTTGTTCACGGCGGGCGGCAGGATGGTGTCGACTGCCTCTCCCAGCGCCCCGGAAGGTGGTGCCGGTTCGTTGGTCGGAGGAGCGGGCGTTTTCCCCTTCGAGCCAGGCCGAAGGAGATTGGTCACTGTGTTGCCCAGGAGTCCGAGTAGCCCCTGGTCCTGAGCGGATGACCGCTGCTCAACCTGGGGTGGCATGGTTGCGGCGGAGGCAGTGGCCTCGCGACTGAGCGCAGCGAACCCGGCGCTGACCACAACAGCGCCCACGACACAGGCTCGAATCCAATGTCGCCGGATTCGCATCCCGGCGACCATACCCATCGGTCACGAACGGCAACAACCCGAGTGGACCTATCCCGCCGGATTTACACCAACTTTCAACCAACTATCAACCAGAGTGCGGCTAAACATTTCCCCGGCCGTAACCGAAACGCGAGCTGCGTTGCTGTCAACCGGACCGGAGCTTTGCCGCAATTTCCGCGACGCGGCGGCCCTGCTCGCGGGCCGCGGCGAGCGTTCCCTCAGTCAGCGGGTTAGCGCTGGAGACGGTCTGCGACACGCCGAGTGGGGTGCCGGCGCGCTTCAGCACATCGCTCGTGTAGCCGGGCGGCACGATGATCCCACCCCAGTTCGCGAAGGTGGCGAAAAGCGAGAGGAGCGTAGCTTCGTGGCCCCCGTGGTGGGTCGAAGCAGCGGTGAAGGCCGAGAAGACCTTCCCGGCGAGTTCGTTGTTCATCCACAGTGCACCGAGGCTGTCGATGAAGCGCTGCGCCTGGTGGGTGACGCTGCCGAAGCGGGTTGGCGAGCCGAGAATGACCGCGTCGGCCCAACGAACGTCTTCAACGGTGGCGACTGGGGTGGTGCGGTCGGCTTCGATGTGGGCCTGCCACTTCGGGTTGCGGGCAACCTGGGCTTCGCCGGCGGTCTCCTCGATCCGGGCCAGGCGCACTCCGGCCCCGGCAGCCAGGGCACCCTTGGCGATGTTGCGCGCGATTTCGGACACAGTGCCCGTTGCGCTGTAGTAAATGACGGCAACGTGAGGGTGGCTCATCTCCATCTCCTTCGGGGCCCGGGACGCATGGTCGCGGAGGCGGGACGTGCGCCGCCTCCGCGCGATGCAGGGGTAGCCCCGTCGGCTACGAGGGCGCCGGCAGGGCGCAGGCGATGACTCTCGCCTCGCCCGGTTCGGCTGTGTCCGAAGGCGCCGCCGCCGTCACCTCGATGGCGATCTCCTTCGTGGCGACCAGCGAGTTACAGGTCGGACAGTTCAGTACGCGCTGACGGAGTTCGGGCAGGAGCGCCTCGAGACGCTCAGGCTCCGGCGTGGCGAGCCGCACAGTCGAGCGGACGGCCGAGAGCCGCGGCGGGTCGGTCTCGGTTTCGCCCTCGATCGTGGCGGTGACGCTGGAGAACGGGACGTCCGCAAGTTCAGGCTGACCGAGGAGCGTGCCGAGCGAACAGTTGCCAAACGCCACGAGCAGCAGTTCGATGGAGGTGAACCCGATTGGGCCGTCGTCGAGCGCGCGGCGCACGTTAACGAAGCTGCGCGACCGGGCGGTGAAAACGATGCGCTCGCGTTGCTGGAAGTCAGCGCTGAGCGTGACGGTCATGGCGCTGCCTCTTCGCGCGCGGCCGATGCTTCCCGGGGGTCGGGGACGTTGACCACCACAGCTTCATCGCTATTCCGGGCAAGCACGAAGCGAGCGGGCCCGTCGCTCAGGTTCTCCTCGGAGTGCACTTCGTAGGGCGGCACAAAGATGAAGTCGCCGGGTTCGGCGATGGCTTCGTGTTCGAGGTTCGGCCCCCAGCGGAAGCGGATGCGTCCTTCGAGGATGTAGATGCCCGATTCGGTGTGCCCGTGATGATGCGGACCGCCGGCTTCGCGGGGGGCGTTGGAGCCGATCCCCATCCAGAGGCCCTTGGCGCCGCTCAGGGCGGCGGAGATGCCGGCTTCGCGGACCATGCCGGGAGTCTGAGCGGTACCGCAGTCGCGATCGGACGGACGAACGATATGAACCACACTACCCTCCAACAGATGCGCGTGCGAGATCGAGCTCGCGGTCGCGCTTGGCTACTTCGGCGCGAACAAGGGGGATAAGGTCGCGCCCGTATTCGATGGCGTCTGCGAGCGGGTCGAAGCCGCGGATGAGGATGGTCGTGACGCCGAGTTCGTGGTACTTGAGGAGCGCCTCGGCCACCTGTTCGGGCGTGCCAACCAGCGCGGTGGAGTTCCCCTGGGCGCCGGTGACCTTGGCGATAGCCGTGAAGAGTCGCTCGTCGAGGATGTCCCCTTCCTTCGCGAACTCGAGGAGGCGCTGGGAGCCGACGTTCTTTGGTTCGCGCGGGGGTAGGCCAGCGCGATTCGCCTTCACGCGCTCGAGAATGTGGTAGGCGCGCTCCCAGGCCTTCTCCTCGGTGGGGCC
This sequence comes from uncultured Anaerolineaceae bacterium, assembly GCA_964632355.1. GTDB lineage: Bacteria > Chloroflexota > Dehalococcoidia > Tepidiformales > Tepidiformaceae > JALOAP01. The sequence goes on along the minus strand of CAZWBW010000133.1, from coordinate 2,053 downwards.
CAGGATGGGGCGGAAGGAGACGCTCACACCGATGGAGCGACCGTACGCCTTCGCCTTGTCGCGAATCTTGCGCACTTCGCTGGCGACGGCCGCGAGGGGCTCGCCCCACATGGCCCAGGTGTCGGCGTGTTTCGCTCCCACTTCGAATGCCGGTTCGGACGAGCCACCCAGGAAGATGGGGACCCTGCCGTTTACTGGCTTCACGTCGGAGAACGAGCCCCGGGTGCGATAGAACTTGCCTTCGAAGTCGAAGGGCTCAGTCGCCTCCCAGGTCTTTTTGATGACCTGGAGGTACTCATCGGCGCGTGCATACCGCTCGTCCTTTGTGGTCCAGTCTCCGTCGCGGGCGGCCTCGGCGTCGTCGCCGACCGAGATGATGTGCACGGCGAGACGGCCGCCAAGGAACTGGTCGAGCGTGGCAAGCTTGCGGGCGGCGAGGGTCGGCTGCACGAAACCCGGGCGGTGAGCGAGAAGGAAGCCGAGGCGTTCGGTGTGCGCGCCCGCATAGCCCGCGATGGAGAACCCGTCGGCCGAGCTGGAGCCGTAACCGATGAGGACGCGGTCGAACCCGCCCTCTTCGTGGGCCCGCGCGAAGGTCCGGACATATTCGGGGTCGACCTCACCGCCGAAGTGTGTGCCGCCCAGGTATTCGCTGTACGGGCGCGTTCCGATCATTCCGATGAACTCGACTGGCATCGCGAACCTCCTATCCGGCGTCAGGCCGCGGGGTGGAACCGCTTCTTTTCGGTGGTCGCGATTTCGACCACACGTGAGTCGTGGATGGTGATCTGCACGTGGCCGTGTTCGAGCGACCAGAGGGCTGCAGCGATCTGCCGGACGAGTTCGGGAGAGGAGGTGGTGGGTGGACCGGCCATGCAGGACTCCTTGTGGTGGGTTTGCCGAACACAACAGGAGGCCTTCGAAATGAAGGCCTCCTGTTGTCAGGTCGGCGCCTGGGAGGGGGATGGGGAAGATTAGATACTAAGTCGGTTGTCTTTGTCAACAATCCCCCCAGGAACGGTTCGCCGAGAAAGGAAGAAAATGAAGAAGAGGGGCCAATTGGCCCCTCCGCAAGCACCGGTGCTGGCGGGAGATCAGGAAGCCCGGGTGAGCGTGAGTTGAAGCTCCATCACGCCGTGGTCCTCGACGGAGACGACAGACGCCGCGCGTGGGCGCTCGATGTCGAAGTCAGCGAACACGATTTCGATGGAGCCGACCGCGACGAGGTAGTTGTCGACCAGGCGTGCCTCGATGGGAACGGTGACCTCGCGGGTGACGCCGTGGAGCGTGAGGTTGCCGGTGACCGAGAGGCTGACCGCTTCGCCGTTAGCCAGCCCGTCCGGGAGTTCGACCGGCGAGGAGAGCTCGAACGTGGCGGTTGGGAAGCGGTTCGTTTCGAGCGCCTGGTTGCCGAGCGCACGGTCGCGCATGGCGGAGTCGCTCTGGAGCTGCGTCATGTCGGCTTCGACGGTGGCGGACTCCAGCACCCCGTCGGCGATGGTGACGTCGGCGGTCACGCCGCGGGTGCGGCCGACGGCGGTGGTGAAGCCGATGGAGGCGAGTTCTTCGTTCACGCGGTAGCCGACGAACGAGTCACCTTCGGATGCGAGCGCCCACTGGCCGTCGAGGGGCGCGGTGCCGGTGCGGGCGCCGGTATCGGCATCGGACGCGCCGGGGGTTCCGCTCGCCGAATCGCCCCCGGCTTCGCTCGTGGAGATCGCCTCAACGGCGGCATCGAGGCTCACTTCCTCGGGCGCATCGTCGCGGAGGAACCAGTACCAGAAGGCGCCACCACCAACCACCAGCAGGGCGACGACTGCACTGACCCCGATAATCCAGGTCCTACGACTCACTAACGCACTCCTCCTTCATGGCCCTGTCGCACTCATAGCGGCAATGTCCTCATGCCTTTCCACCACGGGCCAGGAAGCAGCGTACGGCGGCCTATTGAGTCACACATTAGAGGCGGCTAAGAACTAAATTGAAGCTTTCCCTTTCGGTGGCCCATGTCGGGCGTACTGCCGTTCCTACAGCATGCCCCTGGAGCGAACCA
>CAZWBW010000132.1:0-6149 GCA_964632355.1 uncultured Anaerolineaceae bacterium | reverse complement strand
TTGCCCGCCCCGCCCCGTCTCGTGCCTCATCCGCAACTTTGGTATCTTCGATCGCGCGCTCGTCGCCCTTCCCCACCCTGGCGAGCCGCCCGAATCCAGCATCGAGGAACCAGGTGTATAGCGACCTCGCGATCTTCTCGGGCCGGGCACACCCGGAGCTTGCCAAGGCCATCTGCGCGCGCATCGGCCGCCCGCTCGGCAAGGTCGATGTCTTCGAATTCTCCAACGAAAACATCTTCGTCCAGTACCAGGAAAACATCCGCATGCGCGATGTCTACCTGGTACAGCCCTTCTGCTCGCCCGTGAACACCTCGATCATGGAACTCCTCATCATGATCGACGCCGCGAAGCGGGCCTCTGCCGGGCGCATCACCGCCGTTATCCCCTACTTCGCCTATGGCCGGAGCGACAAGAAGGATCAGCCCCGCGTGCCGATCTCCGCGCGCCTCATCGCGAACATGATCGAAACCGCCGGCGCCGACCGCGTGCTCACCATGAACCTGCACGCAGGCCAGATCCAGGGCTTCTTCAACATTCCGGTCGACGAGCTCAACGCCCTCTACCCCGTTAGCGCCTACTTCCGCAACGAACGGCTCGAAAACACCGTCGTTGTCGCCACCGACGTCGGCGACGAGAAGCGTGCTCGCGACATGGCGGTCCGGCTCGATATGCCGCTCGCCATCATCGAAAAGCGCCGCATCGGCAACACCGACCGCACCGAAGCCATGAACGTCATCGGCGACGTGCAGGACCGCAACGTCCTCATCCTCGACGACGAAATCGACACGGGCGGGACCATCACCGAGGCGGTTCGCATCCTGCGCGACCACGGCTGCAAGGACGTGTACGTCTCGTGCTACCACCCGATCCTGAGCGGCCCCGCAGTCGAACGCCTGAAGAACATCGACGTCCGCCAGATCGTCGTGACCGATTCGGTGCCGGTGCCGCCCGAGAAGCGGCTCCCGAACATGCGCATCATCCCCGTCGCCGCCCAGTTCGGCGACGCCATCGGCCGCATCCACTCCGGCCAGTCGGTCGGCGCGCTGTTCCAGTAACCGAAGCGCAGTTCGCGATTCGCCCCTACCCCCGCGGCAGCCCGAGGCCGCGCTGCGCGATGATGTTGCGCTGAATCTCCGCCGTGCCGCCGCCGATGGGGCCCGCCACCGCCAGGAGGTACGACTCCACGACGCGGCCATCGAACGGCGCCAGGGCCTGCCCGCCGGTGAGCTGGCCATAGAGCCCCAGCAGGTTCACGCCCACGTTCCCGGTGTCGATTCCGAGGTTCGCCATCCACACCTTGCCGATGCTCGCCTCGTAGTTCGGCACCTCGCCCTTCGACTGGAGCCACGCGGTCCGGTAGGCGAGCAGCCGCCCCACCTCCGCGCGGATGTGCAGCTCCGCCAGCGTGTTGCGAACCGCCGGGTTGTCCCACGGGCGGCGGCCGCCGGGCTGGCGCTGCTTCGCCCACTGCACCAGGTCGTGGATCGTCCGCCGCGCGCCGCTGATCGCCGCGATGTTCGAACGTTCGAAGTCGAGCGTCGTCGCCGCGACGTACCAGCCCCGGTTCTCGCCGCCCAGCAGGTTCTCCGCCGGGACGCGCAAGTCTTCGAAGAACACCTGGTTGAAGTCCCGCCGGTAGGCCATGTTCGGGATGCCCTGGATGGTGATCCCGGGCGTGTTCATCTCGACGATGAACGCGCTGATGCCCTTGTGCTTCGGCGCCTCCGGGTCGGTCCGCGCGAGCAGGATCATGCGGTCGGCGGCGTGCGCGTTCGTCGTCCAGATCTTCTGGCCGTTGATCACATACTCGTCGCCGTCGCGGACGGCGCTCGTCTGCATGCTCGCCAGGTCACTACCGGAGCCTGGTTCGCTGAACCCCTGGCAGTACCAGTGTTCGCCGCGCGAAATCGGCGGGAGCCATCGCGCCTTCTGTTCCTCCGTCGCATGGATCAGCATCGTCGGCCCGACGATGCCGAGCGTAAACAGCCGCCCGCCGGCCGGCGCCCGGTGCCACGCAAGCTCCTCGTTGAGCACGAACTGGTCGATGAACGTCCGGCCCATGCCCCCGTATTCCTCCGGGAAGGCCGGGGCGAGCCACCCGCGTTCGCCGAGCTTTCGCATGAACTGCCGCGCAAACGGGAGTTGCTCTTCCTTATCGAAGTAGTCGTCGGAGCCCTGGAAGCCGGGCGGCAGCTCTTCGCGCAGGAACGCCCGCAACTCCTCGCGCCATATACGCGTCTCTTCGGGCAGCCGGAAATCCATGCCCGCATGATACGCCAGCCGAATGGCCCCGGGCCGAAGTCCCACCCCTGCTCTGGTATACTCGCGCCATGGCGGGTAGCAATGCGTCCCTCCCGTTCGTCGTGCTCGCGCTTCCCTGCCGCATGGTCATGCGTTAGGCGGCAGCGTGCCGGAGGCTGACGCTGCCGTCGTTTGCCCGGCCTCAGTTTCCCCCTCGATAGTTCCGCGCCGCCTGCTTGTGGCGCTTCCCGGGTACTCACATGGCCTACACACCGCTTGATCACCCCTTTATCAATCGACTTCGCGAACGCGTCCTCTTCGCCGCCGGGCCCATTGGTTCGAGCATCCTCGCCATGAAGCCGGGCCCCGACTACGGCGGCAAGGACGGCTGTAACGAATACCTCGTCATCTCCGACCCCGATGCGCTGGCGAACATCCAGCGCAGTCTCTACGCGGCCGGCGCCGACGCTGTCGATAGCGCCACCTTCGGCGCGAACCCGGTCGTCTTCGCCGAATACGACCTCGTGCCGCGCGTCCGCGAAATCAACCGCATCGCCGCGCAGCAGCTCAACGCCATCCGCGACGAGTTCAGCACGCCCGAATGGCCCCGCTACAGCTTCGGCACCATGGGCCCGGGCACAAAGCTCCCCTCCCTCGGCCACATCACGTGGGACGAGCTCGTGGAAGGCTACCGCGAACAAGCACGCGGCCTCATCGAAGGCGGCATCGACGTCCTGAAGGTCGAGACCTGCCAGGACTTGCTCCAGACCAAGGCCGCCCTCGCCGCCATCTCCGACGTCTTCGAAGAGATGGGCGTGCGCCTGCCGGTCATCGCCAGCGTCACCATCGAAACCACCGGCACCATGTTGCTCGGCTCCGATATCGCATGCGCGCTCACCACGCTCGATGCGCTCGACGTGGTCGACATCATCGGCATCAACTGCGCAACGGGCCCCGAGCAGATGGTCGAACACGTGCGCCACCTCACGGAGCACTCGCGGCGGCCGGTGTTCGTCGCGCCCAACGCGGGCCTGCCCGAGCTCGTGAACGGCGAGGCCTGCTATCCGCTCTCGCCCGAAGAGTTCACCCGCTACCACAAGATCTTCGTCGACGAGTTCGGCACCAACATCGTCGGCGGCTGCTGCGGGACCACCCCCGCGCACTTCGAGGCCGCCGTGCAGGCCATCGGCCACCGCCCGCCGAAGCGCCGCGAAGCCGCGAAGCCCTTCTTCGACGGCGAACCCGCGCCGCACGAAGCAGCCGTCTCGTCGCTCTACACCTCCGTGCCGATCGAACAGGAAACCTCGTTCCTCGTCATCGGCGAGCGCATGAACGCCACAGGTTCGAAGGCCTTCCGCGAACTCCTCCTCGCGGGCGACATCGAAGGCATGGTCCAGCTCGCAAAGGAGCAGACGGCCGAAGGCGCCCACGTGCTCGACGTCATGGTCGACTACGTCGGCCGCGACGGCGCACCCGATATGGCGCGGCTCGTCTCGGAACTTCGCACGCAGTCGACCCTGCCGCTCGTGTTCGACTCGACCGAAGTGCCGGTCATCGAAACGGCGCTCAAGCTCTATGGCGGCAAGGCCATCGTCAACTCGATCAACCTCGAAGACGGCGAACGGAAGATCCGCCGGCTCCTGCCGCTCATCCGCCGCCACGGTGCCGCCGCCATCGCCCTCACCATCGACGAGGAGGGGCAGGCGCGCACCACCGAGTGGAAGATGCGCGTAGCCCGGCGTATCTACGACCTCGCCGTCAACGAATACGGCCTCGAACCCGGCGACCTGCTGTTCGACTTCCTCACCTTCCCGCTCAGCTCGGGCCAGGAAGACCTGCGCCGCGACGCGATGGAGACGCTGAACGCCATCCGGCAGGTGAAGCAGGAGTTCCCGGGCGTGCATACCGTGCTTGGCGTCTCGAACATCTCGTTCGGGCTGAAGCCGCCTGCCCGCCGCGTGCTCAACTCCGTGTTCCTGTACGAAGCCATCGAACACGGACTCGATGCAGCGATCGTCAACGCGAAGCAGATCCTGCCACTGAACCGCATCCCCGAGGAGCAACTCGAAACCGCCCGCGACCTCATCTACGACCGGCGCCGCGACGGCTACGACCCGCTCACGCACTTCATCTCGCTCTTCGAAGGCGTCACCACCGAAAGGGCCGCCGGGCCCGACCGCGCGACGCTACCCGTCGAAGCGCGCCTGAAGCAGCGCATCATCGATGGCGACCGCCGCGACATCGAACGCGACCTCGACGAGGCGCTCGACCGCATGGACCCGCTCACCATCATCAACGAGCACCTGCTCGATGGCATGCGCGTGGTCGGCGAACTCTTCGGCGCCGGGAAGATGCAGCTCCCGTTCGTGCTCCAGTCGGCCGAGACGATGAAGACCGCCGTCGCCTACCTCGAACCGCACATGGAAAAGGTCGAAGGCGGCGGGAAGGGCAAGATCGTGCTCGCCACCGTCCGCGGCGACGTGCACGACATCGGCAAGAACCTCGTCGACATCATCCTCTCGAACAACGGCTACACGACGTACAACCTCGGCATCAAGCAGCCCATCCAGAACGTCATCGAGAAGGCCGAAGAGGTCGGCGCCGATGCGATCGGGCTTTCGGGCCTGCTCGTGAAGAGCACCGTCGTCATGCGCGAAGACCTCGAGGAGCTCAACGCCCGCGAGCTCTTCCACTACCCGGTGCTGCTGGGCGGCGCGGCCCTCACGCGCAAGTACGTCGAAAACGACCTTCGCAGCATCTACAAGGGGAGCGTCTTCTACTGCCAGGACGCCTTCGAAGGCCTCGCCACGCTCGACCGCCTGCTCGCCGGCGACAAGGACGAAGAAGGCAACCCCTCCATCGCCCGGGAAGCGTCGAAGGAGGACACCGGCTACGACGAAGTCCGCGTCACGACGCCGGCGCCCGGCGGCGACGGGTCGGGCCTCCCGGCCGGCGCGTTCGAATACGTCGAGTCCGATGTCCGCTCGGGCGAGAAGCCGCCGGTGCCGAAGCCGCCGTTCTGGGGCTCGCGCGTCGTCCGCGGCATCCCCCTGCGCGACATCTTCCCGTGGATCAACGAAATCGCGCTGTTCCGCGGCCAGTGGCAGTACCAGAAGGGCAAGCGCAGCGACGCCGAATACGCCGCCTTCGTCGACAACGAGGTACGCCCGGTGTTCCGCCGCATGCAGGAGATCGCCATCGGCGAACAGCTCCTCGTGCCACAGGTGGTCTACGGCTATTTCCCCGCACAGGCCGATGGCAACGACCTGCTCGTCTGGCCCGACTGGGACAACGGCCCGGCCGGCGAACCCGTCCGGTTCACCTTCCCGCGCCAGCCGACTGGCCGGCGGCTCAGCATCGCTGACTTCTTCCGCACGAAGGGCGAACCGCCGGGCGTCGAAGCGCACTACGGGCTCAACCCCGACGGCGGCCCGTACGACGTCGTCGCCTTCACGCTCGTAACCATGGGCCCGAAGGCGACCGAGTACGCCCAGCAGCTCTTCGCCGCGAACCACTACCGCGACTACCTGCACTGGCACGGCTTCGCGGTCGAATCGGCCGAGGCGCTGGCCGAGATGTGGCACAAGCGCGTCCGCGAAGAGCTCGGCATCGCCGGCGACGACGCCCCCACCGTCCGCGAAATTTTCGCGCAGGGTTACCGCGGCTGCCGCTACTCGTTCGGCTATCCCGCCTGCCCGGACCTCGAGCAGCAGACGCTCATCGCGAAGCTGCTCGGCCCCGAACGCATCGGCGTCGAACTGAGCGAGACGTTCCAGTGGCACCCCGAACAGTCGACCTCGGCGCTCATCACGCACCACCCCGCCGCTCGCTACTTCGTGATCCGGTAGGCCGACGGCCTACCGGGTAGTGCGCAGTGCCCGGTGCGCAGTGCTCAGTAGGGTTACCGG
>CAZWBW010000131.1:0-6211 GCA_964632355.1 uncultured Anaerolineaceae bacterium | reverse complement strand
GGGTGCCCATGTTGATGGCGTCGGCGCCGAGCGCGAGGGCGGCGACAAGGCCGCGGCCGTCGGCGAAGCCACCGCTCGCGATGAGGGGGATCTTCACCTTGTCGGCGGCCGCCGGGATGAGGACGAGGCCCGGGATGTCGTCTTCGCCCGGGTGGCCGGCGCATTCGAAGCCGTCGATGCTGATGGCGTCGACGCCGAGGCTTTCGGCCTTGAGGGAGTGGCGAACGGCGACAGCCTTGTGGATGACCTTGACGCCCGCCTTCTTGAACGCGGGCATGTGCGGTTCGGGGTTGTTGCCCGCGGTTTCGACGATCTTCACACCGCCAGCAATGATCGCGTCGCGGTATTCGTCGTAGGGCACCGGCTTAATCGTCGGGAGGATGGTCAGGTTGACGCCGAAGGGCTTGTCGGTCATCTCCCTGGTGCGCTCGATTTCTTTGAGCAGCGCGTCGGGAGTGGGCTGCGTGAGCGCGGTAAGGAACCCAAGGGCTCCGGCGTTGGCGACGGCGGCGATGAGCTCGGCCTTCCCGACGCCGGTCATGCCGCCACAGACGACCGGGTGTTCGATACCGAAGGTTTCGGTGAACCGGGTTTTGAACATTCTTCCTCCAGGGTGTGCTCGTGCGAGAGAGCCTGTGCGTACGACTCTAGTGGGTCGCGCGGTTGTGGGCATGTCGGTATGGGGTATTGGTTAGCGGCTGTTGGTTCCTGTCGCGGCGCTGATACCAGTCGTTTAGGGAATGGGCATGGCGCGAGCCAGGCCGGTGCCAGGCAGAGCGCATGCCCTGCGCTCGATGGTCAACGATCCCTTCCGGGCCGATTGACAGCGGGCAGATAGATGATAATCTCAAGCAACTTAGTCATGAATGTAGCAACAGCAGAGGAAACGAAGCGGCGTGAAGCCCTCGCGGAGGTGATCGCGGCCGTCCGGCGCATCCGGTACGGGAGCGTGGTTGTCCGCGTCGAAAACGGCGAGGTGGTCCAGCTCGAGGTCACCGAAAAGAAGCGGTTTTAGGGCTGGGCACAACGGGCGGCTGTGCGGCCTCGTTCCGCGCCTCGGGCCGGTTCGGGCGGCGGGCTACTGGCCGCTCCAGGTGAGCTTCGGCATGCGGGCGAGGCCGAGCGCGTAGACACCGACCGCGAGCACGGTGAGGACCGCGAAGTCGATGCCGAGACCGATGAAGTCGGCGCTGGAATCGGCGTAGGCCGCGAGCTGCAGCGCGTCGACCGCATAGGTCAGCGGGTTCACGCGGGCGAGCACGGCGAGCCACGCGGGCAGGTCGTCGATCGGGAAGAATGCGCCCGAAAAGAAGAGCAGCGGGAACAGCAGCAGGTTCAGCACGAGGTGGAAGCCCTGCATCGTCTGGATGCGGGAGGCGACCGCCTGTGCGATGCCGGCGAGCAGCAGGTTCAACAGCAGGACCGCCGCCACCGCGATCAGCAGGCCACGCGCGATGCCGTACTGCCATTCGAATTCAACGAACGGGGCGGCGACGAGCAGCACCACGAGCGCCTGCGTCAGCCCGATGGCGACGCCCGCGAGTGACTTTCCAAGCAGGATGAGTCGCGGCGAATGTGGCGACGACAGCAGCATTCGGAGGATGCCGGTGTCGCGGTCGCGATAGTATGCGGCGCTCGAGAACGTCGACGAGAACACCGAGGTCATGACCACCGCGCCAGCGACGAGGTAGGCGGTGAAGTTCCCGGCACTCAGGTTCGATGGCTGCAGGCCTTCGGACACGCCGTTGCCGAGGAACACCAGGAACAGCAGCGGCGTGAACATCGACGAATAGAGCTGTGACCGCGACCGGACGACGTTGCGGATGTCGCGCACGAAGAGCGCTGTGCAAGCGGTCATGCTCGCGCTCACGCCCCCACCTCCGCAGGAGTGCGCCCGCTGACGTACTGGAAGTAGGCGTCTTCGAGCGACGACTGTTCGATGGACACGGAGCGGATGGCATGGCCGCCGAGTTCGAACACACGGGGCACGAAGACGGATGCGTCGTCGACGGTGACGTGCACGAGGTCGCCCTGCCGGGTGACGTCGCCGGTGCCGGGCCACGATGCGATCTTCGCGAGTTCGTCGGCGGTGACGCCTTCCCACGTGAGGCGAACGGCTTCGCGGCGGAGGCCGCGCTTCAGCTCTTCTGGTGTGCCCGTCGCGACTACCCGGCCGGACTGGATGAAGGCCACCTGTTCGCAGACGTCGTCGGCTTCGGCGAGGTCGTTCGTGGCGAGCAGGATGGTGCGGCGGCCGCGGGCGCCGTGCAGCAGCGCGTCCCAGAGCGCGCGCCGTTCCTCGGGGTCGACGCCGGTGGTGGGTTCGTCGAGCAGGAGGAGTTCGGGGTCGTGGAGGAGCGCGCGGGCCATTTCGAGGCGCCGCCGCATGCCCCCGGAGAGTGCCGACACGGGGTCGTTCGCGCGGCCGCGGAGCCCGAAGACTTCGAGCAGTTCGGTGGCGCGGGCAGTGGCCTGCTGGCGGCTCAACCCGAACAGGCTCCCCGCGAGCTGCAGCGTCTCGCCCACGCGCATCAGGGGGTCCTGGGCGTTCTCCTGGAAGACGGTGCCGACCCGGGCGCGAAGGGCGGGGTGGGGCTGTTCGCCGAGGATGCGGAGGCTACCGGAGGGCGGTTGCTCGGCGCCGGCGACAAGCGTGATGAACGTGCTCTTGCCGCTGCCGTTGGGGCCGAGGAGGCCGAACACCGAGCCGGCCGGGACCTCGAGCGAGAAGTGATCGAGCGCGCGCCGCTCGCCGTAGCTGCGGACGATGTCACGTGCTTCGATGGCAGCAGGCACCGGTGTTTCCGGCATGCGAAGGGTCTCGTTTCGAAGGGTCGCGGTGCTCAGGCGTTCGTGACGGCGAGGCTCGCGACAAGCTGGCTCATGACGATGAGGACGATGATGGCCGCCAGTGGGCTCAGGTCAATCATCCCCGTTTGCGGCATGATGCGTCGAATCGGCTCGATGATGGGCTCGGTAGTCCGCCAGAGCATCTGGTAGAGCGCGCTCGACTGATCGATCGGGAACCAGCTCAACAGGGCGCGGGCGATGATGGCCCACGTCAGTATCTGTATGAAGACAATCGTGAACTGGGCGACGTACGGGTTAATGGCTCGACTCCGCTGGCGGTCGCCATTGCGGCGGCCCAACAGTTGCGATCAGCATACCAGAGACAACGAAATCTTCGGCAAGAATTCAGGCGTTCGCAGCCTGCTGAACCACCGCGATCATCACGTATAGCAGGATGATGACAACCAGCGTGCTGAAGTCGATCATGCCGGTTCGCGGCAGGATGCGGCGCACCGGTTCGAGCAGCGGCTCGGTGACCTGGTAGAGGAAGCGGGCGAACTGGTTGTTCTGCGAAACCGGGAACCAGCTCAGCAGCGCACGGCCAATCACCGCGAAGATCAGCAGGTAGAGGAAGAGAACGAAGAGCGACGCGATCTGCTCGTTCAAGCGCCTCCCCCCAGTTCGATCGCGCGGTCGTAGGCGGCCTGGATGCCTTCCACGATGGCAGCGCGGATGGCGTGCCGTTCCATCGCCAGCAGGCCTTCGGCGGTGGTCCCGGCGGGCGAGGTGACCATGCCGCGAAGTTCGGCCGGCGGGCGCCCGCTTTCGATGGCGTAGAGCGCGGAGCCATAGAACGTCTGCAGCACCATCTCCTGCGCCTGCGGGCGGGGGATGCCGATCGCGACAGCGCCTTCGACCATGGCTTCGATGAACAGGAAGACGTAGCCCGGGCCGCTGCCGCTGACGGCAGTCGCCATATCGACCTTGAGTTCGTCTTCGACGTAGAGTTCGCGGCCAATGGCGCTCAGCAGGCCGCGCGCGAGCTTTCGCTGGTCGGCATCGACGGACTCGGTGGCGGTCCAGACGCTCATGCCGGCCTTGGCGGCGACGGGCGTGTTCGGCATCACGCGGACGATGCGGTCATGGTCGAAGATCTTGCGAATGGTCTCGATGCGGACGCCGGCCATCACGGAGAGCAGCAGCGCTTCGGTGCGCATGCGCCCGCGAACGGAGGAGACGTCCTGTGGCTTCACCGAGAGGATGACGAGGTCGGCGCTTTCCATGGCCGCGGTGCCTTCGGCGGTGACGTTCACGCCGTATTCGGCTTTGAGCACGTCGCGCCGGTGGGGCACCACTTCGCAGACGGTAGCGTCCGAAGGGCCGAAGACGTTCCGTTCGAGTGCGGCGGCGAGAATCGCTTCGCCCATGACACCGCCGCCGATGATCGCGATCTTCATTCCCGTTCTCCGAAAATGGCCCGGCCGACGCGCACGTGGGTTGCACCCTCTTCGATAGCGACTTCGAAGTCGTTCGTCATGCCCATCGAGAGAATGGGGAGGTTGTGGCGTTCGGCCAGCTGGCGCATGGTGCGAAACACCGGGCGCACTTCCTCGGGGTCGGCGGTGAGCGGCGCCACGGTCATCAGGCCCTCCACAGCGATGGTCGGGTAGCGAGCAGCATGGGCGATGAGCGCGGGAAGCTCGTCCGGGTGCGCGCCGTGCTTTGTCGCTTCTCCGGCCACGTTCAACTGGAGAAGCACGCGAACGTCGTGGCCCGAAGCTGCCAGCGCGTCTATCAGCCGGCTGGAGTCGATGCCGTGGAGTATAACAAAGCGTCCGGCCGCGGCTTTCGCTTTGTTCCGCTGCAGGTGGCCGATCATGTGCCAGCGGACCTCCGCGCCGGGGGGCAGCAGGGCTTCGACCCCAGGCATCTTCGCAGTGGCTTCCTGCACACGGTTTTCGCCGAAATCGCGAATCCCGGCGCGCCACGCGGCCGCGACCGCTTCCGCCGGTTGTGTCTTCGAAACAGCGATGAGCGTGATCTCCGAAGGGTCGCGCCCGGCGCGTTCGGCGGCCGCGTCGATCCGCGCCCGGGTTTGCCGGACGCGTTCGGCAATGAGGTCATCCAGCGTTTCGCTCATTCGATAGTTGGAGGATGCCGCCATTCCCAGTACGCCCGGGCGCCAACGGCCCCGACAAGGACGAGGATGCCGGCGAGTCCCGCGAGTGGGTGCCAGGTGAACAGGTAGAACAGCAGCACCAGGAACGCGATACCGCCGAACAGGATGGCGAGCGGCACCGCGAGCACGCGGAACACGATCCAGGTGATGAGCATCGCTTCTTTGAACCCGCCGGGCTTGTCGTCGTCGGGTGGCGGCGAGCTCGGTCCGTAGTAGAAACCCATGCGGAAAAGTCTACGCCGTTGCACCGGGCACTGCCCGGCGCATGGCAGTGCACAGTGCCCAGTGCTCAGTGCCCAGTGGGTTCCCCGTGCCCGGTTCGCGGGGGCGTGGGTGGCGGGGTTCGCGGATCTGGTTGCGGCTTGCCCGGGGTGCGGCCGGACGCTCCCTTACGGTCGCGGTACTGATGCGGGTTGTCCGCTGTCGGGCGGGGCGTGCCCAGTGCCCGGTGCACAGTGCACAGTGCTCAGTGGGGTTGCCCGTTTCCGGTTCGTGGGGGTGTGGGTGGCGGGGTTCGCGTGGCCGGCGCTCCGTACGCCCACCAACAGCCAATAGCCAACAGCCGACAGCCACGTGCGACAATGCCCCCCATGCAATTCGGCGTCTTCTCTGTCGGCGATGTCACGCCCGACCCTACGACCGGGCGGGTGCCCACCGAACACGAGCGCATCCAGGCGATGGTCGCTATCGCGCTCAAGGCCGAGGAGGTCGGGCTCGATGTGTTCGCAACGGGTGAGCACCACAACCCGCCCTTCGTGCCGTCGTCGCCAACGACGATGCTCGGGTATATCGCCGCGAAGACGAAGCGGATCATCCTTTCGACGGCGACAACGCTGATCACGACGAACGACCCGGTGAAGATTGCCGAGGACTATGCGATGCTGCAGCACCTTGCTGGCGGCCGGGTGGACCTGATGCTCGGGCGCGGGAACACGGCCGAGGTGTACCCGTGGTTCGGGCAGGACATCCGGCAGGGCATCGCGCTTGATCTGGCGTGGCGCTGGCAGGAACCCGCCGACATCCAGCGTTATGTCGAGCATCTGAGCCGGGCTGCATCGGTCTGGGTGGTGATGCCCAGCACCTATGCCAGCGCCTGGGATGCCGCGCGCGCACTGCTCGGCGTCGAGGACAAAGCCGGAGAAGACGTGCGGGCCCTCGACCAACCCGGACGGCCCCAACGCCGTGCCCGTGGCGAGCGAGACGGCCTTGCCAGCGGCGAAAGAACTGTGCGCATACGTCAGC
>CAZWBW010000130.1:3496-6291 GCA_964632355.1 uncultured Anaerolineaceae bacterium | reverse complement strand
TCCTCGATTTTGACGAACTTGCGGCTGATTGCGCGGCGGACGGAATGTACGAGTTCTTCTTCGTGTGTCCTCCGTTAAAGTTCACAAGGGCCGTGGGATCCCCAATCAATCCTCTTGCGATCAAGTAAGGCCAGGGCACGAACACATTGCAGTACGAGAATATTCTGTACAACGTGAACGACCGGATTGCGCGTATCACGCTCAACCGGCCTGAAAAGCGTAACGCGCTCAGCTTCGAACTCCGCCGCGAGCTCGTACACGCGCTCCGGGCGGCGGAGGCTGATGACGACGTCACCGTGATCCTGATCGATGGGGCTGGCCCGTCGTTCTGCAGTGGCTACGACATCACGCCGGCAAAGCAGCCCGCCGAGAGCGATGGGGCAGGTCACTCGCTCGAGACGCCGGTACGTCCTGAGGGGTGGGTCGAGTCCAGGCATTTCAACAGCTGGACGGACCAGTTCGCGCGGAGCTGCCTTCGCGATTGGCTGACAATCTGGGACCTGCTGAAGCCAGTGGTGGCGAAAGTGCACGGCTACTGCGTCGCGGGTGGCACGGAACTCATGTCGATGTGCGACATCGCGTTCGTGGCAGACGACGCGATCATCGGCTACCCGCCGATGCGTGGCATGACGACGCCAGACGTCCTCTAC
The DNA here is from genome assembly GCA_964632355.1 of uncultured Anaerolineaceae bacterium. GTDB lineage: Bacteria > Chloroflexota > Dehalococcoidia > Tepidiformales > Tepidiformaceae > JALOAP01. The sequence goes on along the minus strand of CAZWBW010000130.1, from coordinate 5,641 downwards.
TTCCCCTGGAAGATGACCATGGCGCAGGCGAAGTACCTGCAGCTCACCGGGAATTCTGTCACGGGGAAGCAGGCCGCGGAGATGGGTTGGGTTGCGAAGAGTTTCCCCGCGGACAGGCTCGAGGAGGAGGTCATGCGCGAGCTCCGGGCTCTCTCATCGATCGCGCCCGATCTCCTCTCGGCGAACAAGCAGTCGCTCAACCAGGCGTACGAGATCATGGGCTTCCGCACCGCGCTCCAGACCGGATGGCAGTGGCACGCGCTCAGCGGCACGCTGCGCCCCGGTGCCGGTGACTTCCGGCGTATCGCGTCCACTCAGGGGCTGAAAGCGGCACTGGCCTGGCGGGATGGGGCGTTCAAGGCGGAAGGGTTCGAGTAGGCGGAAGCGGGGCCGCCCGGGCTGTGTCAGCCTGGCTTCCACCGGCCCGCAACGGAGCATGCGCCCCCGGTTCAGCGGCGCGGTACCGAAACACGTCGCGGGCCCCTGGCCGCGGGGCTGTTGGCTAGCCCCGCCCGGCAGGTGGGATCCTCTTCCTTGTAAGAGCCCGGGATCGCCGCCTAGCGCCGGGTGGGCGGCGGGGCGACGCGGAACGGAAGCGTACGTTCGATGGCCCCGGGACCTTCGCCGGCACGGACGACGACGCGGTAGCCGCCGTGCGCCTGGAGCGTGACCGGCAGGGCCGCGGCGAACTGGGCGAGCTGCGTCGAGCCGGGTGGAAGGTGGGGCGGGCGGCCGACGTTGACGTTCGCCTGCGCGCGAACGAGCTGCTTGCCATCGTCGTCTTCGATAACGATGTGGACGGGCGTGGGCTGGTTGGTTTCGTCCCAGCCGATACGGACGCCGATAGCGACGGCGATGCGGGCCTGGGACGGCATGTCCTTGACGTAACGGGTGTCCCAGCCGCCGCCCATGAGGTAGAGCTTGCCAGCAACGACTTCTGCGTGGTCGGCGAGGAGGGCGTAGTCGATATCCATGCGAGGAAGTGTACGCGGGGGCGCCCCTCGGGGCTGGGGGGCTGAGTTCTGAGTGCCCGGCGCTCGGAGCCAACCCGGGCCCCTTCACGTCCGTTCGGAAGGCGGCGTTGCTGAGCGCCGGTGCAGTATGGTGCAGCGGATGCCACGCGGGTATGGCAACAACCGGTCTCGTTCGCGGCACCGTCCCAACGGCCAGTAGCCGGCCGGGCACTGTGCGCCTGGGCGGTCGGGCGGTAGGGTGAAGACAACTGACGAGGAGGAGCGCAGATGGCGCGCGCACGGTGTTTGTGGTGCATGGAGCCGCCGCTCGAGGAGGTAGCGGTGCTGAAGTGGCGGGGAGAAGAGCGCGAACGGCTGACCATCCCGCTCTGCCGAAAACACCTGGTGCGCCTGAAGGAGGCGGGCCCGGCAGGCCGCGAGCACAAGGGCTGGCGATACAAAGACGGCTGGTGGTAGCCCGGCAGGTGTAGCCGCTCGGGGCCGCCAGCCACGGGCGGATGGCCTGTGGGAGGGCGGTTCGCGGCGCCTACACTGTCGGGCATGGCGACGTTTGGGAACATCGAGACCGAGGTCGAGCCGCTCGCGACGCTGATTCGCGAACACACGGAAACGCACGAACTCGTGACGGAGACGCGGGAGGCGCTGGAGGCGGCGCTCGAGGAGCCGGATGGCGACGCACCGGCCGGCGCCATCGAGCGGCTGCGGGACCTGGACGCCTACCTCGCCGAGGACCTTGTGCTGCACATCGCAAAGGAGGAAGAAGTGCTCTTTCCGGCGCTCCGCGGGTTCGCGGCCGACATCGACCAGGTGGTCGACGAGATGGTCGAGCAGCACGATGAGATCCGGCACCGGCACGAACTGCTCGAACGGGCGCTCGCGGCGATGGACGACACGCACGAGGAGGTACACCGCGAGCGGGAGGCGATCGCGGCGGGCCTGCGCGAGGCGGAACAGGAGGGGGTGACGCCGGGGCGACTGGAGGAGCTCCTCGACGCGGTGAAACGGCTGGACTGGATCCTGCAGGGGCACTTCGGCGACGAGGAAGACGACCTGTTCGTGCCGGCGCTTGAACTGCTCTCGGAGGAGACGTTCGCGGAGCTGGCCAAGGGCGCGAAGGCGATCGAGGCGGGGCGGTAGGAAGGCTGTCGGCTATCGGCCATCGGCTGTCGGG
>CAZWBW010000130.1:0-3396 GCA_964632355.1 uncultured Anaerolineaceae bacterium | reverse complement strand
GAGTGCGGTTGCGCGCGGCCTCGGAACCCCGCGGCTTGCTTCGCGCGCCGCTCGAGGCGAGCGAACGGTTAGGCCTTCGATGGGGCGGGGTTCGAGTGTGCCGAGGCCGCAGTGGGCCTCGACTACCGGGGCCTACTTAGCACTTAGAACTCAGCACGTAGCACTTCCGAACGGGTGGCCGCCATTGCTCATACGAACCATTCCGCTCGCGTATAGTAGCGGGCGTGGCAGGCGAGTCGTTCTTCGAGCGGCACCCGGGTATCTCGGCGCTGGCGTCGCGCGACTTTCGGTTGTTGCTGGCCGGGATGACGCTGGTAGGGCTGGCGATGCCCCTCCAGTTCCTCACGCAGATCTTCTGGGTGCAGGCGGAATACCCGGACCGCGATGTCTTCTACGTGGGGCTCATCGCCGGGAGCCGCGGCGTGGCGATGATCCTGTTCAGCCTCATCGGCGGGGCCATCGCCGACCGGTTCGAACGGCGGCGTGTGCTGCTGGTGTGCGAGATCTGCGCGCTCATCCTGAACGGCGGCGTGGCGTTGCTGATGCTTACGAACCCGCTGGGCGACGCGACCATCGCGGTGCTGGTGGTGTTCACCTTCTTCGCCGCCGGGAACATGGCCATCGACATGCCGACGCGGAACGCCGCTATCCCGGCGGTGGTGGGTATGGACCGCGTGGGCAGCGCCATCAGCCTGAACATGGTCGCGATGCAGGTGACGTTCCCGGTGACGGTACCCATCGCCGGGCTGCTGAACGACATCATCGAACCCGGGCAGGTGTACGCGCTCAGCCTGCTGGTGTGGCTCGCGGTCATCCCGCTCATCGCCATGCTGCGGTTCCGCGACCGTGGGAAGGCGAAGCGGAGCGAGAGCATGCTGCGCAACATCCGCGAGGGGCTCGCCTATACGCGGCGCGACGGGACGATTTTCGCGGTCATCTCGCTCGTGGTGGTGCTGCAGGTGGTGGGGATGCCGGGCGTGGCGACCCTCGGCCCGGTGTGGATGACCGAAGTGCTCGGGCTGAGCACGCGCGAGTTCGGGCTCATCGGCATGACGTGGGGCCTCGGGACGGCGGTCGGGTCGCTATTCTTCGCGTGGCGAAACGCGCTCCCCGCCCGCGGCGCGACTATTTGCGCGACGGTGCTCACGTTCGGCGTCGCCGTGGCGGTGTTCGGGCATTCGCGCATCGTGCCGGTGACGGCGGTCGCAAACTTCGCGCTCGGGTTCTGCATGGTAGGCACGACGGTGAGCGCGGCGACGATCGTGCAGCACCTGGTGCGCGACGAGATGCGCGGCCGGGTGATGGGGCTGTTCCCGCTCGCGATGGGCGCGCAGATGATTGCCGCGGTGCCGATCGGTGGGCTCGGCCAGCTCTTCGGGCTCGAATTCATCGTGCCAACGCTCGGGTGGCTCACGATTGTGCTGGCGCTGCTCATTGTCGTCGGGCGGCCGGGCCTGCGCGCGGTTCGTCCCGCCGAACCGGTGCCCGCGGTGGGTGCGCCATCGCCCGCCGGCGCGGATTAACCTTCGAAGCCGAGCCAGGGGAGCGCGTTCGCCGTGCCGAGGAGGAACAGGCGCGAGAGGTCGCAGGCCGGGTCGGGCGCGGTGCCCCACGACCAGCCGGCGGCAGAAGGGTCGCCCTCGGTGAAGCCCCGCCGGCCTGGAATTCGGCGCCCACGGGAATGACGTTCCCGCGCAGGACGACGGCGCTGTTCGTGCTGTCCCATTCGGCTTCGTAGGGGAAGAGGAGGAACCAGCGGTCGGCCGGGTCGACCTCCATATAAAGGCAGTTGCCTTCGCGAACGAGCGTGCCCTGCCCGAGTGCCCCTAGCGACCATATCGACGGCCAGCCGCGGGCGATCGGATCGTCGGCGGTAGCCTGCGGTGGCCGGGTGCCCCAGGCGGGGATTTCGAACTCCTCGGCGTAAGACAGCACTTCGGGGCCCCACTGCCCCTCGTACAGGAGCTCGGGGCGCACGGTCGGCGTGGGCGTGGGTGTCGGCGGCGCGGCGGGCCCGCCGTTCTTCCTGCAGGCACGCGGCGGCGAGCAGGGCGGCCAGCGCCGCGGTTGCGACGAACCAGGGTGTCGTCGAACACCGCGCGCACAACGCCTCCTCGCGCCGCTCCTGCTTATGCAGACGCTCGGAGGGCCGTGAAGGTCCCGGCGCCGCGCTAGTCCAGGCCGAACAGCGAATCGAGGCCGACGACCAGGTGGTCGAGTTCCATCACCGCGCGAGCGGCCGCGAGCACGCCGGGCATAAACGAATCGCGTCCGGTGGTGTCGTGGCGAATCGTCAGCGTCTGCCCGAGGCCGCCGAAGATGACCTCCTGGTGGGCGACGAGCCCCGGCAGCCGCACGGAGTGGATGGCGATGCCGCCCAGCTCGGCGCCGCGGGCGCCGGGCACCGTCTCCTTTTCGGACGGCGGGTAGACGAACGGGTCCTTGCGGGCGGCGCGCATCAGCTCCGCGGTGGTCTTGGCGGTGCCGCTGGGGGCATCGACCTTCTGGTCGTGGTGGAGCTCGATGATCTCGGCGTTATCGAAGAAGCGCGCGGCCTGCTTCGCGAAGTGCATCATGAGCACGGCGCCGATGGCGAAGTTCGCGGCCACCACGGCGCCGATCTCCCGGGTGCGGGTTTCGGTTTCGAGCCACGACATGAATTCGTCGGAGAGGCCGGTGGTGCCGATGACGAGCCGGACGCCGCTATTGAGCGCCGCTGCGGAGAGCCCGGGCGTCCAGGCGGCGTTGGTGAAGTCGATGCAGACGTCGGGCTTTGTTTCTGAGAAGCAGAAGGCGGGGTCGGTGTAGACGGGGAGGCCATCGAGCTCGGTGACGGTCGCGAGGCCATCGACATAGGCGACGCCTTCCATGCCAGGGTCGGCGGCGACGGCCTGTGCGACCTGCCGGCCCATTTTTCCGGTGCCCGAAATAACGACGCGCAGGGTCATGTGGCGATTCTAGCGGGCGCGCGGCGCGGAGTCTTTGGTGGCGGGGTGTGTAAAACGTCAGCAGATGACGCGTTAGACGAATGTAATGTAGCGACGTAAGATTCGCGTGCGTTCGAGAGGAGATACCGATGGAGCGGACACGGCGAGCGTATGTGGGCGTGCTGCTGTTTGCGGGCGCGCTGCTCGGGCTGATTGGGTTCCTGGTGACGACGAACCCGGCGCGGGGCGAGGGGGAGGCGCAGAGGCGGTTCGTCGAGGAGACCCGCTACATCCCGCAGGACGATGGCTCGGTGATTGAGATCCGGGCGATTATCGATACGGCGAAAGCCGACCCTGATGAGGCCATGGAAAAACTCGCGCCGGGCGGACTCGATGCGGACAGTCACGACGTGACAGCCCAGTACGGGCTCTGGCGCAAGTGGGCCCATCAGGACATCCCGGTTGTGCT
>CAZWBW010000129.1:0-6307 GCA_964632355.1 uncultured Anaerolineaceae bacterium | reverse complement strand
GCGAGAGGACCTGCTCGACATGCGAACGCGGCTCAAGGAGCGAGGGCCGCTGAAGGCGCGCCTTTCCGAGGGGACGCGGAGATTCACGACAGCCGAGCTCGTGGAGAAGCTGCAGGCAGCGGACATGCTCTCGGGGCCGGTGTACGACATGGCGGGGGTGTTCGCCGACGAGGCGGTGCGACACGCGGGGCTGCGCATCGAGCTGGAGCACCCGGAATCGGGGCAGTTTGCCACGGTTGACAGCGCGGCGAGGTTCTGGCCGGGCGGCCACGGTGCGCACGAGTGGAACAAGGGGCGCCGCCGGCCGCCTTTGCTTGGCGAACACACGCTGGAGATCCTGTCGGAGCTGGGCTACGAAGCGGGCGCGATCGAGTCGGCGTGCCGTTCGGGTGCAGTGGCGTACCTCCCGGGGTAGTGCGGTTTCGCTACGCGGACTCCGCACTCGAAAAGATGGTCACCGCGGTGTTGGTCTCGGGCTGGGCGTATCGTTCGTGCTCCCTATCGCGCTGGCGTTGCAGCACGCGCCCACCCACCGCTATGACGGTGCTGCGAGCCACCGCCTGATCGTGGCGTTCGCGGTAGCCATGCTGTGGCTCGCGCTGACGTTCAACGTCCCCTGGGCCATGGGCATTCTTCTGCTAGTGGTCGTCATCGGCTTCTGGATTGTCGATCACCCGGACAGTTACCTGCGGCGCCGCCGAGCTCCGTAGTGGTCTCTGAGGTTGCCACGCTTCGTTTGCGGAGGACGGCACGCCGGGCGCGCTCCTGGTAGCGCGACCGCAATACGCGAACTCGGATGATGCCGCGCTACGCCGGGCGGGAGGTTGGTGATGGGACCTACCTGGCCTTCCGGGCACGCCTCCAGGATATGGCAGGCGAGCCGTTCGACCGCGGGTCAACGCTCGCTGCTGCGCAGATCGCTCCGATGAGCACGAGCGAACGGCCCACTGCGGGAGCGGCAGATGCGCAGGGAACGGCCTTCGCGTCGGGGAGCCGCAGGCGGACCATCGGGCCATCGGCCGGTTCCTGGAGAGAACGGCACAGTAGCCTCCTCTCGACTTCGCTCCTTGTACTCGGGGGGCTGCTTCTCTTCTTTGGCGTGATCTTCGCCTGGGCGCGGGTGACGATCTTCGACTCGGATGGCTTCGCCGATGCGGCCACGGAGTCGCTCCGGGACGAAGCGGTGCAGGACCGGCTGGCAACGGAGCTGACGGACCGGATTGTAGCGAACGACCCCGAACGAGCCCGGCTGCGTCCCCTCATCCTCGGTGCTACTGCGGCCATCATCGACAGCACCCAGTTCGCGACGATCTTTACTGCTGCGGTGGAACGGCTGCACGACCGGGTGATGGACGGGGAAAGCAACGACTTGCTCCTCGAGCTGGGCGAGGCGATCCCCCGGATCCGCGAACTCATCGCGCAGGTGGATCCGGAGCTGGCGGCCCGAATTCCGCCCGACGCCGGGTCGGGAGTGGTTTCGCTTGCCGAGAGTGACTATCGCGCGCGGCTGGCACGCCTGAGCGAGAGGGTGGAGATCCTGGCGGTGGTGCTGCCCGTGCTCGCCATCGTGGCGTTCACCGGGAGCCTCCTGGTGGCGCAGGACCACACCGCCGCAGCGTTCAGCCTGGGCATGGCACTAGCCGTGACGGCGGCGCTGGTACTCGTGGCGCTAGTCGTCGGGGCCGTTGTGCTGCGCGAAAGTGTGCGACCGGTGAACGAATCAGCGGCGGACGGCATCTGGTGGTCGTTCACGGATTCGCTCCGCACCACGATGCGAGTGGTTGCGATTGTCGGGCTGGTAGCGGCGGCTACGGCCTGGTGGATCGGACAGGGCACCCGGTCGCGGGGGCCCGCTGCCGCCGAACCCGGCGCTCAGTCGTCGCCGCCGCCACTCTGAAGGAGCCGTACACGCCATGAATGAGAAATCGCTGGTCCCCGGTCGGTGGCTCATGGCTGCCGCCACAGTCCTCATGCTGATGGCATTGCCGCTGGCAGCCGCATGCGGGGACGATGACTCACCGGAGAGCGACCTCTGCAACGGACTCGAAGACCTTGGCTCGGCGATCAAGGAGATCCAGGACATCGAGGCAGGGTCCGCACGGGAAGACCTACAGCGGATTCGCACCGACGTGCAGGAGGCCCTCTCGGACATCCAGGCTGCAGCCTCCGAGATCCCGGAAGTCCAGGCTGTGCAGACGGAAATCGATAGCTTCCGGTCGGCGGTCGAAGGCCTTGGGTCGGATGTCTCTCCGGGGCAGGCGATTCGCACGCTCGGCAGCCCGATAGTGAGCCTCTCCGCGACGGTCTCCGATGCCCGGGCGGCGGTGGACTGCTAGCGAGTCAGTCGGACAAGGAGAGTGCAGCACGGAAGCAGTGCGGTTTCTACGGTTCGCCGTTGGGATGGAGCGCCAACCCACAAGGTGACTTGCAATTGCCCGGCTTGCCGGGCCGGGAGTAGCATGCCGGACTTCGCCGGGCCCAAACCCCGTGGCGGATTACGTAAACCAGCCAAGACCCGCCCGCACCAATCCAAGGGGTGTGCGGGAGTGATGGCAGGGCTGCCCGCTCGGCCGCAAAACCGCCGACGACAGGCAGGTTAGCAGCCAGGGGTACAAACACGAAGGCGACGTTTCGGCCGGGCCGTTACGTCGCCTTTTTGAACCTGGAGCGGTGGTGCTGAGGCCCAGATTCGAACTGGGGACACCCGCATTTTCAGTGCGGTGCTCTACCAACTGAGCTACCTCAGCACGAATTCTCATCGTAGGTAGCAGGGGTCGGTGGGTCAAGAATACAGGGGGTTCGCATGTAGGACAAATGTTCTACAATGCAGCGCATGGTTGGCTATGTCGAGCTGCACGCGCACTCGTGTTGGTCGCTGCGGGAGGGGGCGAGCAGCACCGACGAGCTGATCGACCGGGCGGTGGCGCTGGGGTACCCGGCGCTGGCGGTGACGGACCACGACAACCTCTACGGGGCGATGGAGTTCGCAAAGGCGGCGCGTGAGCGGGGTCTGCATCCGATCACGGGTGTGGAGCTGACGATGGCGCCTTCGGAGCCGGGGGGAGAGGAGACGCACCTGACGGTGCTGGCGGAATCGGTCGAGGGGTACCGCAACATCTGCCGGTTGCTGAGCCGGGCGTACCGGGTGCACGGGAAGGATTCGCCGCGAACGGAAAAGGAGTGGCTGTTCGAACACCGGCAGGGGCTCATCGTGCTTTCGGGGTGCCGGCAGGGAGAGCTGTGGCGTCTGCTGGAGGCGGGGGAGCGGGCGCGGGCACGGGAGGTGGCGCGGGAGTACCGGGAGGTCTTTGGCCGCGACCACTTTTATGTGGAACTGCAGCACCACGATGTGTTCGGGGATTCGCGGCGGGTAGCGGAGCTGGCGGAACTGGCGGCGGACGTGGGACTGGAGGTAGTGGCGACGAACAACGCGCACTACCACGTTCGGAGCCGGCACCGAGTGAACGATGTACTGGTGGCGATTCGGCACAGGCTAACGCTGGACAGTTCGCATGAGGTGCGGCGGCCGAACTCGGAGTTTTTCCTGAAACACCCGGAGGAGATGGCGCGGCGGTTCGCGCGGTATCCGCGGGCGATTTCGAACACGGTGGCGATTGCGGAGCGGTGCCGGTTCGACCTGACAGAGGACCTGCCGTACCGGTTGCCGGATTACCCGGTGCCGGAGGGTGCAACGCTGGATAGCTTTCTCCGAGGCATCTGCGAGCGGGCGTTCGAGCGGAAGTACGGGCCGCTGGAACCGGCGGTCCGGGAGGAGGCGCGGGACCGGCTGGAGCGGGAGCTGGCGCTGATCGAACAGCACGGGATCGCGGGGTTCTTCCTCGTGTACTGGGAGGTGCTACAACTCGCGGGCGAAATCGCGGAGAAGCTGCGGGGCCGACCGCGTGGTTTGCCGCCGGATGAGCGCCCTGTTGGGCGTGGGCGGGGGTCATCGGTGAGTTCGATCGTGTGTTACCTGATCGGGCTTTCGCACATCGACCCGGTGAAGAACAACCTGTACCTCGAGCGGTTCCTGAACGAGGAGTTGCATTCGCTGCCGGACATCGACCTGGACTTTCCACGGGACATCCGGGACGAGTTGTTGCAGCGAATCTACGACCGGTTTGGCCCGGAGCATGCGGCGATTGTGGCGGCGTTCCCGACGTACCGGTTTAAGAACGCGGTGCTGGACATCGGGAAGGCGCTGGGGTTGCCGGTGCCGGTGCTGGCGAAGCTGAACAAGCTGGGCGGGCATTATGCGGAAGCTTCGGAGATTGCGCGAGAGATGAAGCTGATCCCGGAGCTGCGGCCGCTGGTAGATGCGCCGATCTGGCGGGACCTTGTGGACCTTGCGAACGCAGTTGCGGGCTTCCCGCGGCACATCAGTCAGCACGTGGGTGGCGTGGTGATCTCGGCGGAGCCGCTGTCGTCGGTGGTGCCGGTGGAGCCGGCGCGAATGGAGGGGCGGTACATCTGCCAGTGGGACAAGGACTCGGTGGACGATGCGCGGTTCGTGAAGATTGACTTCCTGGCGCTGGGAATGCTTTCGGCGGTAGACGACTGCCTGGACATCATCGAAGAGGTGCATGGGGTGCGGGTGGACCTGGGGCGGATCCCGCACGACAGCGAGGAGATCTTCGCGTCGATCCAGGCGGGGGACACGATGGGCGTGTTCCAGATCGAGAGCCGGGCGCAGATCCAGACGCTGCCGCACACACAGCCGCAGAACATCGACGACCTGGCGGTGCAGGTGGCGATCATCCGGCCGGGGCCGATCGTGGCGGGTGCGTTCCATCCCTATATGGAGTACCGGCAGCGGATGGCGCGGGGAGAGCGGATCGAGGTGGACTACGGCCACCCGGAGCTCGCGCCTCTGCTGGAGCCGTGCCTGGGGGAGACGCTGGGACATGTGCTCTACCAGGACCAGGTGCTGCAGATTTCGTGCGCGGTAGCGGGATTTACGCCGGGACAGGCGGACCGGCTTCGGCGGGCGATGAGCCGAAAGCGTTCGGCGGAGGCGATGCAGGCGCTCGCGGAGGAGTTCTATACCGGGGCGGCGCGAAACGGGGTGAGCCGCGAGGCGGCGGAGGTGGCGTTCGAGAAGATGGCCGCGTTCGCGGCGTTTGGGTTCCCGAAGAGCCACGCGGTAGCGTTCGCGTTGCTGGCGTACGAATCGTGCTGGCTTCGCTACCACTACCCGGCGGAGTACTACTGCGCGCTGTTCAATGCGCAGCCGATGGGGTTCTACTCGACGGAGGTGCTGACCGGCGACGCACGACGGCACGGCATCGAGGTGTTGCCGCCGGACATCAACCGGAGCCGCGCGTGCACATGGCCAGAGCTGGACGGGATTCGGCTGGGGCTCGACCAGGTGAAGGGCCTGGGCGGCGGCTGGCGGGAGCGCGGGAACGGCCGGACAGCAGCCGAGCGGATTGTGAACGAGCGGGAAGCGAACGGGCCGTACCGGTCGCTCTACGACCTGGTGACGCGGGCGCGATTGAAGCAGAACGAGGCGGAGGCGCTCATCCGGGCAGGTGCGCTGGATGCGTTCGGACTTCCGCGCAGGGAGTTGCTCTGGCAATTGGGGTTGCTGGTGCAGGGCCAGTCGATCGAAGCGAAGGTGGATTCGAAGAAGGCGAAGGTGGCGTATCAGCCGGCGCTGCCGCTTTCGACACACCAGGACATGGCGAAGTTGCCGGAGCTCACGCCGTGGCAGGAGGTGGCGTGGGACTTCGAAACCATGGGAACGACGAGCCGACAACACCCGATGGCGCTGGTGCGGCCGCTGCTCCATGAGGGGATTATCTCGAGCCGGCATCTCGGTGGCCCGGGAAATCCGAATCGCCTGCCGAACGGGGCGATGGTGGAGATCGCGGGGATGGTTGTTACGCGGCAGAAGCCGATCACGGCGAGCGGGGTGATGTTCCTGCTGCTCGAGGACGAGTTCGGCCTTTCGAACGTGGTGGTGTACCCGTCGGTGGCGGAGCGGCAGCGGGAGCTGGTGCGGGCGACGCCGTTCGTGATCGTTCGCGGCAGGGTGGACAACGAAAAGAGCGGATTCCCGAACGTGGTCGCGGAGCACTTCCGGCCATGCCCGCTACCGGGGCTGATCGAGGCGCCGGAGTCGCACAACTTCAAGTGACGGCGCCGGATGTAAGACGTGATGACTTACATCCGTGGACAGGGTTATTTCGGCGCGCATTGATGCGGAAGTCGCGGACCTTCTTGACCTGGTTAAGAAGCGCTTCAAGCGAACGAAGAATGTGTTCCTGGAGATCGCGATTCGCCGGGAGGCGTCGGCGGCGGAATC
>CAZWBW010000128.1:0-6530 GCA_964632355.1 uncultured Anaerolineaceae bacterium | reverse complement strand
GCCGAGCACACCGCGGAGCTCCCGGTCGGTCAGCAGCCGGCGGATGCCCGTCGTCACGGCGACGGCCGAGTTCTTCGGGTTACGGCCGGTCGCGAAGGCGTTCGGCGATTCGCTCGGGATGATGTACACCCGCGGCATGGGCATGTTCGCGAGGTTCGCGACCTCGCGGACCATGGAATAGAGATGCGGGTCCTGGGATTCGTCGATCTCCTTCGCGCCCGCCACTGCCAGCGCGAACTTGTCGCTAAACCAGTAGGCGACGAAGTTCATGATGCCGGCGAAGATGAGAAAGAAAAGCGCGCCGCTAGTTCCACCGACGAGCTGCCCCACGAGCACCAGCAGACCGGTGAGGCTCGCCAGCAACACCGTGGTTTTCAACGTGTTCATCGGTACGTTTCGATACCTCCTTGGTAGAACCATTATATCTGGCCCGGAAAGCAGTTCTCTGTGCGCGCGCTAATGATCGCGGGCGAACGTGCGATGCTACGCCGTAATTTCGAACCAAGGGTAGGACAATCAAGGAGGGTTGGCTGGCGCAGCCTACGGCGCACGGCCGCGGTCCGGAGCCGTCGATTCGTACGTTTCCTGCTTGACACCCCGAGCCCTCGTCGCCGCAGGCCGGCCGCCAGGAGGAGATGAGCGAGGTGAAAGAGCGCACAGCGTCAATTGGGCAATAGCGAACGGCGCCCCTCGTGCGAGGGGCGCCGTCGTGCGTGGCGGAAACTGCGTCTCGGGATTACTCCTCGGCGCCGGTGTCCGGGTATTCGCCGCCGGGGCCCGGAGTGGGGGTGTCGCCCCGTTTCTGGCGTTCGGCTGCTCCTTCCACGGGCTGCTGGCCTCGGGGGCGGTCTTCGTCGCCGGGTTCGGCGGCCGGTTCGCCGGGCGGGCCCTGCGCGCCGGGCCTGCCGAAGCTGACGTTCGCGCCGCCTTGCATCGAGCCGCCGGTCGAGCCAGTCATGTCGGGGTCCCGGTACCCGTGGTCGGTCGTGCTGTCGTAGACGGTGCCGGACGGAGTGGCGTGCATGGCCGAATCGCCGCTGGCGATGTCGCCCGCGCCGTACGGGCGCCAGGAGGTATCGCTCTCGTCGTGGAACTGCGAGGGATCGTTCGTGCCGGTGAAGCCACGTTCGCCGGGAGTGTCGGGCTGGTCCTTCAGCGCGGCCCCGAGCGCGCGGTGGCCGGCGTCCTTCGCTTCACCGGCGGTATCAAAAGGGCCGATCGGTGGTGCGCTGCTCGCGGGTGCCGTCGTCGATGTCGCCCGGGCTCGAGCCAGGGCCTTCGCCCGCATCGAGGCTGCCGCGAGTGTGTCCGCCGGGGACGGTTGGGTTTTCGAGGGTGCCGCGCCAGCTCCCGGTTTCGGAACCGCGCGATTCGATGAAGTCCTTGAAGCGCCGGAGGTCGCCTTCGACGCGCCGGGTCATGAACCCGAGCTTGTCCCCGATGGTTTCGATGAAGCCCTCGGGGTCGTAGCTCATTTCGAGGTGGACGCGCGTCCTATCGGGCCCAAGCGACTGGAATTTCACCATACCGGCGTTCTCTGCGCCGGATGTGTTCTGCCAGATGATCTTTTCGTCGGGGACCTGTTCGCGAATTTCGGCGTCCCATTCTTCGGCTTTGAAGCCGACTTTTGCCTTCCAGTGAAGGCGGCGGTCATCGAGTTGGCGCACTTCCTGTACGCCCTCCATGAAGTTGGGGAAGCTTTCGAACTGGGTCCACTGGTTGTAGGCCGTCTGTACGGGGACGTTGACTTCGATCGACTTTTCGACTCGAGCCACTCGGGGCCCTCCTGTGGCGCAATTTCGCCATGGCGAACCTATCCAGCGCCGAGTAACAGCCACATATCCCGCTCCTGAAAGCGGGTGCAGCTACGTCGCAGCGAGCCTGTGGGTGCTTCGCTCGCGCAGGGGAGGGCAGGCTCTTTCCTATGCGTTTTCGTGAATCGGCAAATAGGCGGTTCGAAATAGCCCGGGGCTATTCCACGAACACAAAACATCCATCCGCGATTCCTTGATTCGCGCGTTGAAATGCCTCACGATGGATTGTGAGGGGAATCACAAGGAGCAGAATAGGAGAACCGCCTTACCCGAATGGAAGAGCTGTACGCACACTATCGTGTCATCGAAGCCGAACTGAATGAGCCGGCAACCCGGTTCCGCCGTGAGTACCAGGAGCTGCGCGCCATCGAAAAGATGGAGGCGGCGCTCGCAGGTGCACGCAAGCGCATTGGTCTTGCCACTGCGCGGCTGATGTCGGTTCGGTAACTTCCGCCGAAGGTAACTTCCGCCTAAAGCGATTGTAAGAAGCGCCCTTTCGCCTGCCGAAGGGGCGCTTTCGTTGTTTGGTCAACTATTGGTTTGGATCGCGCCCCGCAATGTGTGACGGTAGGAGGGGCGGTGTTATCCTCTGGCCGATTGAACTACCTTCGGCGCTGCCAACGCGGCGCCAGATTTTTCCTCGGGTGCACGCAGCATGTCGAATCGCCAGGCCCGCCGTGACCAATCGCGCGCGGCACGCCAGACCGCCCGGTCGACGCGCCCTTCGCGGCCGTCCGCACCCGGGCCACGCCGTTCTTCGAACCTCCCGGACTGGATGTCGCCAGGGTTCCTGGTCGCGGTCGGCGCCGTCATCGTTATCGGTCTCGGCGCGCTGATCTTCTTCATGCTCAACGACGAAAGCAGGGACGCCGAGGCCGCTGCGGCGCTCGAGGAGGCGCTCCAGAACCTGCCCACCGAACTGGCGGATGGCCAGTCGCTCGGCAGCCCCGACGCGCCGCTCACGATCACGATGTTCGAAGACTTCCAGTGCCCGTTCTGCCTCCGCTACACGGCGGAAGACGAGCCGATGATCGTGGACGAGTACGTGAAGACGGGGAAGGTTCGGCTCGAGTTCAAGCACCTGCCGATTCTCGGCCCCGAGTCGGTTCGCGCCGCGCTCGCTGCGACCTGCGCCGCCGACCAGAACAAGTTCTGGGAGTTCCACCATCGCGTCTTCAAGAAGGAAGCCGACGAGGGCCAGCTGAGCAACGAACGCCTGAACCGCGGCCATCTCAGCGATGAGAACCTGCGCCAGATCGCACAGGAAACGGGCCTCGATATGGCCGCCTACGACAGCTGCCTGAACGACCCGGCGACGCAGGAGAAGGTGACGAACCAGAACCGCGAGGCGACGGAGCTCGGCATCAACAGCACCCCGACGTTCCTGTTCAACGGCCGGCCCCTCGGCGGGACCCCGATTGACCTCGACGCCTGGCGCGAGATCATCGACCAGCAGATCGCCGCGGCCGAGGCTTCGCCGGAAGCGACCGAGACTGCCGAGGCCGACGACGAGGGTGAGCCCACCGCCACCCCGACTGAGTAACAGTGAGCATCGCGGTACAACAGCAGCGCGGAGGAATCGTGGCGGCGATTGCGTCGCCGCGGTTCCTCATTCCCCTGGTGTTTCTGCTCGCGCTTTCGACCCTCGGGATGGGCGTCGCCTATGCGCTGAAGGACGGCGGGCAGGTGCTCAACCTCACTACGTGCGAAGCGGGTACGCCCGGCTGTGAACTTCGCGCCGTGGTGCACGACCACGCCGACTTCGCGGTGTTCGTCGATGGCGAGCAGTTCGACTTCTCTCGCCCTGAGTTCATCTCCACCGAAGACCGCGAGCTGAGCCCGGCCGCGCACATCCACCACCGGCGCTACACCGTTGTCCACGTCCACTACAGCAACACGACGTGGGACGAGTTCTTCCGCTCGCTCGGCTTCGAATTGCGCGACCCGACGATGCCGGGCGTCACGCCCGAGACCACGTCGCTCACGCTCCCGGATGGGACCGTGCTGCGCGCCGAAAACGGCAAGAGCTTCAAGTTCTACCTGAACGGCGTGCGCGTCGATGGCGTCGCGTTCATGTACATCTCGGACCTCGACCGGATGCTCATCAGCTACGGCGACGAGACTCACGAGGAGGTCGAGCAGCAGCAGCTTCCGATCGTGTCGGACGAAGCCTGCATCCCGTCGGAGCGCTGCCACGAGCGCATTCCGCCCGACGAGCCGCCCGAGCCGTGCTCGCGCAGCTCGACAACGTGCGGGTAGCGAACGGCTGTTGGCTGTTGCCTGTTGACTTCAGTTCTGAGTGCTGAGTTCTGAGTGCTGAGTCCGTTGCCCACGCCTCCGGGAACCGGGAACTGGGCACTGAGCACTGAGCACTGAGCACTGCGCACTGCGCACTGCGCACCGCGCACCGGGCACTGCGCACTACCCCAGGAAGATCATCGTGAAGTAGTGACCGCCGTTCGCGTCGGTGACTTCGCCGATGCCGATGCGGGTGAAGTCGCTGGCGAGGATGTTGGCGCGGTGGCTCGGGCTGTTCATCAGGCTGATGAGCGCGCGGCCCGGCGCCTCGGCGATGGGGTAGGTGTTCATCGCGAGGTTCTCACCCGCCCAGGCGTAGCTGTAGCCGAAGTGCTTCAGCAGCTCCCAGTACATCGAATAGCCGTACGGGTCGGTGTGCCCGAAGTAGCCCTGGTCGATCATCTGCTGCGACCGGATGCGCGCGATGTGCGTGAGGCCGGGGTCGAGCACGTACGGCGCGAGCCCCGCGGCCGCGCGCTCCGCGTTGATCCCTTCGAACAGCGCCCACTCGGCCGATGCGTTCCCGCCGATGACTTCGGGTATGTAGAAGTTCGGCCGGGCGTCCGCGGCCACGGGAGCGGGGTCGGGCTGGGGCGCCGGTGCGGGTACAGGGTCGGCAGCCGGTACGATGGGCGCGACCGCCGGCGCCTCCGCGGGTTCGCTGAGCTCGACCTGCTCGGGCGCGGTGTTCGCCGGTGCGGCCGGCGGGGGCAGCGGTTCGAACATCGAAAGGAAGTCGATGCCGAGCTGGTCGTGCGGGAGTTCGGCGGCCGTGAGCCCGGGCTCCGCCGGGAACTCGGGGATGGGCGCCACGAAGGGCGGCGGAGTGTCTGAAACCGGCCGCTGGAGCGAAGGCGGGGGCGGCGCTGGCGTTTCGAGCGCGACGGTGAGGCCGAGCCCGATGCCCGCACCGAGCAGCACACCCGCGGCGTACAGCGGCAGGTACCGGCTGCCGCGCCATCCGCGCACCGCATCGGCGACCGTGTGCAAGCGAAGCTGTTCGAAGCCGAGCGCCATATCGAACCTCCCGAGCCAGCGATGATTCGCCGCCAACGAACGCGGCGGCGAAACCCCCTGTCTGTAACTTCGGCGCCACGGGATGAACCGCCCGGGTGGCCCGGGATCGGTACGGTGACGGCTCGGGGGGACGGATGGTGACGAATGGCGTCAGGCGTGTTGTGCCAGCGTTTCGAGCGCTTCGCGAACCCGCGGATGTTCGAGGTTCCCGATGAGAAGCTCCGGCACAGGCGCGCGCCGTCGCCCGACGGAGTTGATCGCGCGCGACATGGGCACGGTTTCGAACGTGTACCCGCGGTCGGCATACAGCTGCTCGACCGCTTCGTGCTTCGAATTCGAAAGCAACGCGGCGACGCCACGCTCGGTGAGGCGGTCGAACGCGTCGCGCAGCCGTTGCTGGTCGGCGTGCCCGAAGTCGCCGGCCGTGTAGGCCGTGAACCTCGCGGTGGCGCTCAGGGGCACGTACGGCGGGTCGAGGTAGACGAAGTCGCCGGGTTCGGCGGCATCACAGGCGGCTTCGAAGTCCTCGCAGGCCAGTTCAGCGTCCCTGAGGGCAGCCGAAGCGGCGAGGATGCGGGGGCGGTCGGCGATGCGCGGGTTGCGGTAGCGCCCGTGCGGCACGTTGAACCGTCCCTTCGAATTCACGCGAAAGAGGCCGTTGTAGCAGGTGCGGTTCAAGAATATGAGCCGCGCCGCGCGGTCGAGCGGATTCGCTGGTTCGGTGGCGCGAATGCGGTAGTAGACCGTCGCGCGTTCCTCCTGCGGCTGCGAAAGGTACTCCTCCGCGAGCGATTCGAGGCGGTCAAGCAACGCTTCGGGTTCGTCGCGCACGACTTCGTAGCAGGCGATGAGGTCGTGGTTTGCATCGTTCAGCCGTGGGGCGGTGAGCGGCCGGACTTCGGCGAGCGCGAAGAAGATGGCTCCTCCGCCGAGAAAGGGCTCGTGGTAGCGGCGAAACCAGCGGGGCGCCCGCTCGAGCACCGCCGGCGCGAGCTTCGCCTTGCCGCCGGCCCACTTGAGGAACGGCTGTGCCATGCGCCGATTGTCGCCGGGGGCGGGGGTAGCGGCTATCGGGGCTGTCGGCCACCGGCCCGGGGCTCAGCGTCCGCCCACGCACGCCACACTGAGCACTGCGCACTGAGCACCGAGTACCCCCGGTGCCATCCGCCTCTCGGCGGTTGCACCGGTGGCTGGCGCACGCTGGGGGCGCAATGCTTGCGCTCCCGCCCGCTCTTGTCGAACACGCCCGCCGTACCCCCCGGCAACCCGCCGTCCGCGCCCTCTTCCTCCACCAACGCGCCACACTCGCCGTCCTCCGCTGGCAACGCCTCTACTCCGGCCAGGAACCCGACGCACCACACGCACTCACCATCGCACCCGATGGCTCACTCGTCCGCGCAC
>CAZWBW010000127.1:0-6598 GCA_964632355.1 uncultured Anaerolineaceae bacterium | reverse complement strand
CATCTGCTTCTACAACGAAGCGGTCGGTGACATCGTCATCGAGAAGATCAACCAGACCGGCATCGAGTCGTGGGACTTCCGGATCAACGATGGCGAACTGCCGAACGTCACGATCACCGGCTTCGACACGAACTCGGTGACGATCGAGAACGTCCCGCTCGGGAGCTACACGGTCGAGGAGATCTTCGGTGAGGCGAACGTCGTTGAGCGGTGCACGCTCAGCAACGAGGATGAGATTCTCGCGACGGTCCTCGCCGGTCCGACGCTCGAGCTGACGAAGCCGGGCGGGCAGATCAAGTTCGTCTTCCAGAACCAGACCTGCGACATCGTCCTCGGGACCGGGACCCTCGTCATCGAGAAGGTTGAGGACCTGGACGGCAACGGTGAGCAGGACCCGGGCGAGCGGCTGCTCACGTGGGAGGTGGTGGTCTCGGGCCTCGACTTCGGCGCTGGCCAGCGGATCACCGTCGACCAGACCGCGACGTTCCCGGGGCTTACGGCGGGCGTCTATAGGCTCACCGAAGAGACTCGGGATGGCTACCGGGTGATCGGTGTGCGTGTGAACGACGGCGACCTCGTGAGCAGCAACACGACGGAAGCCGAGGTTCGCGACGGCGAGGTCACGAGGGTGCGGTTCTACAACCAGCCCGAGTCGACCCCGACCCCGACCCCGACGACGACGCCGACGGAGACGACCACTCCGACAGAGACGACGACGCCGACCCCGACTCCGACGACGCCGACGGAGACGACCACTCCGACGGAGACGACCACTCCGACCCCGACTCCGACGACGCCAACGGCGACGTCGACGACGGAGCCGCAGGAGCCGACGGAGACGCCGACCGAGGAGGATCCGACGGAGGAGCCGACCGAGCCGCCGGTGACGGCAACGACCGAGCCGAGCGAGCCGGAGTCGCCGACGGCGACGCCGACGGAGAAGGTAGCCGGCGAGAAGACGCCGGGTGCACCGAACACCGGTTCCGGTTTCCTCGGCGGGAATGGCAGTTCGTTCAACCTCCTGCTGGCGCTGGCTGGCCTGGCGTCGCTGGCCGCAGGCTGCGGGCTCATCGCCCTCCGCACGCGGCGCAGCTAGCCACCACAGTCTCGCCACGACCACAGAGGGGGCCGCACAAGCGGCCCCCTCGTTCGTTGCCGACCACCTTTGCAGCCGCCCTCGTCCTAACGCGAGGCTGCCCTTCGTGCGGAATGATGGTTTGTGTAACCACCTTTACCGTTCGCTACACTGGGGGCATGGCCGAAGCGCAGACTCCATCCCCTCCATCCCCGCGCGACATCGAGCGATACAAGGCGAACCTTCGCGACGAAGTCGATGGCGCCGCGCTCTACCGCATGCTCGCCGACGCTGAGCAGGACGAGGGGCTGAAGCATGTGCTCCTCGAAATCGCCGCTGTCGAAGACCGGCACCGCGCGCTCTGGGAGCGCAAGCTTCGCGAGGCCGGGGTCGAAGTTCCCCACTACGAACCTTCCCGGCGCGTTCGCATCATCGGCTGGCTCGCCCGGCGCTTTGGCGCGCGTGCTGTCGCCCCCATCGTCAGCCGCATGGAAGTCGCGGCGCAGACGATGTACGACGACCAGCCCGAGGCCGTCGCCGAAAATCTGCCCGCCGACGAACGGTCCCACGCTCGCGTCTTCCGCGCGCTGGGCCGTAACACGCGAACGCCCGATACCAGTCTCATCGCGCAGATCGAAGGCCGTCACCGCAGTGCGAGCGGTAACGCCCTCCGCGCCGCCGTTCTCGGCGTGAACGACGGCCTTGTCTCGAACCTCAGCCTCGTCATGGGCGTCGCCGGTGCCGACCCCGGGCGGGATGTGGTGCTGCTTGCCGGTCTCTCCGGGCTCCTCGCTGGTGCCTTCTCGATGGCGCTCGGCGAATGGATCAGCGTGCGAAGCTCCGCCGAGGCGTACGAACGCCAGGTCCAGATCGAACGGGACGAACTGGAGCTCATGCCCGACGAGGAGCAGGAGGAGCTCACCCTTATCTACCAGGCGAAGGGCTTCCCTCGCGAAGAAGCGAAGGAAATGGCCGCCCGCATCATGGCCGACAAGGAAACCGCGCTCGATACCCTCGTGCGGGAAGAACTCGGTCTCTCCGCTGAGGAAGCCGGGAACCCCTGGGTTGCCGCGATCGCCTCGTTCGTGCTGTTCGCGGTTGGTGCGTTCGTCCCGCTGTTGCCGTGGCTCTTCAGCGATGGCAGCTTCGCCATCGCGCTCAGTGCCATCCTGGCTGGCCTTGCGCTCTTCGGCGCAGGGGCCGTTATCACGCTCTTCACCGGCCGCGGCGTCTGGTTCTCCGGCGGACGAATGCTCCTGTTCGGCCTCGTGATGGCAGCGATCACGTTCGGTATCGGCAGCCTGGTCGGCGTCAGTACCGGGATCTAGCGCCTGGACTTCGGTCTCGCGACCCTTCACGGCGGGCGCGGAAAGTACCGGGATCTCGCAACTAGATCTCGATCTCGAGTGTCAGCCGCTTGTCAGCCGTCTGGATCGAAACCAGCCGGTATTCGCGCTCACCCGCCAGTGCGTCGATACGAGCCTGCAACGGCCCTTCGATCAGGTCTGCGACCACTTCGGGGAGCGCCAGCTCGCCCAGGCTCGCCTCGACTACATTCAGCTCGAGACGGCCGGCGGTAACTTCAGGGTCGACCGTGATGGACGTTTTGAACCCGACGTTCAGCGCCCCCACGGTGATGTCGAACGTCACCAGTCCCTCTTCGTGAACAGTCGCCCGGACCACCGCATCTTCCGTGAGTTCCGAAAGACCGCGAATTTCTTCCGTGGCAATCTTCGCCAGCGCATCCTCGTCGAGCGAGATGCGCGCGTTGCCGACCCCGATGTTCGGGTTGCCGGAGGCCTGGAACGTAGGGTCGAGCGTGAAGAAAAGGACCGTGCCGACGACCCCGCAGAGGACGCCGAGACCAAGGAGAAACAGGGTGCGCATTCGAAGGCACCATGCCAAGAGCGGCCGCTGCAGGCAATCCCTCGCCCCGGCGTTGCAGCCCTTGCGCAAACCGAAACGGTTGCGCATACTTAAGCTCACTGGTGGCTAGAGCGAGGTGGACCCACCCGTTCCCATCCCGAACACGGAAGTGAAACGCCTCAGCGCTGACGATACTGGTTGGGCAACCGACTGGGAAAATAGGCCGCCGCCGGTACAGTTGAAGAGCCGCGTCACGAACGCGGTTTTTTTGTCCCGGCCCGATTGCGCGGGCCGGCCGCAGCGCCTCCGGAAGATTTCACCTCCCTTCCGGCTTGCTTTCGCAGTCGATCCGGCGCTGCTACAATTTTCGCTGCACCCCCAAAATCATCCCCGGGCTGGTTCCCTCCAGAAGGGAATTTTGCCCCCAAACGGAGCCCAACTTGTCCACTGATACCGCCCAGCCAAACCCCTCGTCCCAGGATCTCGACTTCGATCAAATGGATATGGGGGCCCTCCTTGAATCCGAAGCCGCGCAGCCAGGCAATCTTCGCCGCGGCGAGATCGTCGAGGGCATGGTCATGGGCGCCTCACCCGATGGCCTGATCGTCGACGTCGGAACCAAGACCGAGGCCGTCATTCCGCAGAACGAGATGCTCTCGCTCGGCGTCGACGGCGCCTCCAAGCTCAAGACCGGCGATACCGTCCGCGTCATGGTCCTCCAGCCCTCTTCCCCCGAGGGTCATGGCATTGTGTCCCTCGACCGCGCCCGCGGCGAGGAAGGCTGGGAGATCCTCCAGGCCCGCTATGAATCGGGTGAGATCTTCGAAGCCCAGGTTACTGGTCATAACCGGGGCGGCGTACTCGTCAACATCGAAGGCGTGAACGCCTTCGTTCCCCTCTCGCAGGTCGATAGCGTCCGCCGCGACGACCCCGAGGCCGTTTCCCAGCTCGCCAACCTTGTCGGCAAGGACATCAAGCTCAAGGTCATCGAGCTCAACCGCAAGCGGAATCGCGTCATCCTCTCGGAGCGCGCCGCTATGGCCGAATACCGCAAGGAGGCCAAGGAGCGCGTCCTCCAGGAACTCCAGGAAGGCGAAATCCGCGAAGGCAAGGTCTCGTCCATCACCGATTTCGGCGTCTTCGTCGACCTCGGTGGCGCCGACGGCCTCGCCCACATGACGGAGCTCACCTGGGAGCGCGGCAAGAAGGCCCGCGACCTCTTCCAGGTCGGCGATACCGTCAAGGCCTACGTCCTCAAGGTCGACCGCGAGAACAAGAAGATCTCGCTGTCCCTGAAGCGCGCCCAGCCCGAGAAGTGGGAGAACACCGTCGACCGTTTCGTCATCGGGCAGATCCTCATCGGCAAGGTCACCAAGCTGATGCAGTTCGGCGCGTTCGTCCGCCTCGAAGGTCCGGTCGAGGGTCTCATCCATATCTCCGAGCTCTCGAACCGCCGGATCCAGCACCCCAAGGACGTGGTGAAGGAAGGCGACATCGTACCTGTCAAGCTGGTTCGTATCGAAAAGGACCGGCACCGGCTCGGGCTCAGCCTCCGCCAGGCGCGTGCCGACGCCGAGGCCATGGGCTTCGCCTTCGACGCCAACGGCTCTGTCATCGACTACCCCGATGACATTCGCGAGCAGTACGGCCTCCCGCCGCGCGACGAATCGCGCAAGGCCGTACGCGAGCCGCGAACCGCGCAGGAGGCGATCGAACGCGCAGTCTCGCGCGACCCCGAACCGGTATCCGCGTTCGCCCATGCATTCGCACAGGCGCTCGAAAACGCGGAACCCGGCAGCCCGTTCGCCCGGGTCGCCGAGTCAAGGAGTGATACAGAACCGGAAGCAGAAGCAGTTTCCGATACGGCGGCAGAACCCGCTAAGGTTGAAGATGAAGACGCCGCGGGTTCGCCCGAGGCAGCAAGCGTGGGAACCGGGGAGGAACCTCAAACCGGAACCTAGCGCGCACAATGCGCACCAGGCAGGTGGGAGAAGGTCATGGCCGATAGATTCGACAAGTTCACAGAACGAGCAAGGCGAGTGCTCACGCTCGCGCAGGAAGAGGCCCACCGCTTCAACCACAACTACATCGGGACGGAGCACATCCTCCTCGGCCTGGTTCGTGAAGGCGACGGTGTCGCCGCAAAGGTTCTCGCCAACCTTGGCGTCGAGCTCAACAAGGTTCGCTCCGCGGTCGAGTTCATCATCGGCCGCGGCGATCGCACCGTGCTCGGCGAAATCGGCCTCACGCCGCGCGCCAAGAAGGTCATCGAACTCGCGGTCGACGAAGCTCGCCGCCTGAACCACAGCTACATCGGCACCGAGCACCTCCTGCTCGGCCTTGTCCGCGAAGGCGAAGGCATCGCCGCCGGCGTGCTCGAAAGCCTTGGCGTCAACCTCGAACGCGTCCGCGCCGAGACCACGCGCATCCTCAGCCAGTCCTCGCCGCAGGCCGCGTCCGCTGGCGCACGCCAGGCAACCCGCACGCCCACCGTCGACCAGCTCGGGATCGACCTCACCCAGGCCGCCCGCAGCGGCGGTCTCGACCCGGTCATCGGCCGCTCGAACGAACTCGAGCGCGTCGTCCAGATCCTGTCGCGGCGCACCAAGAACAACCCCGTGCTGATCGGCGAACCCGGCGTCGGCAAGACGGCGATCGCCGAGCTCCTCGCCCAGCGCATCGTCAGCGGCGACGTGCCCGAGACCCTGCAGGGTAAGCGGCTCCTGACGCTCGATATCGGCTCCCTCGTCGCCGGCACCAAGTACCGCGGCGAGTTCGAAGAGCGCCTCAAGAAGGTCATCGAAGAGATCAAGGCCGCCGGCAACTGCATCCTGTTCATCGACGAGCTCCACATGCTCGTGGGTGCGGGTGCGGCCGAAGGCGCCGTCGATGCCGCGAACATCCTGAAGCCGTCGCTCGCTCGCGGCGAACTCCAGTGCATCGGCGCCACCACCCTCGATGAGTACCGCAAGCACATCGAGCGCGACGCCGCACTCGAGCGCCGCTTCCAGCCGGTCATGGTCGAGGAGCCCTCGGTCGAAGAGACCGTCGAGATCCTCAAGGGCATCCGCGGCCGCTACGAAGAGCACCACAAGCTGAAGATCAGCGACAGCGCGCTCTCGGCAGCAGCCGAACTCTCGGCCCGGTACGTCATCGACCGGTTCCTGCCCGACAAGGCGATCGACCTCATCGACGAGGCCGCCAGCCGCGTGCGCATCCGGCGCGCGGCCACCCCGCCTTCCCTCAAGGAGGCGATGAAGGGCCTCGAGAGCCTTCGACGCGAAAAGGAGCAGGCTATCGCCGCCCAGCAGTACGAATACGCTGCTGAGCTCCGCGACCGCGAGATGAAGCTCCAGGAGAAGATCGGCGAAATGGGCGACTGGGAGGAAGGCGCCGAAGGCGTCGCCACCCCTGTCGTCACCGACGAGGACATCGCCGAAGTCGTCGCAATGTGGACGGGCATCCCCGTGGCGCGGATCGCCAGCGAGGAAAGCGCCCGGCTGCTCAAGATGGAAGAGTCCCTCCGGGGCCGCGTCATCGGCCAGGACGAAGCGATCGAATCCATCGCTCGCGCCGTCCGCCGCGCTCGCGCCGGCCTCAAGGACCCGCGCCGCCCGATCGGCGTCTTCCTCTTCTGCGGTCCCACAGGCGTCGGCA
>CAZWBW010000126.1:0-6638 GCA_964632355.1 uncultured Anaerolineaceae bacterium | reverse complement strand
ATTCCTGAAGGCTCGCGGCTGAGTATCAAAACCGTAACGGTCCCGGCACCGCCCTTGCCGGCGGCACTCAGGCTCGCCCGGGCTCCTCCCGGACGGTGTTTCGCAGCACGCCCGCGCCGGTGATCTCCACCTCCACCACGTCCCCGGGGGAGATCGGGCGCGGCTCCCCGGGCGTGCCCGTGTAGATGATGTCGCCCGGCACCAGCGTCATCACAGAACTCACGAGACGGATGATTTCCGGGATGTCGCGAAGCAGCTCCGACGAGTTCGCGTGCTGCACTTCGCGGCCGTTGACGCGCGTCCGCAGTTCGATCTGGTCGTGGGCCAGCCCGGTTACGATCGTCGGCCCAAACACGCCGAACGTGTCGCTTCCCTTCGCGCGCCACCACTGCCCGTCGGACTGCTGCCACACCCGCGCAGAGACGTCGTTCCCGCACGTGTACCCGAAGATGGCGGCTTCCGCCTCCGCTCGCGTCGCGCCCTTTATCTGCCGCCCGATGACCACCACGATTTCACCCTCAGGGTCCACCCGCCCGGCGCCCTGTGGCAGCACGATGTCGTCGTCCGGCCCGGCGATGCTCGAAAGCGGCTTGAAGAACAGGGTCGGCGGGTCGGGCATCGCGCGTCCCCCAAGGTGGCTCGCATAGTTCAGCCCAACGCAGACGATCGAGCGTGGTTCGCACGGCGGCAACAGGCGCACCGACGCCAGGTCGAGCACCTCGCCCGTCTCCTCCACCGCCTCCCAGAAGGGCTCCTTGATCACGCGGATTCGATCCTGCTCCAGGACCCCCGCGCCGGTGCGTCCATCGTCCCGCCGAAAGCGGACAAAACTCATCGATCTACTCCCTGCGTCAGCTTCGCGAGCGAGTCTAGCGAACTCCTGCAGGCTGCGCGCTCGTTCGCTCACTGGATATCCGGTGATCAATACTGTCGCCGCGTGAGGCACGAGAGGAACGACACCGCTCGGTAGAGTTCGTCATAACATCTTCCATCGGATCACGAGATAATTTGCAGCAGTAGGAGCAGAGTAATGCAGCGACGGAATTTGTTCGCAATCGGAGGCTACTTCGCCAGTCTGATCCTGGTGGCCTTCGGGGTCGCATCAATCATCATCGGGTACCAGGGCCGGGAAGATGTACGCGACAACCTGCGCAGGGAAAACATCGTTGGGCCACCGGATTCTCGAATACCCGGGCAGCTCGTCGACACCGGAAGCGAAGCCAGGGCGCAGGCCGACATCATCCGCGAACACCAGCTCGCCGCCGCCGGCGGGCTCACGTACTCCGAAGTTGGCCGGTTCGCAACCCCCGACGGCGATCCGCGCGGCACGAACGACCCCGAAGCCGCCGCGAAGGATGCCGACGGCAACCCCATCTCGAACCCGGTCCGGAACCAGTGGGTCACCGCCACGGCGCTCTCGACCGCGCTGAACACCGCGTACTTCGCCGAACAGGTCGGCCTGTTCGCCATGGTCATGGGCGTCGCGCTGCTCCTGACGGGCATCGGGTTCGGCGTCCTCACGTTCGCTGCGCTCGCTCCGCCGCCGCTTCCGCTCCGCGGAGAAGAGAGTTCGCGCTCGGGGGAGACCGACACGCGCTAGCAGGCTCGCCTCCAGCGTCCAGCGCCCTTTGCCACTGTCACCACGCGCAGGTCCCGGTCACCGGGACCTGCGCGTTTTCGTGGTTCCGAAAGCTGCGCTGCGCGCAATGGGTCAATAGGGGAAGGCTTCCGGGGCCCTTTGTCGCAATGTCTTCTCGGTGGGTCTAAAGGACCGTTCGAACGGGCCAAATGGCGGCTGCGGTACGACACAGCATGGGCGATGGTGTGTGCACAGCCACAGGTTGAAGGAAGCGCTACAGCTCAGAAGAGCTGATAACACAGCAAACTATAAACGGAAGGAAACACGCTCAAAGGAGCAGGATATGGCACCACGAAAATTGTTCGCACTGGGAGGAATTATCGCCAGCGTCACCCTCATGGCGTTCGGCATTGCCTCTATCGTGATCGGCTACCAGGGACGCGAAGAGGTGCGCGACACGCTCCGCCGGGAAAACATCATCGGACCGGAAGACTCACGGATTCCCGGCCAGCTCGTCGATACCGGCGCTGAAGCCAAGGCCCAGGCCGACATCATTCGCGAACACCAACTCGCCCGGACCGGTGGCCTGACCTACGCCGAGATGGGCCGCTACGCAACCCCCGACGGTGACCCCAAGGGCACCAACGACGTCAACCTCGCAGCCAAGGACGAGAACGGTAACCCTGTCGCGAACGCTGCCCGCGAGCAGTGGGTGACGGCGACCGCACTCATCACAAGCCTGAACACCGCGTTCTTCGCTGAGCAGGTCGGCCTCTTCGCAATCGTGATGGGCGTCGCCCTCCTGCTCACCGGCATCGGCTTCGCAGTGCTCACCTTCGCGGCGCTCGCCCGGTTCCCCTTCATCAAGAAGGCCGAGACCGACGAAGGCGCCAGGATCGGCAAGTCGCTCGCCGCGGGAATCTAATCAGCAACCCTTCGGAGGAGGCGGAACGGCCCCCGCCTCCCCTGGTTCTCTCCGCTGGGTCCCGGCAAACACCGGGACCTTTCTTTGTGTCTTCGAACCCTGCTACTTCGTGAACTCGACGACGCCGAAGCCGCGGACCGACGGCTGGCCTTCCTTGTTGATGATCACCAGCTCGAGGTCCGCCCGCCGCGCCCCGTCTTCTTCGTACACGCGTGCCACCCGCCCGGTGATCATGATCGGATCGCCGGTCGTGTCGGGCCGCCGGTGCGCGGCGCGCACCTGCCGCACGAACCCCTCGCCAGCGAGCCACTCATCGAGCGCCCGGTACAGGAGCCCCGCCTTCAGTGGTCCCGGGACGAGTGTGCCGGGCATCCCCATCGCCCGCGCCGCGTCGACGTCGTAGAAGAACGGCGGGAAGGCCCAGTGCAGCGCGCAGTACCGGATGACCTGCCCGAGGTCCGGCGCGAGTTCGAGCACCGGGAGTTCCTGCCCTTCCTGCAGCGATTCCCAGCGGCTCATCCTTCGGCCTCCTCGTTCTCTTCTCCCTCGGTGTCGTACTGCATCATCGTGGTGCCGGTCCGGGCCACGACCTCGCCGTTCGCGTCGCGATACTCGGTTTCCGTTCGCACGTAGATGCTGTAGCCGAAGCGACCGCCCAGCCGCTCGCTGATGTCGGCGATTCGCTGCTGTACCGACAACTCCTCGCCGAGGCGAAGCGGCCGCTCGAACGAGAGTTCGTTCGAAATCAGCAGCGACTTCGGGAGCACTTCGGGCGCCGAGACGGACCGCACGTCCGCTTCGAGCGCGACAGTAACGATGCCGGGGACCGGATCGCCCGGGGCCAGCTTCCGTGGTGGCATGCCGTACGTTTCGAGCGCACGCTCCACGGCCCGCTCCGTGACGACAACCTTGACCGGCTCAGAGGTGCGGCCAACGGCCGCTCGAACTTCCGGGGTGAGTAGCGATTCTTCGGGCACGAGCGCAGCCTACCCGGCTCGCCGCACCCACACAACGGACCTGGCGCGTCTGCTACGCTCAGGCCGTGATCTATCTCGACCACGCCGCCACGACCCCGCTTCGCCCTGAGGCCCGGGAGGCCATGCTGCCCTACCTCGACGGCCAGTTCGGCAACCCGAGCGGGCTCTACTCCCTCGGGAGAGAAGCCCAGCGCTCGGTCGACGACGCCCGGCGGCGGGTCGCGGCCTGCCTCGGCGCCCGCCCCGCGGAGATCCTGTTCACCAGCGGCGGCACCGAGAGCATCAACGCGGCCATGCTCGGCATCGCCTACGCGATGCGCCGCGCCGGGGCCGGCAACCACGTGATCACGACCGCTATCGAGCACCACGCCGGGCTCCACACCGCGCAGTACCTCGAAGAACTCGGGTTCGAGGTCACCTACGTCGGCTGCGACTCCCACGGACGCGTGCGGGTCGAAGACATCGAAGCAGCGCTCCGGCCGGGGACGGTGCTCGCCAGTGTGATGCTGGCGAACAACGAAGTCGGCACCGTCCAGCCAGTCGCGGAGATCGGCCGCCTGCTGCGCGAACACGCCCGCGAGCAGCACCACCGCGTCCTGCTCCATACCGACGCCGTGCAGGCCCCCGGCTGGCTCGATCTCGACGTCACCGAACTCGGCGTCGATGCGCTCAGCCTCTCCTCGCACAAGTTCGGCGGACCGAAGGGCTCGGGCATCCTCTACCTGCGCCGCGCGACGCCATTCCGACAGCTGCTCCACGGGGGCGGGCAGGAGATGCAGAAACGCGCCGGGACCGAAAATGTCGCCGGCATTGTCGGCACCGCCGTCGCTCTCGAACTGAGCCAGCAGGGCGTCCACGAGCGTGCCGCCCGCGTTCGTGCCCTGCGCGAACGCCTCCGTGAAGGCATCCTCGCGAACGTCCCCGGCACGCAGGTGAACGGCTGCCAGGAGAACTGCCTGCCGAACAACCTGAACGTTTCCTTCGAAGGTGTCGAAAGCGACGTGCTGGTGGCCGAGCTCGACCGCGCGGGCATTGCGGCCAGCTCCGGCTCGGCCTGCTCGAACTCCACCTGGGAGCCGTCGCACGTCCTCATGGCCATGGGCGTGCCGATTCGGCGTGCCGTCGGCAGCGTCCGATTCAGCCTCGGCGAAGCGACTACCCCCGAGGAGATCGACGAGGTGATCGCCCGCCTCCCGGAGCTCGTCGCCCGCGCGCGCGAGGAAAGCATCGCCGCAGGCCGCCTCGCGAGTTAAGGCTGATCGCACGAGAGCGAAGAAAGGGGCAGGCCAATTGGCCTGCCCCTTCGTTTGCGCGCGTCGAGAGGCCGACTATCCGGCTTCCCCCCCGATGTCGCGCCAGGTCGCTTCGTACGTGATGTCGACGAGGCGGCGCTGATGCCGTTCCAATGCCTGCACCAGCGACTTCGCCTTTTCGGTGAATTCCACCATGTCCCAGATTCCCGGGTTGCTCAGCACCTGGGCGTCTTCGGCGAGCTGGAACACCTCGAGCAGGAGCGTCTTGTGTTCCCCGTTCTGCCGCTCGATGACGGGCCGCAGTTCGGGCCGCTCGGCGCTGAGCTGATTGATCGCGGAATCGGGCCGTTCCGCGCGAAGGATGTGCGCGACAACAGCCTTGCGGGCGTCGGACACGAGGGAACTGAATTGGCGTGCCCACGCCCGGGGCCGCTTCGCCTCGAACGGCAACCGTGTTGCCTTGCGAAGCAGTTGACCGGCCTCCGCGATGGGGTCGGCCGTAATGGGACGTTCAGGCGCTGTCATATCAGCGCTCGGAGCGAGTTGCATACTCCGGGTGCCTCCTTTAGGAGTGGCTGCGCGTTCGGCGGGGTGAGCCACGCAGCGGGATGGCAGATGTGCTGCCGTAGGGATCAAGACGCTGAGAACACGTCATTTGGTTCCGCCACGCATCGAACATCCCCCGTCATGGTTAACGGAGGAAGAAGGCAGCGTTTCGCCTGTGCTAAAACGTCTGCGCGAGTTCCTGGCGGTCCGTAGCCTGTGGCGAATCCATCACCGGGATGACGAGCGTCCCTTCGTCGAACCCGTTCTCGCCAGCATGAAACTCAACTGGCCCTGCAAGACCGCACGTTCGGTCGAGTTGGTTTGCCAGTTGCGGCGCGAGTTCCACCGCGCGAGCGAACGATACGTGTTCGACCGATGCGGTCTTTCCTGGTTGAAGCCGGCCGGGAATGACGCCCGTTTCCGGCCGCGGGTCGGCACAGCCCGCGATTGGTAAGTGCACGATCATGCGGTCAGCGCCATTGAGCCGAATGAATGGCCGCCCTGCGAGCTGTACTTCTCGCACAATCGCCCAGCTGCGTAAGCGGGCAACCGAGGCTTCCACCGCGTCGAGCGTGGGCTCGGAAAACCGGCACACCGTCGACTGCCCGGTGCGCTCGCCTGCTACCAGTGCGATGTTCATGGAACCTCCCAGTCTCGTTCGCGGCGTGACACAAACAAGGTCAGCCGCTGCCGAATGTGGAGGCAAGAGCAGGGAATGCCATCGCCTCCCGAACGCCTACGGGGTTAGCTGACGGGCTTGGCGTCGGAAGGTCGCCTATGCGCAATCGCGCAACACGCCCCAAAAGTGGGTCCCCCGTTCCCGGCAGGGGCACCGGGATTCGGCCAGATCACGATAGCAGGCTGTTTGGGAAAAGGCGCGGAAAAGGGATGTCAGATGCGTAACAAGCCACATGTGCACGACTTCCCACCAGGGCACTGTTCTCACGCGCCATTCGGCCTGCCCGGTTCGGTTCACGAATGTTCGGCCAGAACGGATGTTCGCCGGTTTCCCCGGCTGCTACACTCGATCCCATGGTTTCGCTCGCACCCGCTGATGCCCCGTCCGGCTTCGAACTGGTCGCCGATTTTAAGCCCACCGGCGACCAGCCCCAGGCGATCGAAAAGCTCGTCGAGGGAGTTAACCGCGGCGATCGGTATCAGACGCTCCTGGGCGTTACGGGTTCCGGGAAGACGTTCACCATCGCGAATGTCATCGCGCAGACCGGGCGGCCGACGCTTGTGCTCGCGCACAACAAGACGCTTGCGGCACAGCTCGCCTCCGAGCTCAAGGAGTTCTTCCCACACAACGCCGTCGAGTACTTCGTCTCGTACTACGACTACTACCAGCCCGAGGCCTA
>CAZWBW010000125.1:0-6642 GCA_964632355.1 uncultured Anaerolineaceae bacterium | reverse complement strand
TGGCGTGCGACGCTGAACCGCCGTTCGCCCCTGAGCCTGAAGCGCCGGCTGGTCCTCTCCGGCGCGGTGACCAAGGTACACGCGCTCTGGATGGCGCAATGGTACCTGGTCACGCTCGGCACCCAGGTCCCGCTCATCATGGCGGCGAAGTGGGGCGCTCCGCTTCCCGAATGGTGGCGCAAACCGGTCATCACCCTCCCCGGCCCGAACTGGCAGCCGTGGACGCTCGCGACCGGTGACTTCTCGTTCGATTGGTGGGTTTCGCTCACCATCGTCACCGCGATGGTGTACTTCTGCCTCGTGCCGCTTCTCGTGCTGATCGCCATCGAGTACAGCCAGCGCGGCCCGCGTCCGAGCTACGTGAAGTGGTATCACGTCGTGATCAGCTTCCTGATGTGGCCGCTCATGGCCGTGATTACGTTCTTCCTCGCCAGCCTGCCCGCGCTCCACGCCCAGTGGAAGCTCGCCCGCGGCACGAACCTTGTCTACCGCGTCGCCGAGAAGGGCTCACGCGCCACGGCCGCGGCCGCCGCGGCCGTCCGCAGCAGGGCTACCGCCGCCGAGCACACGCCCGAACCCGTCAGCGCTGTCGGCGGGCAGTAGCCCCGTTCGGTTACATGTAACGAAGGGGGCAGACCCGCGGGTCTGCCCCCTCTTCGTGTGCCCCGAACGCGTTTGGTTACCGCGTGAGCCACGCGAATTGCTGTGGCCGCCGCTGCGCCTTCGGGTCGATGACCACGTTGATCAGGCTCGGCGTCGGGTCGGCCAGCGCCGCTTGCATCGCCGCGCGAAGTTCGTCTGGCGTCTCGGTGTGGTATCCCTTGCCGCCGAACGCCTCGATGACTTTCTCGTAGCGCGCGCCGACCACGTACCGCTGGCCGCCGCCCATGTTGTTGTTGAACACGACGAACACGATCGGCAGGTTGAACCGGCACGCGACTTCGACTTCCATGCCGCTGAAGCCGAACGCCGAGTCTCCTTCGAGCGCCACCACCTTCTTGC
Organism: uncultured Anaerolineaceae bacterium; assembly: GCA_964632355.1. Classification (GTDB taxonomy): domain Bacteria; phylum Chloroflexota; class Dehalococcoidia; order Tepidiformales; family Tepidiformaceae; genus JALOAP01. Next base: position 5,640 of record CAZWBW010000125.1, on the reverse strand, counting down.
CCGGGTTCGCGACCGCCGCTGCAATCGCCTGCCCCAGCCCGACACCCATCGTGCCGAACGAGCCGGCATCGAGCCGATGGCGCGGGAGGAAGCTCGGGATCACCGCCCGTGCGATGTCCATCGTGTTCGAGCCTTCGGCCACGAAGATCACGTCCTGCGGCATCACGTCCCGCATCTCGCGCAGCGCCCGGTAGTACCCCATCGGCACCTTGTCGTCGTTCAGCAGCGGCTCGGTCGCGGCCTGGTTCTCCGCGATCTTTTGCTGGAGCCCAACACGCCAGGTGGTCTCTGCCGGGTACTGCCACGGGTTCGCGCGCAGCGCCTCGTTCACCTGCGACATCACCGCCCGCGCGTCGCCGACAAGCCCCACTTCTGCCGGCACGCTGTTCCCGATCTCCTCGGGCGCGATTTCGAGCTGGATCGTTTTGACGTCCGCCCGGAACCGTGGCGGCTGCCCGAAGTGCATGATCCAGTTCAGCCGCGCCCCGATGAGGAACACCACGTCCGCGTTCTGCAGCGCATACGAACGCGCCGCCGAGACTGCGAGCGGGTGATCGTCGGGAAGCAGCCCCTTGCCCATCGGCGAAGGGAGGAACGGGAGCTGCGTCGTCTCGATGAACTCGCGGACTTCGTTCTCCGCGCGGGCGTACGCGGCGCCTTTCCCGACGATGACGAGCGGGTTTTCGGCGCTCTTGAGCACATCGAGCGCACGGCGCACTTCGGCGGGGTCAGCGAACGGACGGGGTGGTTCCTCGTACTTCCGCGGATAGACGACCTGCTCCTCTTCGATTTCCCCGGAGATGAAGTCACCGGGCAGGTCGATGTAGGTGGCGCCGGGGCGTCCGGCCATGCTGTGCCGCACCGCCTGCTCGATAAAGAACGGCATCCGCGCCATGCTGTCGGGCCGCGCCGCATACTTCACGAACGGCCGGGCAGCCTCGATCTGCGGCGCTTCCTGGAACGCGCCGAGCCCGTTCTGGTACGAGTCGTTCGCCCCGCCGATGAGCAGCATCGGCCAGCAGTTCGCCCAGGCGTTCGAAAGCCCCGCGATGGCGTGAATCATGCCCGGGCCCGAGACCGCCAGGCACACGCCCGGCCGCCCCGTCAGGTACCCGAGCGCCCCCGCCGCATAGCTCGCGGCCTGCTCGTTGCGGAAGGCATAGAACTTGATGCCCTCCTTCTCCGCGGCGTAGGCGATCGGGTACACGGGGACGCCGAGCACACCAAAGATGTGCTCCACTCCCTGGTCGCGAAGCGCACGGGCGATGATCGTGGCTCCGTCAACTTTCGGCATAGCTTTCTCCACGTCTCAGATGGCCCCTCATCATACCGGCAGCCTCCTCTGACAGCTTCTGACGCGTTGTCCCGGGCAAACGAAAGGGCGGCCAGGCGGCCGCCCTGTTCACGCGTGCGTTCGAACGGAACTACAGCTTGCCAACCAGCTGCTCGGCTTCGCGGCGGAGCTCCGCACGGAAGTCCGGGTGGGCGATGCTGATGAGTTCGTCCGCCCGCTGCCGGTGGTTCTTGTCGAGCAGCCGCGCGACGCCGTACTCCGTCACAATCGTGTCCGCGAGATACCGCGGGATGGTCACGAGCGTGCCCGCCTCGTGCCGGGCAACGATCTTCGAAACCGTTCCCTCGAGTGCCGTCGACCGCATCACCGTGATCGCCCGGCCGCCCGGCGAAAGCATCGCCGAGATATGCGTGTCCGGCTGGCCGCCCGTGCCATTGATCATGTGCCCGCCGAACCGGCACTCGCTTGCGATCTGGCCGAGCAGGTCCACTGCGACGGCGCTGTTGATCGATGTCATGTTCCGGTTCTGGCTCATGTACCGCGGGTTGAGCAGGAAGTCCGGGTCGTACAGTTCGAACGCCGGGTTGTTCGCGATGATCTTCAGGTCCTCGGCGTCGCAGCCGGTCCACGCGACCGCCACCGCCTTCCCGCGGTGAATCGTCTTCATGCTGTTGTCGAGGATGCCGCGCTCCCACAGCTTCGCGAGGCCCGGCGAACCCAGCTCGGTGTGGATTCCGAGGTGCTTCGCGTCATCGAACGCGCCCGCCTTGAACATGAGCGAACTCGGTTCGCCCACCCCGACCTGGATCGTGTCCCCATCGCGAATGAGCTGCCGGATGTTGTCCGCGATCGCCTGCGCCGCAGGATCCACCTCCGACTGCCCGAGCGCCTGGTACAGCAGGCTCGGCGGCATCAGGTGGAACGTCTCCTCGGCCAGCGCAAGCTGTTCGTCGCTCGCCTTATCGAGGATCTTCAGCAGCTCCGCGCGGTTCTCCTCCGGCGCCTCGGTCTCGACCCGGTGCCGAATCGCCGCACGGTCCACTGGCTTGATGACGCCTTCGATGAACGTGTCGATCTCGCTAACGTGCATCCACACATCGCCGAACACCGGCGTCATGTTCGGGTCGATCACGGCGATCGTGTGCTTCGCCCGCTTGCTGTACGCCTTCTTCGTCCACATATGCGGGCCGAAATGGACATAGCCATGCTCGTTCGGCGGGCTCACGGCCGTCAGGTAGACGTCGGGCATGCGCGCCTCATCGCGGCCCGCATCGAACGCCTTCATCCCGAGCATGAACGTGTTCGGCAGGTACGTCGCGATCTTGGCGTCGTGCGCCGGGCGGATGCCGTCGCCGATGAAGATCTCGATTTCCTTTTCGCCGTTCGGACGTTCGTCCCCGAAGAGGAATGCCTCGCGCGGGGCGAGGAAGCGGATGTCGACCCGCTCGAGCTGGCGGGCGCGCTTGTGGAACGCCGTCGCCAGCACCGTCGGCAACAGGATCGATACGCCGACCAGGTCGCCGCTCTGGATCACCTCCATCGCTTCGTCGAGAGACTTCAACCGCGACTGGTACTCATCCTTCCAGTTCGCGTAGCGCGAGTACGGACGTTCTAGCGTGGTCATGGTTCGCTCCGAGACGCGCCCGATTCCTGCATTGGCCCGGCGCGATGGATGGGGTTTGGCGGCGAATCCTACCAGAGGGTGGTGATCGTGCAAGAATTTCGATGGCGGAAATAGCGCCGGCATGGTCCTCCCGGGCCGGCAGCCTAATGAACTGCTATCAACCGCGAACCGAAGGGGCATCGTCCCCCACGCGCCGCGGCAGTCTGTCATGCGTCAGGGGAGACTGCTGTGGCGAAGAATCCGGAGCGACCGGCCGGCGTAGCACTGATCGCAGCCGTCCAGGCGGTGAACGCCATGGTCACCGCTGGCGAGGTGCTGGTGCGCCAGCGCGCCATTCCGACCGGTGACCGCGAGCCCGAGCAGATCGCAGTGCTCCTCGCCATCGCAGCGTGGGGGCTCCTCGTTGCCATTGGACTGTGGCGGCTCCAGCGCTGGGCGTGGACCGCGACCATGATCTGGGTCGGCCTTGTCATGGCCCTCGCGCTGCTCTCCTACTTCCACGGCCATCCCAGCTACTCCGTGATGGCGGTGAGCGTGCTCCAGGTCTTCTACCTCAACCAGTCCGAGGTTCAACGCGCATTCCTCCGCCGGGGAGAAGCGCTGTGACCAGCGAACTCGAGTTACTTCGCCGGCACGAACCCATCGTTCACTACACACAGGGCGAGATGTTCTTCCCCTGCCCGGTCGAACCGTACATCGAGCGCTGTAGCCTCTGGCGTCGCGTCCCCGACCAGCCCCCCGAACAGCTCGTCCCGGCCGGCGAACTTACCGTCGAGAAGCTCGTCGCCCACGGCGCCGAAAACGATGCCCCGCTCTTCCTTCGCTTCGTCGAAACACCCCTCAGTGGCCTCGAATACGAGCGCTGGCGGAAGACGCGGCCACCGTTCCAAGGCTCGGGCCGGCTGGCCCGCGTGGGCCTCCTCCCGCGGTTCATCGACTCGATGTTCCAGCTGTCGCTCTACCTCCGTGGGAAGGTGCCCGGCGGTACCGCCGGGCGCGCCGAACTCCAGTATCGCGACATACGCCGCGAGAACACCGCCGTCCCCTACTACGGCCGGGTGTTTCGAAGCGATGGCTACATCGTCCTCCAGTACCACTTCTTCTACGCCATGAACGACTGGCGTTCCTCGTTCTTCGGCGTCAACGACCACGAAGCCGACTGGGAGCAGGTGCTCATCTATCTCGATGACGTCGAAGGGCGCGAGCCCCGGCCGGTCTGGTTCGCCTGCGCCGCACACGACTACACCGGCGACGACCTTCGCCGCCGCTGGGACGACCCCGAACTGACCATCATCGATGGCCACCCGGTCGTCTTCGCCGGCGCTGGCTCCCACGCGAGCTACTTCCGTCCCGGCGAATACCTCACGTCTGTCGAAGTGAAGTTCCTGCGCCCCGTCGCGAACGCGATGCACACGGTGCGCCGCATCTGGCGCGACGTCTTACGGCAGGGCGATCCCTCCGCCGCTGTACGTGCGGCCGAAGCGCTCGTCCGCGTGCCATTCGTCGATTACGCCCGGGGCGATGGCGTCTCCGTCGGGCCCCGCCAGGAACTCGAGTGGAACCCCGTCGTTATCGGCGACGACGTGGGCTGGGTGGATCACTACCGCGGGCTCTGGGGCCTCGATACCGAAGACGTCTTCGCTGGCGAACTTGCGCCGGCCGGTCCGAAGTACACGCGCGAGGGTACGGTCCGCCATACCTGGTACGACCCGATCGGGTGGGCGGGCCTTGGCAAGGTGGCTCCGCCGTCGCGAACCCCGGCGGTTATCGAACAGCGCCTCCGCGAACTCGCCGCCGACCTCGAGCAAACACAGGCCGCCGCCCGCGAGCTCACCGCCGAACTCCGGCGGCTCGACGCGCAGGCCATCTCCCTGGCGTCGAACGGGTCTCCGCACCACGACGTGAGTAAACTCCGCGAGGACGTCTCCCGCGGCGAAGCGAAACTGAACGACCTCCGCGCGCGCGAACAGGAACTCGAACGCTCCATCGTAGAAATGAAGATGGGCCTCGAAGCGGTCGAAAACGGCTACCTCGGTCCCGCACGCGCACACATCCACCGCGCCCTCGACCCCGAACCGCCCGGCGAAGCCCGCCGAAGCCGCCTCGCGGAACTCTGGGCCGCGCTGAGCGTTGGTCTCCTTCTCCTGACCGGCGCCGCGCTCGTGACCTTCACCGACACCGACACAATCTCCGCGATCCTGGTGCTAATCGGTGCCGCTGTGGTCGTCGACAGCATTCTTCGTGGCACCATCAGGTCGCTGCTCCTGAACACGACCGTCGTGCTCGCCATCATCTCGGCCGCCATCCTTATCTATGAGTTCGCGTGGCAGCTTGCGCTTGGCGCGGTAGCCGCGATTGGCGTCATCATCCTGGCGCAGAATCTCCGCAAACTCCGCGGCCGCTAGGTTCGCTGGTCTGTGCCGTGAGTCACAGAACGGCGCGACTCGCGCCGCCTTCGAACGCGCTGTGTGATCCGGTTCCCGCGTTCGCGCATCCCGCCGGTCTAGGCTGGTCGCAGTACAGCGCCGCGGGGAGGCCATGCGATGTCAGCCGCGATGCATTCCACCCGGGCGAGCGGCCCATTTCCCCGATCCGCAGCGCATGGACGCGGGGTCCGCGCACAGGCGGTCGCGGTGGTCGCAGCTGCGGTCCGTCCTACGCGTGCGAACGTGCTCTGCTGGGCGGTGATCGCCCTGGTGATTGCGTTCGAACTGGTCGCCGT
>CAZWBW010000124.1:4475-6660 GCA_964632355.1 uncultured Anaerolineaceae bacterium | reverse complement strand
CCTTGCCGCGCCGCTCGTGCTCGACCTGGCGCTCTTCATGGACCTCGCCCAGCGCGCCGGCATGAAGGGCATCCAGGAGTGGCTCTCCTTCTACTTCAAGTCGCCGGAGCACGCGCCCGAGGTCTACCCGGAGCACGACCTGTTCATTCAGCACACGAAGCTGAAGAACACGCTCCGCTACCTTATGGGCGAAGAGCAGATCACCCACCTCGGCCTGGAGTACTACGAGGAGTAGTCCGGCCCCTCCAAGACGCAAACGAAGAAGCACCCGGGAACACCCGGGTGCTTCGTGCTTTGTTCGCTGCTTGCGCTTTGCCCTAGCTCGGAACGGAGCCTCCCGCCGCCGCAAGGATGGCGTAGATCGCCTCGACGAGTTGGTTCACCCAGGCTATCCAGTCGAACTCCATTTGCGGTTCCCCTTTTTGGTGTTGTGCCCGGTCACGGGCCACGAACTACCTTTTCGAGGCCGAGCGCTCACCGTTGTTCTGCAGGTAACAGTGGCGGCGCTACATAAGTAACAGCGCCCGCGGCACAGAACGAGCCTTACCTGGGCCTCGAAGGGAACGTGGAGAACGGGGAAGGAGAAAGGAGAACTGGAGCCTCGTCACGGACTCGAACCGTGGACCTAGCGATTACGAATCGCTCGCTCTACCAGCTGAGCTAACGAGGCCCGCACACACACTCGCTCTGCGCTCTTCCATTGTAGCGTGCGCGGCCTTACTGCAAATGGTTCGTTGCGCGCGAACCACGGATCGGCCACCATGCCCGCGCACCGGCCGATGCCGCTCAGGATGTACCCATGGACTGGCAGCCCATCTTCGACGAAGCGCTCGACATTTTCGTGCGCTACCTCCAGATCGACACCTCGAACCCGCCCGGCAACGAAAAGCCAGCCGCCCGTTTCCTCGGCTCCATCATCGAAGCCGAGGGCATCGAAACCGAGTACATCGAGACCGCCCCGAACCGCGAGGTGCTAGTCGCCCGGCTGCGCGGGGATGGTTCGAAGCGCCCCCTCATGCTCTGCAACCACACCGATGTCGTGCCGGTCGAAGAAGAGTACTGGGACGTCCCCGCGTTCGAAGGCGTGATCAAAGACGGTCGTGTTTACGGCCGCGGCGCCGTGGATATGAAGGGCTGCGGCGTGATGCAGCTCCTCGCCTTCCTCCTGCTGAAGCGCCAGGGCCTCGCCCTCAAGCGAGACCTCGTATTCTGCGCCGTCCCCGACGAAGAGGCCGGCAGCGAATACGGCATGGCGTGGCTCTGCAAGCATCGCCCCGACGTCGTCGACGTCGAGTTCGAACTGAGCGAGGGCGGCTCTGGCACGCCCCGGCTCTTCGGGCTGGACCGGAAGGTGTTCTCCATCGCCACAAGCGAAAAGGACATCTGCTGGCTTCGCCTCACTGCTGTCGGCACGCCCGGGCACGGCAGCCGCCCGCACGAGGACAACTCCGCCGTGCACCTCATGCGCGCCCTGCTCAAACTCGCCGACTGGGATCGCGGCATCACCTTCACCGACGAAACTCGCGCCTACGTCGAGCGCCTGCACCAGGCGGGGCTCCTTCCCTCGCTCGATGACCGCGAGGAGCTCGAGGCCCGCATTCGCGCCAACCCCGAACTCCACGCCATGTTCGTGAACACCCTCAACGTCACGATGCTGAACAGCGGCATCAAGGCCAACGTCATTCCCGCGAAGAGCGAGGCCGTCATCGATTGCCGTCTGCTTCCGGGTCAGTCGAAGGCCGACTGGATCGAACAGATTCGCGACTACATCGACGACGACCGCATCATCATCGAACTCGAATCGCCCGACCAGGGCGAGCCTACCTCCGCCGTCCCCTGGGACACCGAGCTCTTCCGTACCATCCAGGATGTCCTGCACGAAGCAATGGAAGACGCCGTGGTGGTCCCAACAATGACCGTCGGCGGCACCGACAACCGGTTCCTGCGCGCCCGCGGAATCCCCGCCTACGGGTTTATCCCCTGCCTGTTGAGCCCCGAAGAGCGGGCCGGGTTCCACGGCAACAACGAGTTCCTGGCCATCGAGAACCTGAACATGGGCGTCGAGCTCATGTACGAAATCGTTCGCCGGATGTGCACCTGAGCCGAGAAACGGCTTGGCGCAACGTCTCTGCCTGCTATACTTAAAGGCGCAAGCGGAAGTAGCTCAGTGGTAGAGCGCCTCCTT
>CAZWBW010000124.1:0-4465 GCA_964632355.1 uncultured Anaerolineaceae bacterium | reverse complement strand
CGAGTTCGACCCTCGTCTTCCGCTCCATCTAAGCATTGGAGGCCCGCCCGCTTGTGGCGGGCTTTTTCACTGCCCCGAGCGCGCCCGCGCCCGTATGATGTCAGCGCGTGCCGAAGTGGCGGAATGGCAGACGCAGCGGTCTCAAAAACCGCCGGGCGCAAGCCCATGTGGGTTCGAATCCCACCTTCGGCACCATTCAGCAGCTTCCAGTCCCGTCCGTACCGAGCGCCGAGCACTCCCTAATCCGGTATCTCGATCCCCCGGAAGTGCTCCACCACCTCCACCCGGCCGCGCCGGCCGATGTCGACGCTGACAACGTCAATGCGGACCCGTTCGGGGTCGGCGCCCTCGCGGTCGCAGTAGTCCATCGCGCACTGCCACATGCGCCGCAGCTTTGCCGGGGTTAGCGATTCGGCCGCGACGCCCGGGACGCTTCGCCGCGTGCGCACTTCGACGAACACAAGGTCGTCGCCGTCCTCCGCGAGGATGTCGATTTCGCCCGACGGCACGCGGACGTTCCGCGCCAGGATTCGCAACCCCGATGCCTCCAGCCGGTGGACCGCCAGCCGCTCGCCGAACTCGCCCAACCGCTGCCGTGCAGTCATTCGGGCAACGCCAGTGCCAGTTGCGCGACCGGGGCGAAGCTGCGCCGGTGGATGGGACACGGCCCCCGCTTTATCAGGAGCCGCTTGTGCTCTGGCGTCGGGTAGCCCTTGTTGTGGCAGAACCCGTAACCCGGGTACCGCTCGCACATCTCTTCCATCAACGCGTCCCGTTCGACCTTCGCCAGGATCGACGCCGCGGCCACCGCAACCGACAGCGCATCGCCGTCGATGACCGGCCGCACATTTCGCAGCGGCAGGGGCAGCGCATCGGAAATGATCGCGTCCGGCTGCACTTCGAGCTGGTCAAATGCGCGAACCATTGCGAGCTTCCGCGCCCGGTAGATGTTGATGCTGTCGATCTCCTCGTGCGAGGCCCATCCGATGGCGTACGGAACGCTCGCGCGGATCTCCTCGGCGAGCTCGCGGCGGGTCGCCTCCGAGAGCACCTTCGAGTCCCGGACCGCCTTGTACCACTTGAATCGCCGCCGCGGTGGCAGGGCCACGCAGGCCGCTGTTACCGGCCCCGCGAGCGGCCCCACGCCCACCTCGTCGACGCCCGCGACCCAGAACGCACCGGTTTTCCAGGCCTCGCGTTCGAGTTTGAGCGATGGAGTGGGCGCCGTCGGAGTGGCCATGCCCGGATCCTACTTCGGACATTCCTTTGGGGCAGCGTTGGAGGGGTGAGTCGTTAGGCAAGTAAGCACTTGCCTGATACGCTGAACTCCGTGACACCCACCCGCGACCGCATCCTCGATGCCGCAGCAACCGTCTTCCATCGTGAAGGCCAGCGCGGAGCGACCACCCGCCGCATCGCGGCCGAGGCGGGCGTGAACGAGGTGACCCTTTTCCGCTACTTCCCCTCGAAAGAAGCGCTGCTCACCGCTGCCATCGAGCGCCAGTCCGAGCGTGCGCTCGATGCGCTGCGGCCGGGGGCGCTACCGGCACACCCGGCTGACCTTCGCGCCGAGCTTCGCCGCCGCATGCTCGAGACGCTCATCGCGTTCGCCCGGTCTCGCGATGCCCATCGCACGAGCCTGTTCGAATGGGGCCGCGACCCGGACCTCGACGAACGCTTGATGCGTGTCGCCAACGAACTCTACGACGAGTTCGAGCGGTACATTGCTGCCGCCCGGGACGCCGGGCTCGTCCGCCACGATATCGATCCGCGCACCGCTTCGGTGGCGCTCATGGCCGTCCTCTTCTCCGACGGACTGCTCCGAGACATCATGCCGCGACGGTTCGCCGCACCGGAGGATGCAATGCTGGATGACTACCTCACGATCCTGCTCGATGGCCTCGTGCCGCGCAGCAAGGAGGATGCCGCACAGTGATCGGTCTACTTGAGATGCGGCGGCGAAAGCTACAGTTCGCGCTTATCGCCCTCATCGTCACGCTCATCTCCTACCTCATCCTCATGGTCACGGGCCTCGGCCTTGGCCTGCACGAACTGGCCGGCAGCGCCCTCCGCAAATGGGACGCCGATGCCATCGCCTATTCTGATATCGCGGGATTGAGCGTTATTCGCTCCGAACTCGGCGAAGATACCGTCGATGCCATCAGCGCGCTTCCCGAAGTCGAGGAGGCCGCGTCGCTGGGCTATATCGCCGTCAACTACATCGACGCCGACGGCGACGTCGACTCCGCCGCGTTCCTCGGGTACGACCCCGGCACGATCGGCGAACCGGACGTCACCTCGGGCCGCGCGCTCACTCCCGACGACACGAACGCGGTGCTCGCCGACAAGCGCTTCCTCGAAGCGTCCGGCCTGTCGGTCGGCGATACCGTGCAGGTTTCGGTTCGCCTCGCGCAGCGCGAATTCGAAATCGTCGGCGAAATCGACCAGGGCGCGTTCTTCTTCCAGCCCACCGTGTACCTGCTCCGCTCGAGCTGGCAGGAACTCCGCTACGGCGACGTGGACCAGCCCCCGGCTGCGAGCGTCGTGCTGCTGAAGGGTGATGGGCTCCCGGGCACCCGCGGCCCCGGGTTCGAAATCGTGAACAAGGACACCGCCTTCGCGAACATCGAAGGGGTGGCCGGCCAGGATTCCACCATCCAGTCGCTCCGCGCCGCCGCGTTCATCATCGGCGCACTGGTGATCGGCGTCTTCTTCTACGTGCTGACGCTGCAGAAGGTGCCGCAGATCGGCGTCCTGAAAGCCATCGGCGCGAGCAACGCGTTCGTGTTCCGCCAGATCGTGATCCAGGTGCTCGCGCTCGCCATCGCTGGCCTTGCTGTGGCCATCCCGGCTGCATGGCTTACCGAACGGGCGCTGGAGCAACTCCCCGATTCCCTGCCTATCGCGTTCACTACCGGCACGTACGTCACCACAGCGGCAGGGCTCATCGTCACCGCTATCATCGGCGCGCTCTTCTCCGGCCGCCAGGTGCTCAAGACCGACCCGATAATTGCCCTCGGGCAGCAGCAGTGAGGTCCACTTTGGCCAAGCTTCGCGTCACCAACCTCTCGAAGACCTATGGCAGCGGCGAATCCGCCGTTCGGGCTGTCCGCAACGTCTCGTTCGAAGTGCACGAGAACGAATTCGTCGCCCTCGTCGGCCCCAGCGGCTCCGGCAAGACCACGCTGCTCGCCATGATCGGTGGGCTCCTCAGCCCGACCGAAGGCCGCATCGAAGTGGATGGCCGCGACATCGCGTCCTTCTCCGACGGCGAACGGGCAAGCTATCGCCGCGAGCGTGTTGGCTACGTCTTCCAGGCCAACAACCTGCTCCCCTATCTCACCGCCCGCGAAAACCTGCTCGTCATCAAAGCGATCGGCGCCAAGGGCGTGGGGAATGCTCGGAAGCGGGCTGACATGCTCCTCGCCGAGCTCGGCCTCGAACGGCGGGCGAATGCGCTCGCTTCCGAACTCAGCGGTGGCGAGCGTCAGCGCGTGGCCATCGCTCGCGCCCTTATGAACGACCCCGACCTTGTGCTTGTCGACGAGCCCACCGCCAGCCTCGACTCCGAGCGCGGCAAGCAGGTGGTCGAATCGCTGGTGCAGGAGGTGAAGGGGCGGGGGAAGCTCGGCATCATGGTCACCCACGACCCGGCCATGGCCGCACTAGCCGACCGCGTCTTCGCGATGCACGACGGCGAACTCTCCGAGACGACGTCTACCGTTGGGCGTGCATAGGGCGTGCTCCTCCGGTAGGCTTGCGGCACCCAAAACTATCTCGCGGCCGAGCGCCGCAAGGGAGCAAACGCCTTGGACATTCGTGACCTGCTCGTCGATGGCATTACGCAGATGTTCGACTGGACCGACGAGGCCCTTGCCCCGATGACCACCGAGCAGCTCAACTGGCTGCCCGAGGGCAAGACCGTCAGCGCCGGCTTCAACGCCTGGCACGTCTACCGGACCGCCGACAACATCACCCACTTCGTGATGCAGCGCCAGAAGCCCATCTGGCTCGAACAGGGCTACGCCGACCGGATGCAGCTTCCGCCCGTCGACCAGGGCACCGGCATGGGCCTCGAAGACGCTCGCGCCATCCGCATCAACGACATCGCCACACTCCGCGAGTACGGCGACGCGGTCGCGAAGGCGACCCTCGACTACGTGAAGGACGTCCCGCTCGAGGTGCTCGAAGAAGTGCAGATGATCAAGCCCCTCGGCGAGATGCCGAAGTGGCGCGTCTTCCGCCAGGTCATCATGACCCACGGCTTCATGCACCTCGGCGAAATCAACGCCATCAAGGGCCAGCTCGGCCTGCAGTTCTCGATCTAGCCGCCAATACGCGAAAGGGGCGCTCACCAGCGCCCCTTTCGTTCACCAGGCATTCCGCTCTCTTTAGGACCCAGCCCTCAGCCCTGAGCCCTGAGCACTGAGCCCTGAGCCCTGAGCCCTGAGCACTGAGCACTGAG
>CAZWBW010000123.1:0-6802 GCA_964632355.1 uncultured Anaerolineaceae bacterium | reverse complement strand
TTCCGGAACACCGCCCGCGTGGCGCGGAACAGGATTTCGCAGCAGGTGAAGGAGATCGAGGCTCGCCCCGACTCCACGTTCGAGGACATCGCCCCGCTGGTGTCGGGTCAGCGCGGCCGCGATGTCGTGTTCGGCGAAGGCGATGTCGATGGCGGCATCTGGAGCGCCAGCATGGCCCAGGGCCTCATCAACGACATCCCGACCGTCAAGGAACTCGTCGAGCGCATCGTCGAGCAGGCCGCCGAGATCATCGAGAACCGCCTGACCGGCATGGTCGCCCGCTAACCTCCCGGCCCCAAACGCAACACAGCCCCCTCCCGACGGAGGGGGCTTTCCATCTGCGCACGAAGCGCCAGTCGAGGCCCATCGCGGCCTCGAGGGCCCGGATAGCGCTCCATCAACGGCGACCAACCGCTCCCACCCCAACCCTCCCCCGTTGTCGCGCGAGCGGGAGCCGGGAGTCTTCGCACACACTCCACTTCTCGCGCACGCAGAACTCGTACCGCGACCGTAAGGGAGCGTCCCAAGGTTCCCCCGGCGATGCCGGTTCGACTCAAAGGCCAGGCTTCGACCTCCGCAGCCCTTCGCCCCCGTCGCGAGAGAGGAAGCCCCACCCCGGCCAGGCAGCCGCCGGCCAACGGCGCTCCCTCACTTCCCCGTGAGTTCGGCCTCCAGCCGGCGCTGCACCTCGATCGCCGGGACGTTATGGGCGATCGCGAGCCGCCGCACCTCGTCGTACTCGGGCGTCACCCGCCGCTTGCCCTGCCATTCGCGCACCTTCACGCGCACCGGGCCCATGCTCGTGATGACCGTCTCGGTGCTGCGCCGGGCTTCGTACCGCCGGTAGGGGTGCGTTCGAACGCCCAGCGTCGTCGTCTCCGAGAGGAAGATGCCGGCGAACCGCGCCTCCTCTTCGGGCGGCACGAGCGCGCACAGCTTCGTCGCCGAGCGGCCCTTCTTCATCCCGATCGGTTCGAGCCACGCATCGAACGCGCCCGCCTCGAGGAGCCGGTCGCGGGCGTGTGCGAGGAGCTCCGCCTCCATGTCGTCGATGTTCGCTTCGAGCAGCACCACCTCGCGCACCGAAACGCCCGGTAGCGAGGGCGTGTCGCGAACCGGCTCGTACACGTCCTCGCGGAGTCCGATGAACACACGCAGCGCGTTCGGACGCTCCGGCGGATCGAACGAACCGGCCCCGGCGCCCTGCGCTTCGGGACGCAGCACGGCCGGGCCGGGCTTCGCGACCGCCGCGAGGATCGCCGCACCCGTCGGCGTTACCAGTTCGTGACCCGATTGCACGAACCGCTGCGCGAACCCGGCGCGCCGAAGGATGTTCGCTGCGGCGGGACCCGGCGATGCGGGCAGCGGGCCATGCGACGCCTTCGTGATCGCTCCCGCACCAACGGTCACCACCGGGCACCACGCCGCCGCAACGCCGAGGTCTTCGAGCGCGAGCATCGCCCCAACGATATCGATCATCGCGTCGACGCCGCCGGCCTCGTGGAGGTGCGGTGTATCCGTCTCGTGCGCGTCAGCTTCGCCCAGCGCGAGCGCGTCGATGGCAGCGATCGCGCGTTCCGTCACCCGTTCGGGGAGTCCGGCCTTGCGCACCATGTCGCGCATCTCGTCGGGCTGGTAGGTGCGCTCCTCGCTGATCTTGAGCTTGAGGTACCGCGCCTTGATCCCGCCGCGCGTCACCCACACCGTGTCGAGCTTGAACGATGGCAGTCCAAGCTTCGCCAGCCCGTTGCGCACGACATCGATGTCCGCGCCGGCGTCGAGCAGCGCCGCGAGCGTCATGTCGCCCGCGATCCCCGAGAAACAGTCGAACACGAGGGCCCGTGGTGCGGGCTCGCCGATGACCAGCGTCATTTCGCGCCCCGCGCCCCTGCCGCCACCGCGAGGCGGTTGATGGTGGCCGCGAGATAGCCCGCGCCGAACCCGTTATCGATGTTCACCACTGCCACTCCCGTCGCACAGCTGTTCAGCATGCCAAGCAGCGCCGCCAGCCCGCCGAACGACGCGCCGTAGCCCACCGACGTCGGCACCGCGATCACCGGGTTCGCGACCAGCCCGCCGATCACGCTCGGGAGCGCGCCTTCCATACCCGCCGCCACCACGAGCGCATTCGCCTGCCGCAGGTCGTCCAGGTGTGGCGTGATGCGGTGGATACCCGCAACCCCGATGTCGTAGTGGCGCGTCACCCGCGCGCCCATCATCTCCGCCGTCACCGCCGCCTCTTCCGCCACCGGGATATCCGAGGTCCCGGCCGTCACGACAGCAACGTGCCCGGCCCACGGCGTTGGTGCGCGGTCGAGCCACGCGAGCCGCCCATGGTCGTTCGACTGTACGTCCGGCAGGGCATCGCGCAGGGCTGCGAGCTGCTCGGGCTCCACGCGCGTGACGAGCACCTTGCCCGTGCGTTCGGCCACTTCCCGTGCGATGGCGGCCACCTGTGCGGGCGTCTTGCCCAGCCCGAGGATGACTTCCGGCAGGTTGTCGCGAACGGCACGATGGTGGTCGACGGCCGCGAACCCGAGGTCGGCCACCGGCGCCGTTTCGATGCGCGCCGCCGCAGCCGCCGGCTCCAGTTCGCCACGCGCGACAGCGTCCAGCAGCTCGCGCAAGCGCTGATTGTCCATCGAAAGGAGCGTACCAGCCGGTGGCTCCGCTGGGCCAACGGCGTTCGGCTGTCGGCCATTGGCTCGTGGCCATTGGCTTTAGCTGTTCGTCAAGGCCCGCCGGTAGTCGAGGCCCACTGCAACCTCGGCGCTCTCGGACGCCCTCACGCCGGCCGTCTCCCGCAGGTGCGGGAGAGGGAGCGCTCTTCTCCCACACCCCAGACCAGTACCGCGACCATAAGGGAGCGTCCCACCGCTCCCCCAGCGATGCCTCTCGACTCCAGCGGCAACCCCCGCCACACCGCGACCACCCCCGCCCTTCTCCCGCCCCGCCTAGGCGGGACCCGGCGGCTGAAGGCCGAACGGCGATAGCCGACGGCCCCTATCCCACCTCGTACTCCAGGAACACCACCCCCTGCGGGAACGTCCGCTCGCTGACGAAGTGAAGCTGCTCGGTCGCCCCAAGCGGGAACATCGGCTTCCCGCCGCCCAGCACCACCGGGTGGACCGCGAGCTGAACCCGGTCGATAAGCCCATGGCGCAGGAACTCCGCGGCCAGCGTCGGCCCACCGATCGAGATGTTCTTGCCCGGCTCCGCCTTCAGGCGCCGGATGGTTTCCGGGTCCACGTCGCGGGCAATGGTCGCGTGCCCGCCGGTGTCCTCCAGCGTCTTCGAGAACACCACCTTATTCATCCCGAGCCAGGTATCCGCGTACTCGCGGATGTACGGCAGTTCATGGCCGGTCGCGGTTGGCCAGAACTCGACCATCCCCTCCCACATCCGCCGCCCGTAGAAGTGCGTGTCGAAGTCCGCTTCGAGCGAGTTGAAGAACCGGTGGAGCTCCTCGCCCGGGAACGTCCAGCTCATATCGCCGTCCGCCCCCTCGATGTAGCCGTCGAGCGAAACGCTCATGGTGTAGACGATCTGTCGCATTGCGCCTCCCACGCCGCGGTTGCCGCCCGCCGCAACCGAACCACCGTACCGCATCCGGGCCGCCCTGCCGCGACGCCAGCACAGCGAACCCATACGCTGGCTATCGATGCCCGCCGTTGTCGTCACGTCCTACGACCCCGCGTGGCCCGCAATCTTCGCGGCCATCCGCGACCGTATCGCCCCGCCGCTGGAAGGCGTGGCCATCCGCATCGAACACGTGGGCAGCACGGCGGTACCCGGCCTCGCCGCGAAGCCGATCATCGATATCGACGTCGTGGTGCCCGGGGACGCCGCGTTCGTCGCCAAGGCAATCGAGCGGCTCGCTGGCCTCGGGTACGTACACCGCGGTGACCTCGGCATCGAAGGGCGCGAAGCCTTCTCCAGGCCCGAAGGTTCGCCGCCCCACCACCTCTACGTCGTGCGCGAAGACAGCCTCCCCCTGCGGAACCACCTCGCGCTGCGCGACTACCTGCGCGCGAATCCCTCCGCCGCCCAGCGCTACGGCGCCCTCAAGCTCGAGCTCGCCGCCCGCTACGCGAACGACGTCGACTCCTACGTGCGCGCGAAGACCGCCCTGGTCATCGAACTCCTCCGCGCCGCCGGCGTCCCCGAAGCCGCCCTCGCGGTGATCCGCGAACAAAACCTGTAGTGCCCGCCGGTAGTCGAGGCCCACGGCAAGCCTCCGGGCCTGCACAGGGCTCCATCAACGGCGGCATGCCCCCAACCAGCTGAACGCCGAAGGCCGACAGCCGCACCCTGGGCCGGAGAAGGGCCCGGGGAATGAGGGCGGCCCAACCCCTTGCACCCCGTGCCCCACTTGTTGTATTTTCCCGATCGGTTAATTAACCACACGGTTTAGGAGGGAGACATCGACACACTCAGCGAAACCTTCACGGCCCTCGCCGACCCCACCCGCCGGGCAATCCTCGCTCGCCTCGCCCACGGCGAAGCCACCGTCACCGAGCTGGCAGCGCCGTTCGACATGAGCCTCCCTGCGGTTTCGAAGCACCTCAAGGTGCTCGAACGGGCCGGGCTAATCTCCCGGGGCCGCGATGCCCAACGGCGGCCTTGCCGGCTCCGAGCCGAACCGCTGCGCGAAGCTGCCAACTGGCTCATCGGCTACCGCGAGTTCTGGGAGGAGAGCTTCGACCGCCTCGACGAGTACCTGGAAACCATGAAGCGCGAACGCGAGGCCCTGCCGAACGGCGAAACGCCGGGCACCCACCAGTAGCCCGAACCTCCTATTCAGCACCCACCAAAAGAGGAACACGACCAATGGCCCAGCAGCAGACCCTCACCACCTTCAGCCTCGACGGCGACCGCGCCGTCGTCATGACCCGCCTCTTCGATGCTCCCCGCGAGCTCGTGTTCGAAGCCTTCACCGACTGCAGGCACCTGCGGAACTGGTGGGGCCCACGAAACCTCGAACTCGTCTCGTGCGAGATGGACTTCCGGGTCGGTGGCACGTGGCGACTCGTCCAGCGCGACGCCCAGGGCAATGAGTTCGGCTTCCGCGGCGAATACCGCGAAATCGTCCGACCCGAGCGCATCGTCCAGACCAACATCTTCGAGCTCGTCCCCGATCACATGTCGATCGAAACGCTGGTGCTCGAAGACCGCGACGGGAAGACGCTACTCACCGTCCGCAGCGAGTTCGATACCCCCGAAGCCCGCGACATGGCCGTCCAGGCGAACATGGAAGCCGGCGCCACCGAAAGCTACGAGCGGCTCGCCGAATACCTCCGCACACTCTGACCCCACGGGGCCGGCCGCTCCGCCGTACACTGCGCGCGTGCAAACGAACCATGGCATCCCGGCGCGCCTCGTATGGGCGGTGGAGCGGCTGGACCTCGATCCTGGGGACGTCGTGCTCGAAGCCGGCTGCGGGCACGGGCTGGCGGTGAGCCTCGTGTGCGAACGCCTCACCTCTGGTCGCATCGTCGCCATCGACCGGTCGGCGAAGATGATCGAAGCGGCGAAACGCCGGAACGCGGACTTCGTCGCCGCGGGCAGGGCGCAATTCGAAGTCGTCGGCCTCGCCGGGTTCGATGCGCACGCTACGCAGTTCACGAAGGTCTTCGCGAGCAACGTCGGCGTCTTCGTCCACGGCAACCCCGCCCGCGAACTCGACGTTATTCGCCGATGCCTCGCGCCCGGCGGGCAACTCCACCTCTTCTACCAGCCAGCGAACCCCACCCGGCTCGACGACGTCCGCTCCCGCCTCACCGCAGCCCTCACCGGCCACGGCTTCGACGTCGTCGACACCGCCACCGCCACCCTCGACGGTGCAACGGTGGTTCGCGCGGCCGCGAAACCGGTCTGAGGCGGTGGGCCTGTTGGCTATTAGCCTTCGGCTGTCGGCCGTCGGCTCCTGGCAGCGCTCAGCTCGTGCTGTGAGTTGGCACCGGCGGCGCATCAGTACCGCGACCGTAAGGGAGCGTCCGCACGCCACCGGGATCCGGGAACTCTTCCCGGACACTGCGCACTTTCTCCGCACACAAATGTCGATCGCGCGGCCGGCCGTTCGATGTGAAGGTAGAGGCCGGGCACCCACCGGCACCGAGAACCGCAAAAGGAGCAACGACCAATGCGCTACATGATGATCTACAGCACCGACCGCGCCGACAGCCCCGAACCGCCGACCGAGGAAGAGCAGCAGGCGATGGGCCAGCTCATCGGCGAGATGGCTGCCGCGGGCGTCCTCCTCCTGACCGACGGCCTCATGCCGAGCTCGACGGGCGCCCGCGTGCGCCGCCAGGACGGCAAGGTCACGGTAAAGGATGGCCCGTTCAGCGAGTCGAAGGAGCTCGTCGGCGGCTTCGCGATCATGAAGGCGGACTCGAAGGAGCACGCCATCGAGCTGGCGAAGAAGTTCCTCGCCGTCGCCGGTGACGGCGAGGTGGAGATCCGCCAGATGTACGACGAGCCGGCGTTCGTCTCCCCGGAAGTGCGCCCCACCGCCTGACTCCCAGCGGGAGGCGCGGGCCTACCCGTCGCCTGCGCCTCCTCCCTTTTCCCCTTCGCACCGGGCATTGTGCGCTGACCCGGGCCCCGACCACTTCTGCCTAACAACCGCTCCACGCCTCCGCCGCAACCTCGAGGAAACCGTTCCGAGGTTACGGCCATCGCCTCCCAGCCCGCTTCCGCACAGCTTGCTGTGCCGGCCGAGACGCCAGCCGCCCATGGACACCGGAAGCTCGGGCCGGTGCTGGCGCGCACGGCCGCGGCGCTGCTGTCCGTCCAGGCA
>CAZWBW010000122.1:0-6828 GCA_964632355.1 uncultured Anaerolineaceae bacterium | reverse complement strand
TAGAGTCAATCTTTTGACAACGCCCTGTCCGGGATCACAGCCACCGTTGTATAGCCCGGAACTTCTGTTCACCGAGACCAATCTTGTTCACATTACGCCACACGAGAGGGCTAATAGTTACCAAAATAACGATGGTATTTAATGCGCAGTTTCTGAAGGTGGACGCTCTCGCGACGTACTGGCGAATGAGCACCCGCGAGTTCCTGGTCAGCGGCTGGAGGTGTCCCTTGGCCCGGCATCCTGTCGGCTCTTGAGAGGGGTCCGGAGGGCCAGGCTCGGTATCCGGCCCAGGGTCGCTCCGCACCAACGACGACCGGCGCGGGACGACGTACATGCGTTCCCTGCGGAGCTGACTTCGCCGAGGGGGATGCTGAGCGACCGGACGAGGCCGTGAATACGGTTCGCGCGATGCCTTCCTTGGCCCGGCAACCTTCTGCGCCAACCGAACGTGGGCGGAGCCCAACTTCAGAAACCTGGTAGGCCCGCAGGGATTCGAACCCTGGACCAATGGATTAAAAGTCCACTGCTCTACCGCTGAGCTACGGGCCTGCACCGATCTCCAAGTCTTGTACCTCGAAGCGAACGCTTCCTTTCCGGATACAGGATGGGCTCGCCATCCGGATGTTCACCGGCAGTTTCGCGTGCAGGCCAAGGCTCGGACCGACACAGCACAATCGTACCAGAGGCGGAGTACCGATCACCTGGGAGACCGGTCGCCGTTTCGAGGCGGAGGCTCCGGCGGTTCGAGCGGGAACTCGTGTATTCGGGAGCACCTGCCCTGAGATGCGTCCGGGATAGTACGGCAAGGGCAACGCCGTGCCTGTTGACCTTCGCGTGACTGCCAGGGAAGGAGGCTGCAGGCCCGGGATCGCGGTCTCGGAGATTTCGCAGTGTCTCGGTTGGGGACGCGCCCGGGTGGCCGGATGCTTGAACAAGACCCGCAATTTCGGCCGGTTCAAAAGCGAGGCGGCCACCTTCCGATCGAGGACCTGGGACTCATCGGCGATGGTGCGACGGCGGCGCTCGTCGGCAGGGATGGTTCCATCCAGTGGCTCTGTCTCCCTCACTTCGATTCGGAGCCGCTGTTCTGCGGCCTGCTCGATCCGGCGAGAGGCGGGCATTTCAGCGTGACGCCCGAGGGCCTTCGAGTGTCGCGGCAGTACTACGAACCGGACACGGGCGTGCTGGTAACGGAGCTACAGACGGACACCGGGACGGTCCGGCTCACGGATGCGCTGGCCCTTCGTTCGAACGCCGACCTCGCGGATGACTCTGGTTCGGATCGGCGGGAACTGATCCGGTCGGCGTTGGTCCTCGATGGCAATGTACGGCTCGGCATCGACCTGGAGCCGCGGAACGGCGCCAATATGCGGCCTGCATTCGATGGCATCTAAATTCAACCCACCGGCCGGCCCGATCTGCGCCTGCACCTCCGGTCCAACCGTCCGCTTTCCGGGCTCACGACAACCCACGATCTCGCGCAGGGCGACCGCATCGACCTGGTGCTCTCGTGGGGGCGGTTCCATCGCCATCACGCGCTCGATGTGGACGCGATGCTTCGCGACACCACCGACGCATGGCGGCGATGGATGTCAACGTTCGCCTACAGCGGTGCGCAGGAACCGATGGTGCGGCGCTCGGCCATCACGCTGAAGTTGTGCGACCAGTGGGTGAGCGGATCCCTCGTCGCGGCGCCCACGTCGTCGCTGCCCGCACCCGTGGGAGGGGTGAGGAACTGGGACTACCGCTATAGCTGGATCCGGGACGCTGCCTACGGCGTGTTCGCACTGCGCCGCGTGGGCTTCGCGAACGAAGCGGACGCGTTCCTGGGCTGGGTCCTCGACGCGTTCGAACGGAGCCGCTGGCCGCGGATCATGTACACGTTCGACGGCGGCATCGTCCCGGAGGAACGCGAGGACACCGAACTCGATGGGTACCGGGGCTCGCGCCCAGTGCGCTGGGGCAACGGCGCGGCCGATCAGCGTCAGCACGATGTGTACGGAGAAGTCCTCGGGAAGGCGCTCGGCACAGACCGGAAGGAAGTCACGGTGCATTTCCGGGCGGTGCCCCATGGCGGGATTTTCGATGTGGATGCTGCGCCCAATGTGCTGCGTTTTGGTCTCGATCCGGAAGACGTTCGACTGGAACTCGCAGGTGTTGGCAGCCACGCCCGGGGCCTCGTACCAGTGACGCTGGCCGCGCAGCTTGAACCCGCCCGGCTCCCACCGTACGGGCAGCTGCTGCACAACGTGCTGCATCGCAATATGGCGCTCTCCATACGCGGCGACGAAGCGGAAGAGTCGTGGCGGGTCGTCGAACCAGTCCTCGACGCATGGTCGCGGAACCTGGTTCCGCTGGTGAGTTACGAAGCGGGCTCGGCGGGGCCGATGCGCTGACAGGAGCGCGTCGGCCACACCGGCAGTGGCGACCGCCGGCAGGTGGGCAGCAGGGGCATGACCGGCGATGATCTCCGGTAGTCAGAAAGCCAGGAGCATGGGATGGCGACGTTGCGGCAGCGGCGGCTTGGGCGCACCGGCCTGATGACCACCGAACTGGGGCTCGGGGCGATGGACACGCCGACTTCGGACCAGGGGGCGGAGACGCTCGAGGCGGCCATCGACGCGGGCATTGGGTTCGTCGACACCGCGCGGGACTACGCTGGGAGCGAACACCTCATCGGGGAGGTGATTCGCCGGCGGGGGAGCGCACCCTTCCTTATCGCGAGCAAGACGTTCAGCCGAACGGCGAGCGGTGCGCAGTACGCAATCGACGATTCGCTGCGGGTCCTCGGGGTGCGGAAGGTCGACGTCTACCAACTCCACGATGTTTCGACCGAGGATGCGTGGAACGAGGCGATGGGCCCGGACGGCGCGCTCGAGGGACTGAAGGCGGCGCAGTACCGGGGGCTCATCGGGCACATCGGGGTCTCGACACACAACCTCGAACTGGCCCGGCGGCTCATCCTCTCGGGTGAGTTCGCGACCATCATGCTGGAATACTCCGCGTTCTACCCGGAGTCGGCGCCGGTGCTCGAACTGGCTGCGGAACACGACGTTGGGGTCATCGTCATGCGGCCGCTTGGGGGTTCGGGCCGGACGAGCGTGATGCGCCGCCGCATCGCCGAGGGCACAGCAGGCATCCTCACGCCGGCGAACCTGCTGCGGTACGTGCTTTCGAACCCCGCGGTTTCAGTTGCGATCCCGGGGGCGAGGTTCCCCTCGCGCATCGAGGCGAACGTCGCGGTGGCGAGCAGCTACGCGCCGATGGACGACGCCGAGCGGCGGGAGCTGGAGCGGGTGGCGGCCGAACTCTACTGACCGGACTCGACCCCGTTGTGCTCCGGGGGCACACAGAAGGGGAGGAGAGACTCACGTCTCCCCTCCCGTGCGGTCACTCGCGGAAGTAGCGAGCGTTAGGACCTTCGGATTCCCCGGGCGAACCAGCCGAGGCTTGTAGCCGTAAGCACAGCGCCAGCAACGATCAGCGCGAGGGCAGTCCAGCTCGTGGGCCCGGTGGAGGTGCCACTATTCCCGGTTGCCGGCGCCTTCGGCGTGGCGGTCGACGGCGGAGTGGTTGCCGTCGGCGATGCCGTAGCAGTCGCGGACGGAGTGGCCGTGGGTGTCGGGGTGCCGGGGTCGGGAGTGGCGGTGGCCGTCGGCGTCGGAGTATCCGGGTCGGGCGTCCGCGTCGCCGTTGGCGTCGGGGTCGCGGTGCTGGTCGGGGTCGCCGTGGCCGTGGGCGTCGCCGTCGGTTCGGTCGGCGTTGCAGTGGCGGTCGGCGTCTCCGACGGTGTGGCGGTTGGGGTCGGGGTAGGTTCGTCGGCCTGGTAGTTGGTAATGGCCGACTCGGCATGGACAAGCGAGAGATCCACCACGCCGAGGTCCAGGGCGACCGTGGCTGCGCGTTCGACGGTGCCGTCATCGCCGAAGCTCAGGCCCAGTTCTGCGAAGATTTCACTGAGGATGCCGCCGAGCAGCGAGTTCTGACCGATCAGGCCGTCGAGCAGGTTACCGAGGAAGCCCACCAGGGCGCCAACGGTGCACTGCACCAGGGGGAGGTCGGCGACATCGGCGCACTCGGCAACGGTGAGATCGCTCTCCAGGCCGAGGTCGAGATCGATTGCCACGGCGAGGTCGACGGCGAGGGCGGTGACGGTCGCATTGGTCGACTGCACTCCATCGCCGCCTGTCGATTGACCAAGCAGCGTGACGCTGCCGGTGATCGAGACCTCTGCATCGACCGTGAGGAGGTTCGCCAGGGAGGACAGAAGCCCGTCCTCCTGGCCGAACAGGAGGGCATTGACGGTGTTGACGAGCGCGTCGACGCTCGGGTCCAGGCCTGCGAGCCCGAGGCTGTCCAGCAGCTCCGAGGAGTTGATGTTGATCCCCTCGCTCGTGTTCACCGTGAGATTCACGGGGACAACCAGCCCGGGGGAGATGTCGGTGACGGGATTGCCGCCGATCCGCAGGCCGACGATGGTGCTTCCGTTGGTTGTGCTGGTCAGGACGCCGCCCGAGCCGACACTGGTCGCTTCGGCACGCACGACGTCGGCTTCAACGATCGGGACGTTGAGCGCGGAGATCCCGAGGAGATTGAGCGCAAGACTCAGATCGAGGTCTTCGACGCCTGAGCGGCAGTTCGCGAAGACATCAGCGGGCCCCGGGCTCCCTTCACAGTCCGAGAAGGCCGTGCTGGATGCCAGGGGAAGGTTCACGGTAGCCAGCCCGGGGATGCCCACGCCAGTGGCGGAGAGGTTGAGGCCCACGAGCGGTCCGCCAACGCTACCGCCGTTCGGCGGGAGCTCGACTCGCCCGATGCTTACTTGAACAACCTGGTTCAGCAGCGTGGCCTCCGCGACTTCGGCTTCTCCGTCGATGTCACCGGAGTCGGCTTCGGCCCGCGCAGGAGCGAGCAGGAACACCCCGGCCAATAGACAGAGCAGGCCTAGCGCCAGTGCGCCATGCCTTGAGCGGCTCGCGAGGACGCCATTGCCCACGAAACTACCTCCTCGAGGGTGTGTGATTTTCGTTGCACGACACCGCCAGAAAACAAGCACACAAATCCCTCAACCACGGGCGACGTCTTGTGCTCGCGGCCCGATTCTGAATGTCGCTCCTGTGCAATGCCGTGAACTAGTGTGTGGCTCGTTTTATCCCGTGGTTTACAAACGATCAAGATAACTGGACATTCTCAGTAGCATGACTCGATATTCCTGTTTCATTTTGTGCTAATTGACCCAGGTTAGACGACTCGCATGTCGATACATTTCGAGTGTTATTGTCGTGTGCAGCTCCAACTATCGATCATAACGCGCGCATCACTGTTGGCCTGAAGCGGATTGTTGTCGCTTATGACGACTGGAAACGCGAATCCAGTTCGAAACCAGTGATCATCAGCGAGGGCTGAATCGCTCTCCACCGTTTGTTCACCATTTGCACACGTGTGTTGCTCTTTCGTGGAAAATAGCATCAATCCTCGTGCGCTGGCCGCCCGCCACATTTGCTAGCGTTCGACGAGCGGGAGACGAATCGTCGCCACGGTGCCGGCGCCCACAGTCGAGTGGAGGTCCAGCGCACCACCAGCTCTCGCTACAAGCGCTTCCACGAGCGGAATGCCGAGGCCCAGGGCTGTTGGTGTCCACCGAGTCGTGAAGAACGGCTGCCGAGCCAGGACAAGCGTCGTGGGGTTCATGCCCACGCCCCAGTCCATCACCTGGAGCGTTGCGAACCGCTGGCCCGTCTGTTCGAGACCAACCGAGACGTGAACCGTACCGCCGCCTCGTGAGGCCTGGACGGCGTTCGCGATGAGCTGGGCGATGATTTCGTCGACGGCGCCGGCCGGTAGTCGTACCGGGACCGGCGTCGGCGCGGCGTCGACAGTCACGTGCACTCGATGTGCGCGGTCGATGCGCTCGAGGGCATCGACCGCAGACCGGCCGAGGTCGACCACCTCCCAGCGGGACGAGCCGAGACGCGCGACGGCACGAAGCTTCAGCGCGATCTCGGCACCCCGATCGGCTGCCTCGCGAATGGTGTGGAGATGCCGGGATGCGGTGTCGCTTGCGCCTTCCGCAAGGGTGAGCCCGGCGGACAACAGGATTGCAGAGCAGATGTCGGTCAGGTGGTGCGCCAGTTCCACGGAAAGCGACTGGACGGGTTCGCACAGGTGGGCAGTGCATGGATGGTCCTCACGGGGGCCAGTCGCCCGGCCAGCCGGGCAGCTGTCGTCGTGGCACGAACCGGCCTCGTGGCCTCCGCGTTCGAACGATGAAAAGCGGGGTTGAGACGGGAAGTTGTTCACTTGAGCACTCCGAATCCGAAGCACGTCGCGGCTGCGCCGGACGTGGTGGAGCCTGGCGGTGCGGATCGCCGGGGCGGCCAGGGAGATGGGCGGGAGGAGCCATCCCCCTGGCACTGTCAGCGAGGCTGAATCCCCCGGCGAGGGCGCCGTGACCCGCGTGGCGGGACGACGCCCGCCCCGGGACTACCGCCGGCGGGACCTCATGGCTGCCGCGGCGCCGAGCATGACGGCGAGGGCGAAGAACGCACTCGCAGCGCCGAGGTGAGGCTTTGCCGTGGCATGCGGCCGCAACCCAGACCCTGTGGCGGGCGGCGCGGGGGCGAGGCGAGCGCCAGGCCCTTCGTCGTCCGCCGGGTCGTCGACCACCGGATCGGTCGAACCTCCCGCGCCGGGATCGGCCGGGTCCGTCGGATCGGCCGGGTCAGTCGGGTCCGTCGGGTCGGTCGGGTCCGTCGGATCGGTCGGATCGCCGGGGTCGGCCGGGTCCGTCGGATCGGTCGGGTCGGCCGGGTCGGCCGGGTCGGACGG
>CAZWBW010000121.1:4854-6835 GCA_964632355.1 uncultured Anaerolineaceae bacterium | reverse complement strand
ATCGGGAGGTAGTCGTCGAGCGCGAGCAGGACAGTGACGATCGTGAGCACGACGAAGCTCGAGTAGATCATCCCGTGCATTACGCCGGCGTACCGGTCGTTCTTCACACGACTCGTGCCGGCGCCCATGGTAAGCGCGTTCGTGAGGCGCGCGCCGACCTGGTCCGTCACCTTCCACGGCTTACCGAGGCGGTAGATGCGAACACGCTGGACGAGCGCGGCGAGGATGATCGCCATCGAGCCCGCGAAGATGACGTACATCAGCCACGAGAAGCGGATGTTGAAGAAGACTTCGCGGGTGGCATCGTCGGATGTGCGGGCGGTCTCGAATGCGGCGATAGCCGCGATAACCGCGGCAGGCACCACGAGGCCGCCGATGCTCGCGCGCAGCCGCACACCGCGCGAGAGGGCGGGCTTCTGCTCGCGTGCCGAAGATGATTCGTCGAAACGTTGTGCTTGGGTCATGAAGCGTCGGCTCTTGCGTTCGGCTTTGGGGCGGCAACGCGTCCCCGTCCGGATTCGCGCCTGATCCTACCGGTATTCCGGGATGAAGGCGAACACGCCTCAGCTTCGAGTGTTCCGGGCGCCGAGGGCCACCACGTCAAGGCCGGGGACGAGGCCCTGGAAGTGCTGCGTGTCGAACGCCAGGAGCACGCCGGGCGCCGGCCTGGTGGGCTGTCGCAGCGATGAGCGCGTCGCAGGTGCGTCCGCCTGCGATACGGCGGCTGCGGGAGGCGGCTACGAGGAACTGCCAGTAGGTGCCGGCTCCATGGCGACGAGCCTTCCCTGCCGGATGAAACTCTCATCGAGTGATGCGAGCACAGTCGAAGGGGCGCTACGGCCCGCGTCGTCGATGATGGCTTTCACGACGGCAATCTTGCATGCGTGCGACAGCCCGTGTCGCGCAGAACGAAAAAGGCCGCGGCGATTGCCGCGGCCTTCGTGGGCGTGCGTGGAGCAGCCTAGATGTTGTCGTTCGTGGGCGTGCCGTACTCCTTGCGGAGGTCGGTCTTGAGCACCTTGCCGAGGTGGTTCCGCGGCAGTTCGTCCACGATGGCGACGTACTGCGGCGCCTTGAACGAAGCCAGGCGGCTCTTGCAGTACTGGATGACCTCGTCGGGCGTGATGGTCTGGCCCTCGCGGAGGACGATGATCGCCTTCACGACCTCGCCCCAGTCCTGGTCGGGCACACCGATAACGGCCGCCTCCTCGATCGCCGGGTGGTCTTCGAGGCAGTTCTCGATCTCGCCGGGCGAGATGTTCTCGCCGCCGCGGATGATGAGGTCCTTCTTCCGGCCAGTGATGTACAGGTAGCCGCCTTCGTCGATCTTGCCGACGTCGCCCGTGTGCAGCCAGCCGTCGATGATGGCGGTGCTGGTTGCGTCCTCCTGCTTGTAGTAGCCCTTCATCACGCGGTCGGACTTCACGCAGATCTCGCCTTCTTCGCCCGGAGGCAGCGGGCGGTTGCGCTCGTCCATAATCGCGATTTCGACGTCGGGCATGGGCTTGCCGACGGAGCGGAGGCGCTGCTCCTTGATCTCGCGGTCGGTGCTGAGGTCGTGGTCCTCGGGGCCGAGGAAGGTGAGCGTCGCGGTCGACTCCGTCTGGCCGTAGGCGTTGATGAGGCCGATACCACGCGGCGGGAAGATGTCGCAGGCCTTGCGCACCACTTCGTACGGCATGGGCGCAGCGCCGTAGGTGATCATCTTCAGGCTGGAGATGTCGTAGGACTCGAAGTCCGGCACCTCCATGATGCGCTTGAGCATCGTGGGGACGACGAACGCGTGGGTGACGCCTTCCTGCTGAACCGCCTTGAGCCACTCCTCGGGGGTGAACTGCGGCAGGATGACCAGCGTGCGGCCGCTCCAGATCGCCAGCATCATCGTGGTGGCGCCAGCGACGTGGAAGAACGGGGCCGAGACGAGCACCTTCTCGTGCAGCTCGGGGTCGGCCGGCTGCTGGTTCGTCACATAGGCGGTCAT
>CAZWBW010000121.1:0-4844 GCA_964632355.1 uncultured Anaerolineaceae bacterium | reverse complement strand
TCAGCTGAACGCCCTTGGGTGCCGCCGTGGTGCCGCTGGTGAAGATGATGATCGTCGGGTCGTTATCGTCGATCTCGACGTAGGGCTCGTCGTCACCGGCCTCGGCGATGAGCTTGTCGTACTCGAGGTAGCCATCGCGCGGGGTTTCGAGCGCCACATAGTGCTTCGTTTCGGTGAGGGTCGGGCGGATTCGCTCCACGAGGTCGATGTACCGGTCCGAAACGAAAAGGGCCTGGCACTGGCTGACGTTGAGCATGTAGGTCAGCTCTTCGTCCTTCGCGCGGTAGTTCAGCGGCACGAAGGTGACGCCGAGCATGGCGCAGGCGTAGTAGGTGATCACATAGTCGGCGCTGTTCACCGCCATGATGGCCACCTTGTCGCCGCGCTGGATACCAAGGCCAGTGAGGGCGTTCGCAAGCTTCACGACCAGCGGGTACATCTCCATGTAGGTGACCCGCTTGCCCTTTCCCCCGACCTCGACAAGCGCTTCGCGCTCAGGCACGACGGCCGACGAGATCTGCAGGAACTCAACAGTGTTCATGAATGCTCCGGTGTATAGGTCGGATTTTGGGCAGGACCGGCGTCGGACTATGGCGCCTGCCGAGAATGTTGCGGCGGCATTCTACCCCGAAGAATAGAGGAGACGCGAATCGAGCAATGGAAGACTTCCGGACGCGGGAAATTCGCTCGCTGACGAAGCCCGGAACGCCCGCCGGGAGTCGACACCGACCGGGCTCCCGCGACAGAATCCGGTCATGGCCGAGCCTGTCCTGTTCGACATCGACGACCGCGGCGTGGCGACAATCACGCTCAACCGCCCGGACCGCCTGAACGCCATCAACCTCGAGATGCGCGACCTGCTGTGGACCTATCTCGAGGCGTGCCGCGACACACCGGACGTCCGTGTGATCCTGTTCCGGGGCGAAGGCAGGTCGTTCAGCGCCGGGGCCGACATCTCGGAATTCGGCACGGCGCCGTCGATTGTGGACGCCCGTCGCGCACGGCACGATCGCGACGTGTGGGGCGAGCTGCTGGCCCACCGCTGCATCACCATCGCGCGGATGCACGGCTACTGCTATGGTGCCGGCCTCGAACTCCCGCTCTGCTGCGACGTGCGCATCGCTGC
Organism: uncultured Anaerolineaceae bacterium; assembly: GCA_964632355.1. Taxonomy (GTDB): domain Bacteria; phylum Chloroflexota; class Dehalococcoidia; order Tepidiformales; family Tepidiformaceae; genus JALOAP01. The sequence goes on along the minus strand of CAZWBW010000121.1, from coordinate 3,718 downwards.
CGAAGGCACGAAATTCGCGCTCCCTGAAGTGACGCTCGGCTACATCCCCAGCGCCGGGGGCACGCAGACCCTGCCGCGCATCATTCCCGCCGGGGTAGCTGCAGACATGATCATTTCGGGCGAGCCCATCGGCACGGAAGAAGCGCTCCGCTGGGGGCTTGTGAAGCAGGTCGTACCCGAGGCAGAGCTCGACGCTGCAATCGACGCGGAGATCGAGCGGTTGCTTTCGATGCCATGGCACGAAGCGACCGCGAAACGGCGGGCACTCGCGCGTTAACCGCGTCCGTACGAAGCCATTCGGTCGAACCTGCGCACCGCGCGGTCTCAGGGTACATTCGCCGCATGGAGTCCCACGAAACCCCGACGGTCCGGCCGCCTGTGGCGCTCGGCTGCTTTGGCATGGTCGCCGCCGTGGTCGTCGTCGTGGGGATTGTGATTTTCGGCATCCAGTACCTGGAGTCGGGCACGCGCACGAAGGCCATCCTCGGGCAGGCTGCTTCCTACGCGCCGAGCTCCATTACGTTCGAACCCAACTACAACCTGTACATCGTCCGCATGTCCGACGGGACGTTCATCGCGCTTTCGGACCTCGATGCGGCGAACCGTGCGAGCCCAGGGCGGCGGTGCCGGGTCCAGCCCATCCCGACGGACGACCCGGAGTTGCCCGGCATCCTCGAACGGCACCGGAACGCGTTCAGCCCCCGGGCGGCGGGGTCGACCGCGGTGTTCCGCGAGAGCTGTAACGGCGCGCTCTATGACGTGACCGGTGTGCGAATCAACGGCGAGGGGCCGAACCTCGACCGCCACGACGTCGAAGTCGATGACTCGGGGTTCCTGCGCGTGAACACATCAGTACGCCGGTGCACCCAGCGCATCGACAACCAGCCCTACGCCCCGATTGACTGCCCCTGAGGAAAGCAACCAGGAGGCGCCGGCGCCGCGAGACGCAGGCAATGCCAGGGCTCAAACGCGAGGGGTGAAAAAGGAGACACGAAAAGAGCCGCTCACGGACGGGTGCACTTGCGCCCCCAGGTGTTCCGTCCGTAAGCGGCTCGTCTCGCGACCTCCAGGAGCGATACTGGAGGTCAGGCCTTAGCCTGGGCCTGATTATCCCCATGCCCTCCCGGCGATTCGCCATCTTCCGATCATCCGCCGGTAAAATGCGCGCAAAATCGGGCGGGTGGAGGGAGCTGTGCCGGCACCCGTAGTAGGGCTCATCGGTTGCGGCCACATCGGCCGCTTTCACTCGCGAAACATCCGCGGGGTGTTGCGCAGCGAACGGGTCGCCGGCGAATACGCCGCCGTTTGTGATCGCCGCATCGAGCGCGCGCAGGCCTTCGCCGAAATCACGAACGCCCGGCTCGTCACCTCCGCGGCCGACGACGTGTTTGCCGACTCGGCCATCAACACCGTCTACATCTGCACCGAAACGGCCGAACACCCGGCGCTGGTGCACCGCGCGGCTGAGCTCGGGCTGGCCATCTTCTGCGAGAAGCCGCTCGCGAAGACGCTCGGGGAGGTTCGCGAGATGGTCACGGCGGTCGACCGCGCGGGCGTTGTCCACCAGGTGGGGCTCATCCTGCGGTACTCGCCGGTATACACGGTGATGAAGGACCTGATGTCGGCGCCCGGTCTCGGGCCGTTCCTCACCGCGCACCTTCGCGACGACCAGTACTTCCCGGTCGGCGGCGGGTACGGCAGCACCTGGCGCGGCGACTTCGAGCGCGTCGGCGGCGGCGCGCTCATCGAGCACTCGATCCACGACGTCGACCTGTTCCGCTGGCTGTTCGGCGAAATCGCGGCCGTGCGCTGCCACACGCGCATCACGAGCGGCCACGCCGGCGTCGAAGACGTGGCGCTGGTGACGTTCCAGCACGCCGGCGGGCACCAGACGTCGCTCACGTCCGTATGGCACGGCGTGCTGGGGCGGCCGTCGACGCGGCGGCTCGAGGTGTTCTACGAAGGCGGCTGGTTCGCGACTGACCACGACTTCATCGGGCCAATCCGGTACCAGCTTCGCGACGGGCCCGAACATGAGCTGAGCGCCGAAGAGGTGCTCGAACGCTATCGCCAGGTCGTGGGGCTCGATGAGGTCGAGTTCGAACTCGCGCGGCGCGGCATGCTCGAGGACTATGCGTTCCTGCGTTCGGTGAGCGAAGGGAAGCCCGCGTTCCCGGACTTCCACGTGGCCCTGCGCGCGCACGAAGTCGTCGACGCCTGTTATCGCAGCGCGCGGGAATCGCGCGAGGTGGCGCTCGCTTAGTCCGCCTGCTGGGGCAGCGCGGCGGGTCGTGCTTCGGCTGCGCGGGCGAAGAGCACCGGCGCCTCCGACGCGAGCACGACCGCCAGCCCTGCAACACCGATAACCGCCAAGGTGACCCGGGCGCCAGCGACTTCGGTGCCGATCCCCGTCAGCAGGAGTGGCAGCACGAGCAGCGATTCGGTCAGCAGCTCGGCGCCGGCGAAGACACGGGCCTGCTGACCCAGCGGCGTCGTCGCGGTGAGCGTCACGCGCGAAGCGACCACGGCCAGCGTCAGCGAGTATCCCAGGAGGAACGCCGCGGGCATCGCCACCACGAACGTGGTGTTCATCGAGATGTCGAGTTCGAGGAGCGGGGGCACGCCGCTTAATTCGACGACGGCACGCAGGCCGTAATCGAACGCGGCGAAGGCGAAGAGTGCCACCAGCATGCCCGCCAGCGAACGGCGCATCGCCTGCGCGGCAACGTGCGCCGTGCTGGTTCGCAGACCAACGGCGAGTCCCGCCAGCGCGCCGATACCGCCGGGTACAACCAGGAACGCGAGCCCCGCGCCGCCAACGCCGAGGTCGTGGCTCAGGTAGAACGGCAGGGCAACGATGACCGCACGCGCGACCGCCGTCTTCATCCCGAGCGTGGTCACGGCGGTGCGCGCGTAATCGTGGCGCAGGAAGTAGCGGCAGGTGGCAGCGAAGTGGAACGGGTCGCGGCGGCCGACGGCTCCGATGGCGCCGAGCCGCCGGGCGAGTTCGAACGAGAGCAGCACTACCACTGCGAGCGCCACCGCAGTCACGAGCATCATGAGCCGGGTGCCGCCGAGGAAGTACAGTGCGGGCGCGAGCACCAGCACGCCGAGCCCCTGGCCGCCGTACTGCAGCGCGAGAACCAGGGCGTGGGCGCGCGAAACCGAGTTGCGCTGCACCACCGAAACCAACGCCATCTCGGCGGGTTGGAACACCTGCGATCCGATGCCGAACAGCAGCGCGATGAGCACGGCCGTCGTGCCGTCGTGAAGGATGGCCACGCCCGCGAGCACGGGGAGCAGCCGCAGCACGGCGCCGAGCGCGTACCCCCGCGCGGGCCCTATCCGGTCGGCGAGCGCGCCGCCGGCAAAGCCCAGCACAAGCCCCGGCGCAAGCGACGCCAGGAACAGCCCGCTGATACCGAGCGCGGCGCCCTCGGACTGCGTCCCGGCGGCCACGAAAAGTGCCGCCAGCAGCAGGTTCTGGGCGACCTGCGCGATGAACTTCGACGCGTAGTAGATCCAGGCGTCCGCTCGCCTCTCCGTTTCCCCCTCGACCACCACGCCTCCTTTGGCCGCGAAACCAACCGCACCGGGCGGCCCCGGTGCGGCCCGGCTACACGTTATCGAACAGGTGGTGGGTGACGTTGCTGCGAAACGCCATGCGGCCCCGTCATGCTGGACCGGGCCACACATCGCTAATCGCAGACTACGCCGC
>CAZWBW010000120.1:0-6971 GCA_964632355.1 uncultured Anaerolineaceae bacterium | reverse complement strand
ACATTCGGCGACCTCGATGCGGCCCGACATGGTGCGAAGGTCCGCACGCTGCGCCCGCTGGATCCTCACGCGACCGGTAGCGGTGTTGACGCGAACGTCGCCAGCCTCTCCTTCGATCTCGACGCCGCCCGCGATGGTGCCGATGTTCAGGTTCGTCCCGATGGGACAAAGGATCTCAACGGACGAGGCGAGTGCGCGGATAGCGATTTCGTCGCCGCTGATCTTTGCCTCGCCGGCGTGGCGAATGCCCTGGAGAACGGCGACATCGGCGCGATCTTCGCAGCGCACCCGCACCTGACCAGCGCGCGCGTTGACCCGGATAAGGAGGCGGGCAGGAAGGATGACGGGTTCGCTCACAGCGGCTCCCGGCGGAGGAGTCTCGCGGGTCGATGATACCAACGCGCCTTCGGGCCAGTGTGGCGCACCTCACAGAGGCGAGCGCGGACCAGTTCGCACAGGCGAGGGCAGGGGCGACGGGCGCGATACGCGTAGTGAACGTGCGGCTGAGTCCCGCCCGCGATACTCTCGGCCTTACAGAATCACACGGAGCCGCCGGCGCTGGCCGGCGCGAGAGGGATGATGGTCAGAGAGCTCGATGCCGCCGCGATCACCGAAACTGTAGCCCGTCTCGCCGTCGAGGCGACGCATTACCTCCCCGAGGACGTCGAAGGCGCAATCCGAAGCGCGCGGGAGACGGAGAAGTCGCCGCTGGCCATCCAGATCATCGACGAGATCCTGGAGAACGCCGAAGTCGCGCGGAGCCGGATGCTGCCACTGTGCCAGGACACGGGCCAGGCCGTCGTTCATATCGAACTGGGCCAGGACGTGCACATTACCGGGGGCTACCTGATTGACGCGGTGAACGAAGGCATCCGCCGCGGGTACAGCGAGGGCTACCTGCGGAAGTCGATCGTGACCCAGCCGTTCAGCGCACGAAAGAACACGCAGGACAACACGCCGGGCATCATCCACACCGAGATCGTCCCGGGCGACAAGGTTCGCATCCTGTTCATGCCGAAGGGCGGCGGGTGCGAGAACATGTCGCGCTACCAGAACTTCCTGCCGGGCATGGGCAAACAGGCGATCATCGACTTCGTCTGCGAAACGGTGGACATGTCGGGCGGGAACCCGTGCCCGCCGCTCGTCATCGGTGTGGGCGTCGGCGGCACCGCGGAGAAGGCCATGGCCATGGCGAAGCACACGCTCTTCCGCAAGATTGGCTCGCGGCACGAAGACCCCGAGGTGGCCGATCTCGAGGACGAACTGCTCGAGGCCGTGAACGCGCTCGGTGTCGGGCCGCAGGCAGTCGGCGGGAGCACGACCGCGCTCGATGTCTTCGTCGAAACGCACCCGACGCACATCACCGCGCTCCCGGTGGCGGTTAACATCCAGTGCCACAGCGCGCGGACGAAGGAAGCCGTCCTCTAGAACGCCGTGAGTACGCCCGAGCTGGAGCTGCGCGTCCTTTCGCCGACTGAGGCGGACCTCCGCGCGACCGCGGAGGTACTGAACGCTGCCTTCGCAAAGCACCAGCTCCTCACGGTCGAGCGAACCACCCCGGACCGCCTTGTGGACGAGCTTGGGACGAACGCACGGCTCATCCAGGCGTTCGTACAGGGCGAGCTCGTGGGCACGGCCATGGTCGCCCCGGCCGACGGGGCGGAGATCGACGCTGAGCTCCTACCGGGCATCGACCGGGCGCAGTCGCTGTACTTTGGGATGGCAGCCGTGCGCCCGGACCAGATGCGGCAGGGCATCGGGCGGCGGCTCCTGGAGCGGTCGGAAGCCATCGCGCGTGAGGACGGGTTCGGCCGCGTCGTCCTGAAGACGGTCGAGGAACTCGGCAACGTTGCCTACTTCCGCGAGCACGGCTTCGGTTCGGCGGCGGTGCGCGTGCTGCCCGCTGGCTACGCAGGGCTGGCGGCGCCCGCGCATGAGCACGGGATGGTGAAGCCGCTCCGGCCGTATGCGATTCGTCGTGCGCGGCCGGAAGAGGCGGCGGCCATCGCGGCGCTGATCAACCGGGCGTACGAAGTGGAGCTCTTTTTCAAGAACGACGGGCGCACCGACGAAGCCGAGGTTGCGGAGATCATTGCGCGCGGGGAGATGCTGGTCGCTGAGAACGAGCGCGGCGAGACCCCCGGCTGCGTGCAGCTCGAACTGCGCGGAGGCCGCGCGTACTTCGGGATGCTCTCGGTCGACCCACGCGTGCAGAAGACGGGGCTCGGGCGGCTGCTGATCGAAACGGCAGAGGCGCGCGCCCGGGCACACGGGTGCGCCGTCATGGAAATGTGTTATGTGAACCTCCGGCAGGAACTGCCGGGGTTGTACCGAAAGATGGGGTACCGCGAAGACGGGACCGCCCCATTCCCCCACCCGTGGAAGCTGACGCAGCCAGCCCACCTGGTGACGATGTCGAAGCGGCTGCGAGACGAGGAGAATCAGAATGGCTGACAGCATTGCCCTCACCACTCCGCTCACCGACGAGGCGATCGATGGCCTCACGATCGGGACGCACGTGACGTTCAGCGGGGTCATCTACACGGCGCGCGACGCGGCGCACAAGCGGCTCATCGAGCTAATGCGCAACGGACAGGAGTTGCCGCTGGACCTTCGCGGACAGGTCATCTACTACGTGGGGCCGACGCCACCACGCCCGGGGCAGATCATCGGCTCGGCGGGCCCGACGACGGCAATGCGGCTCGACCCGTACACGGAGCCGATGCTGGAGCTCGGCGTGAAGGGAATCATCGGCAAGGGCGGCCGGGGGCCAGCGGTCCGCCAGGCGATCGCGAAGCACCACGCGATTTACTGCATCGCGGTCGGCGGGACGGGTGCGCTGCTGAACCGCCACATCAAGAAGGCGGAGGTCGTGGCCTTCGAAGACCTCGGCACGGAAGCGATCCGGCGGCTTGAGGTGGAGAACTTCCCGGCCATCGTAGTAAACGACTGCCGCGGCGGGGACCTGCTCGAAGAGGGGAAGAAGCAGTACCGGACAAGCAGCCGGCCGATCCCGGCGGTGCAGTCGCTGGGCGGCTAGCTCCAGAACGAACCCACTATCGCGGCTGCCGCGTTCGCGGCACCGGGAGCACGCGCTGTCCCTCGGCGATGGGCTGGCATTTCGGGCACCAGGCGGTGTGCCGGATGTCGACGCCCTGCGGAGCACTGCGCAGCCGCGTGTAGCAGCGGCGACAGGGCTGGCCGGCGCGCGCGTAGACGTACATCGACGGGCGGCGCTGGGGCTTGCCGTCCGGGCCGGGCATGCCGACCGACGCTCGAAGGAGTTCGCGGGCCTTCGCGATGAGGGCCCGCAATTCGTCGTCGCTGAGTTCGGCGACGGTGCGCCAGGGGTTGATGCCGCAGCGGAACAGCGTCTCGTGTTTCCAGATGTTCCCGACGCCGGCCATGATGCGCTGGTCCATGATGGCGTCGCCGATGGTGAGCCCGGCACGGGATGGGTCGCGGAACCGGCGCAGGGCTTCCTCTTCGTCGAAGGCGTCGTCCAGCAGGTTCGGGCCGAGACCGGCGATGGGCTGGTGGTGGTCGAGCGCGCGCTCTTCGATGAGTTCGATGACCGGCGCACTGAAATTGACGACGACGGCCTCGGGCACTTCCAGGACGAGGCGCGCCTCGCGTTCCGGGCGGCTCCACGGTTCGCCGGGCCGGTAGATGTGCCAGGTGCCGTACATGCGCAGGTGGCCCCGCAGAGCGAGCCCGTTGTCGAAGCTGATCAGCAGGTTCTTGCCGACCGAACGCACCGAGGTACAGGTGGCGCCGACGATGAGCTCGACTTTCGGGATCGGTCCCGGGCCATGGCTACGAGCGGCCTGGATCACCTGCCCTTCGAGCACCGGGCGAAGCCGCCGCGCGAAGCGGTAGAGGCTATCCCCTTCCGGCAACGGCGGGCTCCTTCCGAGGTGAGCGGTAGGCGAGGCCGCGGTAGGTCGGCGCGAACCCGGCCTCGATGAACGGCGCGGCCCGCGGCGATTGGTCTGCGGGTTCGCCGTCGATGCGTTCGAGCACGAGCGGACGGCCGCCATTCGCATTGGCCATCTGCACGAAGCGCTCGATCGCGGGCTGCGCGAACTCCGGTTCGTCGAACGCGGGCAGCGTCACGAGGCTGCGGCCGGCGCGTTCGAGATAGAGCACCGGCACGCCATCGACGAGCAGCACGCGGGCCCCGGCAGCGCGCTGGAGCGGCCGCTTCTCACCTTCGCGGCGAGGCCAGGGAATGGCGGCGCCGTACGGGTTCGCCGGGTCGGTCGCGGCGAGGAGCAGGACCTGCGGCTCTTCCGGGCGTTCGCGTTCGGCGCGAAGCCGATCGACGGCGCCGGGAAGTGCGAACTGCGCCGCGCCGAGGCCTTCGACGAAGTAGCCGCGCCGCACCCGGCCCGACTCCTCCATGGCTTTGAGCACCGGGTACACGGCGCTGAAGCCGCCCGGGATGCCTTCGGAGGCGACGGCTTCGCGCGTGACGACGCCGTAGCGTTCGAGCAGCGCGGTGGCGAGCGCGTGTGCCCGGGCGGTGGGACTCGTGTCGTACCGGCGAACGAGCGACCACCGACCGACGGCCTCGGGCGGCACGAGCGAACGGCCGGGCCGGGGTGAGGACGAGCCGCGCCGCGGCCACGCGAGCGCCCGCAGCGGGGCGAAGGTGTCGTTCGTGACGCGGCCGGCCCAGACCAGGTCCCAGAGGGCGTCGAGTGTATCGCGGGGATGGGTGGATTTTGACGCGGCGACGAGGTCGGCGAAGAACGAGGCGCCATTCTTTTCGAGGTACTCGAGGATGGCGGCGCCGAGTTCGTCCGGCTCGTCGGCCGATGGCTGCGGGGTCAGTTCGGGCAGGCGCTCGCGGCGGAAGAGCGCGACGCGGCCATCGTCGCGTCCGAGCTGTCCCCGTCCGATCCAGGCCACCTCGCCGTTCGCGCCAAGTTCATCGAGCAGACGCGGCTGGTAGTCGGCAACGCGCGCAGGGAGGATATCGCGTTCGAGCACCGACGCCGGGAGCGGAAGCGCTTCGAGTTGGGAAAGCACTTCGCGGAGGCGGTCGGTGCCGCCGTGAGGGCTCGCGACTCCCTGCCACTTCGCGAGGAATCGCGCGAACGCGTCCTGCGAGACCGGCTCGACCTCCTTGCGCAGGCGCGCGAGCGAGCGCCGCCGGAGCTGGCGGAGGACGTCGGCGTCACACCATTCGCGTTCGTGGCCGCCGGGGCGGAAGTCGCCGTGCACGATAGTGCCCTGCCGCTCGAGCTCCATCAGCGCCTCGCGAACGAGTGACTCCGGGATGGACCAGCGAGTGGCGATGTCGCGTGCGAGGAACGGCGTGTGCGTGCGTGCGTAGCGGGCAGTGAGCCCTTCGAGCGGACGGTCAGAATGCTGCAGGAACACTTCCGGGACGCCGAGCGGTGGCGCCACGCCGAGCGCGTCGCGGTAGCGGCCGGCATCCTCGATGGGGATCCAGCGCTCTTCGCCGCCGATGCGAACGGCGCAGGCACGGCGTTCCTGTTCGAGTTGCCGGAGCCAGCGCTCGGCCTCGGTGGGCTCGGTGACGCGGGCCTCGACCTCGAACGCGGAGAGGTCGCCAAGGCGGCGCAGGAGGTCGTGGAGCTGATCGGGGTTGCGAGCTTTGCGGTTCGGGACAAGGGCCTGGAGCTCCAGTTCGAGCTGGTCAATCGCCCCGGGGTCGAGCAGTTCGCGGAGCTCATCGTCGCCAAGCAGGTCGCGCAGGAGGTTGCGGTCGAGGGTCAGCGCCTGCGCACGGCGCTCGGCGAGCGGCGCGTCGCCTTCGTACATGTAGGCGGCGATGTAGTCGAAGAGCAGGCTGCGGGCGAACGGCGAAGCTTCCGGGACTTCGACGCTGCGGACGCGAATCTCGCGGCTGCGGACGGAGCTGAGGATCTCCTGTAGGCCGGGCAGGTCGAACACGTCGCGGAGGCATTCGCGGTAGGTCTCGAGAATGATCGGGAAGGAGCCGTACTTGCTGGCGACCGCGAGCAGATTCGCGGAGCGGATCCGCTGCTGCCAGAGCGGGGTGCGCGCGCCGGGGCGGCGTCGAGGCAGGAGCAGCGCCCGCGCAGCATTCTCTCGGAAGCGGGCGGCGAAGAGCGGCGTCTCGGCGAGGCGCTGCACGACCAGGTCCTCGATCTCTTCGGGGGAGGGGAAGAGGAGGTCTTCGGGCGGCAGGTCGTCGCCGCCTGCGAAGCGAATGGCGATGCCGTCGTCGCTCCAGATGGTCTGGATGTCGAAGCCTGTGCGCTCGGTCAGGATGGCCTCGATGGCATAGGCCCAGGGGGCGTGGACGCGACCGCCGAACGGCGTGAGGATGACCACGCGCCAATCCCCCAGCTCGTCGCGGAAGCGTTCGAGAACGATGGTGCGGTCGGTGGGCAGTGCGCCGGTGGCTTCCTTCTCCTCGCGGAGGTAGGCCAGGAGGTTGCGAGCCGCGAACTCATCGAGGTCGTGCTCGGATTGGAGGCGGGCGATGACGGCCTCCTCATCCCGGGCGTGTTCGAGCTGCCGGGTGAAGGCGCCAATCGCGCGGCCGAAATCGAGTTCGCGGCCGACACCATCGCCCTTCCAGAACGGCATCTTCCCGGGTTCGCCGGGCGCCGGGGAGACGATGACCTGGTCTCGCGTGATCTGTTCGATGCGCCAGGTGGTCGCGCCGAGCAGGAACGTTTCGCCCGGGCGGCTTTCGTAGACCATCTCCTCGTCGAGTTCGCCGACGCGGGGGCCGCCTTCGCCGAGGAAGACACCGTACAGTCCCCGGTCCGGGATGGTGCCGGCGTTGACGACGGCGATGGTCCGCGCGTCCCGGCGGGAGGAGAGGACGTTCGTCTCGCGGTCCCAGAGGATGCGTGGGCGGAGGTCAGCGAACTCGTCGGAGGGGTACTGGCCGGCGAGCATGCCGAGAACACCCTCGAGCTGTTCCCGGCTGAGCGTCGAGAAGTTGTACGTGCGGCGCACGAGCG
>CAZWBW010000119.1:0-7486 GCA_964632355.1 uncultured Anaerolineaceae bacterium | reverse complement strand
AGCACCGCGACCGCCTGGGAGCCCGCCCGTACCCGACGTTGTTCGCAACGTGCACCGCGCCCCCGCCACCCACGCCGTCCCGGTCAGCGCTCCCGTGCCTTTCCCCTACCCTCAACCTTCCTAAAGCCGGCTTTCCCCCTCCCGGCGCCGCTCCGCCCCCGCCGCTGCCACGGATGCACCGTTGCAACGGTCGTGTAATGACTACCCGCTTTCGACCGATGCCCCGGCACTGCCCCGTTCACTACACTTGCGAAACACCAGCCGGTGCACCTTTTTCTGGTCTCAGCTGCCGCCGAAAATCGACGCTTTCAGGTTCGAAAACAGCAATACAGGCGCAGCTGAACAACGAATTCCGCTTCGCGTGGCGGTACCTCCCCAACAGGTGCGGCTGTAGCCACGGCAACTTTGCCGGCGAAAATGCCCCCGGGAAACCACTCCCCCGGGGGCATTTCGCGTCAATTTTCGTATCTTGCGCGTGCTGATTGTCGCCGTTCGAGAGGCGCGCAGGTTGGCTGATCCTTCGGTTTCAGAGTCGTATACTCCGCGCCCGTGGGTCATCAATTGCTCGCAAAGGTTTCGGCATCGACGGCGCTTGCCGTCTCCTGTCCTGGCTGCCGGCTTTCCAGCGGCAGCGCCACATGGGTTCATCCCCGCAGAGTGGAGGTGGATCGCCTGGGTGATGTTGTCGAAGTAGCGCCAGACGGAGTGGGGTTCGCCCACCGCCCTTCCTCGGAAATCCAGAACGACGGGTCGGTCATCCGCCTCGAATTCTGGTGCGAGTCTGGACATCAGTTTGCATGGGTGCTCAGGTTCGAGCGCGGAGCCACCAAATTCGAACTCGACCGTTCCATGCCCGGCTTCGACCCCAACGAATACATGGACGAACTCCCACGGGTCTGACCCTGTAACGCCGCTGCGAGGCCGCCTCAACGCCCCTTGAGGCGGCGAAGGCGACCCACCCCCGACGCTACAGCACGCTGCGCGCCATCACGCGCTGGGGGTCTCTATGCGTTTCGGCGGCGAATGCGACCACCGGCAGGAGTGGCGCCGGCCCCTCTTCGACCGCGACCGGTTTTGGAGCCCCGCACAGGAGGTGTGCGGGCACTGTGGCGAAGTCATGGTCGTCCGTCAGCAGTACGTCGCCGACCTCCCGCGGGAATCGCGCCGCCCCTACGATCGCCGCGCCTGAGCCGGACCAGCCCGCGGATCCCCTCTTCGTGCCCCCGATCGGCTACTGTAGAGGTGTGAAACCGCGGGCAATCTTCTTTGATATGGACGATACGCTGCTCGACACCTCGGGTGGGCTCGAGGAGGCCTGGGAGGTGTCGTGCCGCGAACATGCACCGGCGCTCGGCTGCGATTGGGACCAGGTCCGCCAGGCTATCCGCCGCGAGGCGATGGAGTTCTGGCGCGACGAAGCTGCTGTCGAGCACTGGCGTGTCCGCCTCCACGAAGCACGGGTCCGCATCATCGAAAACGCCCTCAAGGCCGAGGGCCTCGACCCGTCGCGCGCCCCTGCCATCAACGAGCGCTACATGGAGGAGGTCCGCCAACGGTGGCGCCTGTTCGACGACGCGCTCGAGACGCTGGAATGGCTGCGGAGCGACGGGTACCGGCTCGCCCTGCTGACCAACGGCCCGGCCGACATGCAGCGCGAAAAGATCGCTCGCTTCGACCTCGAAAAGCACTTCGACGCGATTGTGATCGAAGGCGTGTTCGGTCACGGCAAGCCCCACCGGCGGGTCTTCGAACACGCGCTTGCCGCCACTGGCAGCGAACCCGGCGAGGCCTGGCACATCGGCGATAACCTTTACGCCGACATCGGCGGCGCCAAGAACGCCGGGCTCCACGCCGTCTGGATTCACCGCGAGCGCCTCGAACTGCGCGAAGACACGGTCGTCCTGCCCGATCGCGTCATCGGTCATCTCGCCGAACTTCGCGAGGGCCTGCGCGACCGCGTCTAGCGGCCGACCATCCAGCGCGCGAACCCGATCGCAAACGCCAGCGCTGCCCCACCCCACAGGTAGCCGCCAAGCGTGTCGCTCGGCCAGTGCGCACCCACCGCAATGCGCGCCGGCCCCGAGAGCACGATGATCGCGATGCACACCGCGCGCACCGGCACCACCAGCCGGGGATGCACCCACGCGGTCGCGGTTACCGCCAGCACGCCATAGACCAGCACATCCCCGTAAACATGGCCGCTCGGGAAGCCGTACGTATTTCGAACCTCCTCGACCCGTACACCAAGGTCCGCCAGTGGCCGGGGCGACCGGACGAGCATCTTCACCAGGTTGTCGAGGAACGAGAGCACGGCCGTGGCGATGAACGCCCACAGCGCGTAGTCCCGTAGGTCGCCTTTCGCGCCCGGTGAGCCCCCGAGCCGCCAGCTGAACAGCGTCAGCCCTGCCGCCAGCGCGAGGACCGCGAACCGCCACGGGTGCGCGCCGTTAATCAGCCACTCGTTGTCGGCGAGGTGGTTCCACGATTGGATCTCGCGCGTGATCCGCAGGTCGCCTGGCATCGGCGCCTCTTCGACGGCCACCCAAATCGAAAGCGCGACTGCTGCAATCGCCAGCAGCGCGGCGATGCGGAACAGGTCGCGGCTGCTCGATGCTTTCAACCCTGGCTCCCGCGGCTACTCGGCGAGCGGGCGTCGTGCCCACTCCTCCCAAAGAGCCCAGCCAAGTTTGTTCGAACCGTCGCTTCTGCGCAGCCCGATGTCGCTGAACACCGCAGCGCCGCTGCCTCCCGCGAACGATGGGTCCAGCGCCGCGAACCAGATCACCGCGCTGAAGCCGTGCGTCTCCGCATCCCGGAGCACCCGAGCGAGGTAGGCCGACTGGTCCTCTTCGCTTCCGACCGCCGCCTCACCTTCGACCGGCGCAGAGGGATAGGCCGTTTCGGCGATGATGATTTCGCCCTCGAAGCGGTCGCGCAGCTGGCTGAAGTAGTCCTCGCGAATCCCCGAGGCGCCCGTCACATCGTCGGCCAGGTATGGGTAGGTGCTGACCGCCAGCACATCCATCATCCCCGTGAAGTACTCCAGCACCTCCCAGTGCGGCGGGTGGATGTCGTCGAGCGTGCCTTCCAGGTCCTCGAGCTGGAACGTCGGGAATACCTTCGTCTCCGGGCGCGTCTCCTTCGCTACCCGGTAGGCCTCCTGGTAGAGCGACACGAACGCCTCGAACTGCTGCGGCTTTCGCTCGTACAGCATGTTCACCTCGACACCGAGGGCGAGGTACTCGGGCTCGTAGGTCTTTACGACGTACGTCGTGTACGCGATGAACGCCTCACGCAGGTCCGGGTCCGCGAAGCCCATCTCCGGATCGATGCCGCCCGGCAGGTTCGCTATCCGGCTCCGTTCGACAGCGCCATCTGTCGGGTCGATCGCGTAGAACAGCCGGAGATGGCTGTACTGGTCTAGCAGCCGCGTTTCGAGCTTGGCCGTCTCGTTCGTTTCGGCCGAAATCCCGCCGCCGGGAAGGAAGTCCTCCCACGGCGGCGTTCTCTGGATGAGCACCAGGTCGCCGTATTGCGCGGCGGTCGCGAACGCCTGCACGTACGACTCGGTGGTTCGCTCCGGCGGGAGCGTGCTGAATCCGATCCGGACCGTCCGGGGCTCACCGGTGGGCTCCGGGCGCACGACTTCAGGTCCCGGCTGGGAATTGTTTACCCCGTTGTTATCTTCTTCCTTACCTGTGCAGCCCCATAGCAACCCGGCGAGAAGCAGGACTGCTAGCATTCCGATCGCGGGGTGAGGCCGTAGACGGCCGGGGGCTTGCATGCGGGCAATCTTCCTTGGAGCGGTGGTCGTTGGCCTGGTTGTCGGTGGGGTTGTTGCTGGCGTACGGGCCGTCATGCGCGATTCAGGTGGCTCCGAAGACCCCGTGGCCGAGGCACCGGAAGGCTCCCCTCGCGCGACCGCCGAAGAGTGGGCCGATGCGTGGTCCCGCGGCGACCTCGATGCCCTTCATGCGCTGCTGACTCCCGCTGCTCAGCAAACCTACCCTCTCAGCACCTTCCGCGGCGCCTATAGCGACTTCGAAGACGAGAGCACGCTGATCTCGGTCGAAGCGACCGTCGTTCGCGCCGCCGAAGGTACCGCCGAACTGGCCGTTCGAGCGTCTACAGCGTATTTCGGCGATCTGGAATACTCCACAACGCTTAACCTCGAACAGACCGCCGACCGCTGGCTGGTCGACTGGTCGCCAACCGCTATCCACCCCGACCTGCTCCCCGGGCACAAAGTCCGAAGCCAGATCAAGCGCCCGACGCGCGGCGCCATCCTCGACCGCAACGGGCAGCCCCTCGCGATCACCCGTGACGTTCGCATGCTCGGCCTCAACCGCTCGCTGGTGACCGACCGTGCGGCGCTCACGGCGGCACTCGTCGAATTCGGGTTCACCCAGGAACAGGTCGACGCTGCGTTCAACTTTCCCGGAGGTCCGCAACAGCGCGTGCCCGTCGGCCCCATCCCCGACGACAAGGCCGAACAGGCGGCGCTACAGCTTCGCGATATCCCCGGCGTCATCATCTACTTCGAAGCCCAGCGCATGCACCCGCTCGGCGAAGCCGGCGCCCACGTCATCGGCTACACCCGCGAATACACCGCCGAAGAACTCGAAGAACTCCAGGGACAGGGCTACCGCATCGGAGACCGTGTTGGCGCCGTCGGCCTCGAAGCCGCGCTTAACGACACGCTCGCAGGCCAGCCGGGCGGCGAACTCGCCGTTTACGACGCGGCCGGCAACCTCGTGAAGACGCTGGCATCCCGGCCATTCGTCGAAGGCCAGGACGTGCAGACCACGCTCGACGCGAACGTGCTGGTCGCTGCCCAGGCCCGCCTGCAAGGCCGGGCAGGCGCGGGCGTCATCATCGACCCACGCACCAACGAAGTCCTCGCAATCGTCAGCTCCCCCTCGTTCTCGCCCGATGCCTTTGAACGGAACGACGCGGCGGCGCTCAACGCCATCACGTCGGCCACCAACGCGCCGCTCGCCAACCGCGCGACCGAAGGAACGTACTCGGCCGGGTCCGTGTTCAAGCTCATCACCGGCGCGGCGGGCATGGCGTACGGCGGCTACACGCCCCAGAGCACCATCATGTGCGGCGCGATTTGGGATGGCGTCGACCCGCCCCGTCGCAACTGGGAGGGGAGCCAGGGGCCGCTCACCATTGCCGGCGGGCTCATGCGCTCATGCAACCCCGTCTTCTACGAGATCGCGCTCGCCCTCTACAACGCCACCCCCGACGACGCGCCGAGTAGCCCCCTCTCACAGATGGCCCGGCTCTTCGGTTTCGGCAGCCCAACCGGCATCGGTGTGCTGCCCGAAGAAGAAGGCCTCGTGCCCGACGCTGCGTGGAAGCGGGAGACGCGCGGCGAGCCCTGGTACCCCGGCGACGAAGTGAACCTCGGCATCGGGCAGGGCGACCTGCTCATCACACCGCTCCAGCTTGCGAATGCATACAGCGCCTTCATCCACGGCGCCTTGCGAAAGCCGGTCATCATCGCTGGCCAGTCCGCCGAACACGTGAACGACATCCCCCTCACCCAAGAGCAGTTCGCGCACCTCCGCGAGGGGCTCAAGGCAGTGACTGGCCCCAGCGGCACGGCAGCGGAGGCGTTCGCCAACGCCGGCTACACCAACTTCGCCGGCAAGTCTGGCACCGCCGAGGACGCGAACGAACAGCAGCACGTCCTCTTCGTCGCCTACGCCCCCGCCGATGCTCCGGAGGCGGTGGCCGCCGTGGTCCTCGACGACGGCGAATCCGGTTCCATCGAAGCCGGCCCCATCGCCCGCGATATGGTTTTGGCTGCCCTCGGCCGGTAGCGCTGGTAGCAGCCGGTCCCTGCCTCCCGGTACGATCGCCGCGTTGGCTCCGCCGCGAGCGGGCCGCGCGTGGAGGCCCCGTGGAGATTGCCGGCGAACACCGCTTCCAGGCGCCCCGGCAGGTTGTCTGGGAGCGCATTCTCGACCCCGACTCGCTCCGCGCCTCGATTCCCGGCTGCGAGCGCTTCGAGGTGGTCGGCCCCGGCGCTTTCGACATAACGATGCGTGTGGGCATCGGCGCGCTCAAGGGTAGCTACAGCGGCAATGTGCGGGTCGTCGACCCCCGCGAACCCGAGTCCTTCGGGCTCGTGGCCAGCGGCAGCGGCGGGAAGGGCAGCGTCCAGGGCGACGCACAGATCGAAATCGTCGATGGCCCGCAGCCGGGCGAAACCACCGTGCGCTACCGGGGCGACCTTCGCGCGCAGGGCGGCGTCGCGCGGGCCGGGCTCTTTGTCCTCGGCGGCGCCTCGAAGCTCCTCATCGGCCAGTTCTTCCGCGCGATGGAGCGGCAGGTCGGCGCGCACGCCTGAGCGTTAGCGTTCCATTACTACCGCGGACTTCAACCCCTGTTTCTCCAGGCGAGCGCCGTACGCTTCCGCCGCCTGTTCGAGCTGGTAGTGGTTCGTCACGATTCGGTCGAGGTCGTCGAGCGCCGGGATCATCTTCGCTGCTCGCTCGTACAGTGGGAGCGGCGCGTTTTGGGTGCCCAGCAGCCGAATTTCGTCGTAGTGCAACCGGTTCAGGTCCAGCTCGTACGACGCATTCGGCGGGAACCCGGCGAACAGGTTCACGCTCCCGAGGCGTCGAACCAGCGCCAGCGCTGTCGGGATCGCCGACGCGGCGCCCACCGCAACCGCCACTGCCGGGAACCCTTCGCCACCCGTGAGCGCCATTCCACGCTCGCGCGCTTCGTCCGGATGCGCCAGTCCATCCGCACCCAGTTGCGCGGCCACCGAACGCCGTTCCGGCTCGGGTTCGACCACGAGGATCGGCCCCGCACCATACGCCCGCGCCGCGACCAGGTGCATGAGGCCCATTGGCCCGCCGCCCACGATGGCGAACGGTTGGCCCGGCCGAACACCCAGCGCTTCGAGCGAGTTGAGGACGCAGGCGAGCGGCTCGACCAGCGCCCGTCGGGGAGCCCCCGTCGAACTGTCCATCGGCAACAGGTGCCCCATCGAAACCAGCGGCGCCGGGATGCGCACGAACTCGGCGATGCCCCCGTCGAGGTCGTACCCAAGCGTCTTGCGGTCCGGGCATCGGTTCCGGAACCCCGCGCGGCAGAAACTGCACCGCCCACAGCTGACGATCGGGCACACCGAAACCACCTGCCCGACCTCTGCGGCCGAACCCGGCCCCGCTTCCACCACCTCGCCGGTCATCTCGTGCCCCGGGATCACGCCGGGAGCCGCCCGCTTCTCGCCAAGGTACACGCGGATGTCACTGTTACACAGCCCCGTCGCATGAACTCTGAGGACCACTTCGCCCGGCCCCGGCGAAGGGTCGGGCACAGTAACAACGTCAACTTTCCGTGGGACGAAGAACCGCAGCGCTCGCACACCCGAACTTTAGCGTGCCCGCGCCCCCCGCGCCCCCCGCGCCCCCGTCTTACTCCACCGCGGTTCCGTGGCGGCCCCAGAGGCGCAAAACGCGCT
>CAZWBW010000118.1:1488-7540 GCA_964632355.1 uncultured Anaerolineaceae bacterium | reverse complement strand
AGGGGCTCCCGGTGGTCGCGCTCGTCGGGTACACGAACGCCGGCAAGTCGACGCTCATGCGCGCGCTCTCCGGCGCCGATGTCCTCGCCGAAGACAAGCTGTTCGCGACGCTCGACCCGGTCACGCGCCGGCTGCGGCTTACCACCGGCGAGACGGTCCTGCTGACCGACACCGTTGGGTTCATCGAGAAGCTCCCGCACGACCTGGTCGCCGCGTTCCGCGCGACGCTGGAGGAGCTCGAAGAGGCCGACCTGCTGCTGCACGTCATCGACATCTCGCACCCCCACGCGTTCGAACACAGCCAGACGGTCGACCGGACGCTGTCGGAGCTTGGGGTCGCCGACCGGCCGACGTTGCTCGTATTGAACAAAGTCGACCTGGTTCGCGACGAAGAGGGCAATACGCCGGCGACGTACGAACAGGCACTGGAACTGCTCGAGGGAGCAGGTCCGCGGCCGGCGAACGTTGTGCTGACGTCGGCCGAGCGGCGCTGGGGCCTGGACGAACTGCGAGCCTCCATCGCGGCAGCGTTGGATGGCAGCCTCGAAGCTGGCGTCGTGGCTGAACCGGAGCAGGTGTTGCGCGCCGCGGTCCCGGCGAGCGTCGTGGTTTGAAATCCCGGTTCGAAATCGGTAGAACACGCGCATGACGAACGAAGGACCGAGTGTGCCATTGGCGCACCCGACGGGGCCGCTCGCCGGCTACCGGGTGCTGGACTTCGCAGACGAGAAGGGGCAGCTGTGCGCGCGGCTGCTGGGCGAACTCGGGGCGGATGTCATCAAGGTCGAACCGCCCCGCGAAGGCGACCCGACGCGCCAAAATGGCCCGTTCTTCCGTGGGGAGCAGGGGCCGGACACGAGCCTGTACTGGTGGACGATGAACGCGGGCAAGCGTTCGGTGACCTGCCAGTTGCGTCTCGAACAGGGGCGCGAACTCGTGCGGCGGCTGGTCGAGAAGAGCGACATCGTCATCGAGACGAACCCGCCGGGCGAGGCTGCGGCGCTGGGGCTGGACTACGAGACGCTTTCGAAGGCGAACCCCGGCATCGTCGTGGTGAGCATCACGAACTTCGGGCAGACGGGGCCGTACAAGGACTGGCGCGCGACCGACATCGTAGGTTCGGCGATGGGGGGCCACATGTACCTGAACGGCGACCCTGAGCGCGGCCCGGTTCGCTCGACGGTGCCCCAGGCATACACCCAGGCGAACGTGCAGGCGGCTGTCGGTGCGATGACGGCGCTCTACGCCCGTGGCGTGAACGGCGGTGTCGGCCAGCACGTCGATGTATCGATGCAGGAAGCCATGGCGAACGCGATGGACAACGCGCAGGCGACCTGGGACATACTCAACATAAATCTCAGCGGGCCCGGTGTGCGGCGCAATAACCGCGGCGCCTATGGAGCCAGGTACCTGTACGAAGCGAAAGACGGCTGGGTGACGTGCCTGCAGGCCGGTGGGCTTATCGGGCCGCAGAGTGGCCCGATTATCGACTGGTTGGCCGAACATGGCGAAGCGAACGGTCTCGATTCGCCCGAATGGCGTGAGAAGCTCGGCGGGCTGGACCCGCTGTCGCCGGAGGACATGGCCTACGTGGAAGACACGATGGCGAAGTTCTGCGCGAAGCGGCCGAAGCTGGAGCTCGTGGCCGAAGCGCAGCGGCGCGGCGCTGGCTGGGCGCCCGTGCTGAGTCCCCGGGAAATCGTCGAGAACGAACAGCTGGCCGCTCGAGAGTACTGGGTTCGCGTGTATCACGAGGACCTCGGCGAATCGTTCATTTACCCGGGCGCACCATTCAAATTGAGTGAAACGCCCTGGAAGCAGCGGGGACGCGCCCCTCGGCTCGGGGAACATAATGAGCAGGTCTACGGCGAACTCCTCGGGCTGGATGACGCTGAATTGCGCCGGCTTCGAATGCGGATGGTGATCTGATGGGCGAAGAACTGAAGTTGCCGTTCGAGGGTCTCCGGGTTGCGGACCTGGCCTGGGTTGGCGTTGGCCCCACCGTCTCGAAGTACCTCGCGGACCATGGCGCGGAAGTCATCCGGGTGGAGTCGAGCACCTATCCGGAGGCGCTTCGGCGCGTGGGCCCGTTTGTGAACGACGAGCCGGGCATCGACAACTCCGGGTACTACGCGAACTTCAACAGCTCGAAGCTCGGCATGTCGGTGAATCTGAAGCACCCGCGCGGGCCCGAGATGGTGAAGCGCCTCGTCGCAAAGTGCGACGTGGTGACGGAGTCGTTCACGCCGGGCACGATGGCACGGTTCGGGCTCGACTACGAGTCGCTGCGTGAAGTGCGGCCCGACCTCGTCATGATTTCGATGCCGCTGTACGGGCAGACGGGGCCATGGGCGTTTTACTCCGGCTACGGGCACGTGCTGCAGGCGGCGTCGGGGTACAACCACCTAACCGGCTGGCCTGATGGCCCGCCAATCGGGACGGGGATCGCCTATACCGACTTCCTGGTGCCGCACATCGCGGCGACCGCACTCATTGCGGCGCTCGATTATCGTCGCCGCACCGGGCAGGGGCAGTACATCGATTTCGGCCAGTTCGAAGCGGCAGTCCACGGCCTGTGGACGGCGATCCTCGACTGGACGGCGAACGGGCACGAGCAGATCCGGCTCGGCAACCGCGACCCGGAGGCAGCGCCGCACGGCTGTTACCGCTGCCAGGACGGCCGCTACATCGTCATCGCCTGCTTTACCGAGAAGGAGTGGGACGGGTTCAAAGCGGCGCTCGGTCGGCCAGAGTGGTGCGACCTCGAGCGCATGCGGCGAAAGTGGTCGCGGCTGAACGAGCAGAAGGAAATCGACCGGCACATCCAGGCGTGGCTCGACGACCACACCTACGATCCCGCGCGTCCGAAGCCGGTGGATCCCGAGGGACCAGAACTCCCGCCCGACTGGCAGTTCACCACCGAGGAGGTGGTCGCGCATTTCCAGTCCTTCGGTGTGCCGGCGGGAATCGTGCAGTCGCCCGAGGCGATGCACAAGGACCCGCAGCTTGCGCACCGCGGCCATTACTGGAAGCTCCATCACCCCGTGATGGGCGAACGCACCTACGACGGCCCGGCCTTCCGGCTCTCCAGGACGCCTGGTCGGTTGTCGAAGGCGGCGCCGTGCCTGGGCGAGGACAACGAGTACGTCTATCGCGAGCTCATCGGGCTCGAGGAGGAGGAGTTCATCGAACTGCTCGCCGAGGGCGCGTTCGAGTAGCCTTACCGCCTGACCCGGCGGGACCATGGGCTGTACGCAAAAAGAGAGGGCCGATGTTGGCCCTCTCTCTTTTTCCGCTTGCTGTCCCGGCTAGTTGACGATGAACTGCCCGTTCATCTGCGGGTGCAGGTCGCAGTGGAAGTAGTACGTGCCGGGGCTGGGTGGAGTGAATGTCATCGTGGCGGTCTCGCCCTGGCGAATGATTTCGCCCTCAGCTTCGGGAACCAGCAGCTCCGAGGCGGAGTCATCGGTGTAGAAGCTGATGTTGTGCATCTGCGAGTCGTTGTTCACCAGCACGATCGTGATCGGTTGGCCGGCGGTGGCCTCGATGCGGTTCGTGTCGAAGGCCATGTTCTCGGCTGTCACGACAACGTCGCCCTCGGCGGCTGCTCCACCACCCGCTCCGCCAGTTTCGCCCGGAGCCGGCGCGCCTTCCTGCACCAGGAACACACCGCGCATTTCGACCGGGTGGACGTCGCACTGGAAGAAGTACTCGCCGACGTCCGGGGTGACGAAGGTTTCGGTGACGGTGGTTCCGTTGCCGTCGATGATCTCGCCGAGGTGGATCTCCTCGCCACCGGCGGCCGGGTCGGCCGTGTAGAAGCTGATGTTGTGCTTGGCGCGGCCGTCGTTCACGAGGGTGAAGGTGACCTCGGTGTTCGGCGGAGCCACGAGCGTGTCCTTGTCGAACGCGTTGTCGGTCGCGACGATGCGGTAGGGGTCCGCAGGTGCGGTTGGGCCGCCACCGCCGCCGTTATCGGCAGCCGCAGGAGCGTGGTCGGATTCGAACGCGCTGAGGGCAGCACCAAGCGTCACGCCACCGACGATGAACGCGCCGAACAGCGCCGCGGCAGCGCCAATGCTGAACCGGAACGCCGTCTCCTTGGTGTCGCGCACGACCTCCATGTCGAAGGCCTGGACCGAGCCGGGGACGACCTGTTCGGGGTGAGCCGACAGGATGTCGAGAAGCGACTGGCGGGTCGCGTTATAGCTCTCGAGTTCTTCGCGACCGGACCAGGTTGTCTCGACGAGCACCTGCGACGGCCCAACGTCGGCCGGCGAGACGGTGATGCGAAGGTCCTGGAACCCGGAAAGGTCGCGGAGGTCGGTTCGGTCGATGATGGTCAGAATGCCGTTTTCCCCGCGGGCGGCGTCGAGTTGGCCATCCGGGATGGCGAAGGTGAGCACCTGGGTGTAGCGGGGGTCACCGGTGCGAGCGGCCTGTTCCCCCTCGGCCGCCTTGCGCCGCATCTGCGTGTCTTGCCAGGCCCAACCAATTACCGCGAATAGGAGCAGGATGAGCGTCCCGCCAAGCGCGGGCCCGGCTATCGCGTCACTTCGGTCGCGCGACCACCAGATCAGCGCGAACCCGAAGAGCATGGCCGCGACGCCCGCTACGAGGGGCCACACGCTCGGATCAGGAAGGTGAATCTCCTGATGGTCGTGTTGGCCGCCGTGTTCGATGTTGGTTGAACTCATTCACCTAAACTCCTGGAACTGGCCAGCTACTGGACGATGTACACCGTCGTGAAGAGCGCGAGCCAGACGACGTCCACAAAGTGCCAGTAGAAGGAGGCCGCTTCTAGTCCCTCATGATGCTCTGAGTCCATCTGACCGCCAAGTGCGCGGACGAGGATCACGGCCATAAATATCACGCCACCGAAGACGTGGGCACCGTGGAAGCCGGTGAGAGTGTAGAAGGTGGTGCCGAAGACGGTGTCCCCCGCGCCGAAGGGGAGCTGGGTGTACTCGTACATCTGGATGGTGAGGAACATGGCGCCGAGGACGATCGAGGCGAAGAGCCACCAGATCATCGCGGTGCGGTTGCCACGCTGCACCTGCCAGACCGAGAGCTGGATGGTGATCGAGCTGATCACCAGGAGGGTAGTGCCGATCGCCGGCAGGAGAATCTCCAATTCGAGTTCGACCCCGCGGGCGATCTGATCGGCGGTAAGGAGTTCTGTCGGGGGCCAGGACGGCGAGTCGGCGCGGGCGATGAAGTACGCCGCGAACAGACCGCCGAAGAACATCACCTCCGAGGCGATGAAGAGGATGAGGCCAAGCATGCCATTGCTGAGGCCCTGCCGCTGAACCTGTGCTCCGTGTGCAGCCATATCGCTCGTCAATCCTTCCTAGGCTCGGCCTTCGCTGGTGCCGGGATGGACCGCGTGACCCGCGGTGACGCCGTGGCGGAGGTCGAACAGCGGCCGTTCCGAATGGATCTCGGGGACGCTATCGAAGTTGTGGACCGGAGGCGGCGAGCTGGTCGCCCACTCGAGCGTGTTGGCATCCCACGGGTTGTCGGGCTGGTCCTTCGGCCGCATGTAGGCCGCGACTACCGCGATGAGGAACGGAATCATCGCCACGCCGATGAGGAACGCGCCCACGGTCGAGATGAAGTTGAGCAGTTCCCAGTGGTTGATGTCGGCATAGGTGGCGATGCGGCGCGGCATGCCATCGAGGCCGAGCAGGTGCATCGGGAAGAAAGCCAGGTTGAAGCCGATGAACATGATGGCGAAGTGGAGCGCGCCCAACTTCTCGTTCAACCGGCGGCCCCAAATCTTCGGGAACCAGTAGTAGATGCCGGCGAACATCGCGAACACCGAGCCACCGAAGAGCACGTAGTGGATGTGCGCGACCACGAAGTACGTGTCGTGGATAGCGAAGTCCACTGGAACGGCGGCGCTGTAGGTGCCGTTGATGCCACCGATGAGGAACATGCTCACGAAGCCGAGGGCGAAGAGCATCGGCGTCTCGAACGTGATGGAGCCGCCCCACATGGTCGCCAGCCAGTTGAAGATCTTCACGCCGGTCGGGATGGCGATCAGCATGGT
>CAZWBW010000118.1:0-1478 GCA_964632355.1 uncultured Anaerolineaceae bacterium | reverse complement strand
ATGAAGGTCATGAAGCTGAAGAAGGGCAGGAGCACGGCGCCGGTGGTGAACATGTGGTGCGCCCACACGCTGAAGCCGAGGCCGGCGATGCCCAGGGTGGCGAAGACGAACGCCTTGTAGCCGAACAGCGGCTTCCGCGAGAAGACGGGGATGACTTCGGACACGATGCCCATGCCGGGGAGAATCATGATGTAGACGGCAGGGTGCGAGTAGAACCAGAAGACGTTCTGCCAGAGCACCGCGTTCCCACCGCCGTTCGGGTCGAAGAACGCGCCGCCAAAGTTGCGGTCGATGTAGAGCATGACGAGGGCGGACGCGAGAACCGGCGTGGCGAGCAGCTGCAGCACCGACGTGGCGAGGATGTTCCAGCAGAAGACAGGGACGCGGAACATCGTCATGCCGGGCGCGCGCATGCGGAAGATGGTCACGATGAAGTTCGCGGCGCCGATGGTCGACGAGATGCCGAGCATGATGACCGAGATGATCCAGAGGTCCATGCCCGGGCCGAGCGTCCGAGCGAGCGGGCTGTAGGCCGTCCAGTCCGCGGAGGCAGAGCCCCCATCGACCAGGAACCCGGCGAACATGAGGATGCCGCCCGTGGGGAAGAGCCAGAACGACAGGGCGTTGATGCGCGGGAAGGCCATGTCCACGGCACCGATCTGGAGCGGTACGAAGTAGTTACCGAACGCAGCCCAGACCGGGATGATGAACAGGAAGAGCATGGCCGAGGCATGCATGGTGAACACCTGGTTGTAGGTGTGGTTCCCCATGAGGTTGCTGTCGGCCACGGCCAACTGCGCTCGAACGAGGAGCGCGAGGATACCTCCCACGGCGAAGAAGAACAGTGCCGTGTAGAGGTACATGATGCCGAGTTTCTTGTGGTCGACGGTGGTTAGCCAGTCGAGAATTGCTGGGCGCTCTTGCCCACGCACGTGTGGTACAGCGATGGTCGCCATTCTGCGTCCTCCCGGGCTCCCCCGGCCCCTGAACTACCCTGCCCGAACCACCGGGCCCGCGATGGTTATCAGCGGCTGCCCATCGGAGGAGGGCAGCCGGTAGCTACTCAGTTTCCAGCGGCGAGTTCGGCGATGTAGGCATCGAACTCCTCGCGTTCGACAACCTTGAGGGTGAAGCGCATGGCTTCGTGATCGAGCCCACAGAATTCGGCGCACTGGCCGTGGAACTCGCCGGTCTTGGTGGCGGTGACAGTGAACCTGTTATCCCGGCCAGGGATAACGTCGAGCTTGTAGAGGAAGTCTCGTACGTAGAACGAGTGGATGACGTCGGGCGAGTGCAGCCGGAACTCGACAGGCTCGTTCACAGGAATCACGAGCGTCGGAGCATTGGCTGCGGTGCCGATGACGGAAACGGTTCCCTCGCCCTGGGGCTCTCCCTGCCCGAGGTCGCTCAGGTCGTAGGCGAACTCCCAGGAGAACTGGAAGCCCGTGACGTCGACGGTCAGCGCGTCCTCGGGTGCA
>CAZWBW010000117.1:0-7831 GCA_964632355.1 uncultured Anaerolineaceae bacterium | reverse complement strand
ACTCTTCGCATGGGGCCCGGGCATCCCCACCGTCGGCGCCCCACGCGAACCCGGCCCCAACCAGTACCGCGCCCGTACGGGAGCGGCCACCCGCACTCCGCGTACGAGCGCCCGGGTATCGGCACAGTGGGCGCCTCACGCGAACCCCCGATAGCCGACGGCCGACAGCCGCAACCAGTACCGCGACCGTAAGGGAGCGTCCGCCCGCACTCCGCGTACGGGCGCCCGGGCATC
The DNA here is from genome assembly GCA_964632355.1 of uncultured Anaerolineaceae bacterium. Taxonomy (GTDB): domain Bacteria; phylum Chloroflexota; class Dehalococcoidia; order Tepidiformales; family Tepidiformaceae; genus JALOAP01. The sequence goes on along the minus strand of CAZWBW010000117.1, from coordinate 7,597 downwards.
GCCATAGTGGGCGCCTCGCGCGAACCCCCGATAGCCGACGGCCGACAGCCGACTGCAGTTCGGAAAGATGTGTGAAAGATGCGAGCAGAGTCCGCCGAAAGGTGGAACCAGGAGGCCGCGAAGTTCGTTGACCCAGACGGGGGCGGTAAGTAGGTTGAAGTTCATCCATGGCAGTTGAAGACGTGCAATCGCGAGCGCGCCCCCGCTCCAGAGCAGCTACGCCGGCGCGCCACGCGGCACGAAGAAAGCTGACGACGGGTCAGCGGTGGCTATTCGTTTTCGCGCTGGTGACCTTCGGGTTCGCGTCCATGTACACCTCGGCGGTGTCGCTGAACCGGGTGTGGCCGGCGCTCTTTCCCGGCAAGACGCTCAGCAGCGTTCTCCCTGTCCTCGATAACCTGCCGGGCCCGATCATCAAGCCGTCGGGTTCGGAATCGGCGTTCAACAAACGGATCAACCTGCTCATCATCGGCGTCGACAAGCGGCCCGGGTACCAGGATCTCGACGCGTACCTGACCGACGTCGTGATGGTCGCGACGGTGGACCCGCTTTCGAAGGAATCGGCGGTCCTGAGCTTCCCGCGCGACATGTTGATCGACATCCACACCGACTGGGGCGTGTATTCGGACCGCATCAACACGTCCTATGGCGTCGGTGTGCGCGAAGGCGGCAGTTTCTCGGCGGGCGCCCAACAGCTGGCGCTCGACATAAAGGAGAACTTCGGGATCGACATCGACCACTGGGTCATCCTCGACTTCGAAGGGGTCGAGAAGCTCATCGATGCGCTCGGCGGGATCGACATCGACATCCCGTACGAGCTGAGCGTGCCCGACTGGTTGTATTCGAACGACGACGTGAACGCGGTGTGGGTGTCGTTCCCGCCGGGCCCGCAGCACCTCGATGGGTACCACGCGGTGGCCTTCGGGAGGTATCGAAACGACAGCGACCTGTACCGGGTGAAGCGGCAGCAGCTCGTGCTCCAGACGGCGCTCCAGCGGGTGTTCAGCATGGGCCTGCTGAACGACCCGATCGGGCTGTGGAACGCCTACAAGGACACGGTGAAAACGGACATCCCGATGGCGTCGATGCCCGGGTACGCGCTCCTGTTGAAGGAAACCCAGGGCCGGCTCAAGACCTATTCGCTTGGCGACCCGGTGAACGACGTACCGACGCTCTACGAGGCGACGACCGAGACTGGCGCGGCGGTGCTCGAATGGAACCCCGATAACGTGCGCTACTGGATCAGCCAGGCGTTTACGCCGGCGAAGTACGCCGCGTCGGTGGTCGAAATCCAGAACGGCTACGGCCCGGGCGAAGACGGCGAGGCGCGTGCGCTCGGGCTCGGGCGGTACCTGAAGTACGTGCAGGGGCTCCCGACGGTGGAAGTCGGTGGCACCGTAACGCCACAGCCGGTGACCACGATCACCCTGTACGACCCGGCGAAACGTCAGCTCGCGGAAGACATCGCGGGGTGGCTGGGCATCCAGCCCTCGCTCATCAAGGGCGCGACGAAGACGACCGAGACGCAACCGGACGTGGTCATCATCATCGGTCAGGATTTCACGGTACCGGGGACCTAGCGCCTCGCGCAGTGCTCAGTGCCCGGTGGCCGGCCACGGGCGGGCGATACCCGAACGCAACTTCGCGGCGCGGCATGCCACGCGTTCGCATGGCAGTATGTGGTGGGATGGCGACATGACTTCTCCGTATCGGGACAGGAGGGAGGGCGGGCGCGTGCTCGCGGAGGCGCTGCTGCGCGAAGACCTGGGCGAGCGGCCGGTGGTCCTTGCGTTGCCGCGGGGCGGTGTGCCGGTGGGGTACGAGGTGGCGAAGGCGCTGGGGGCGCCGCTCGATGTTTTCGTGGTTCGAAAGCTGGGCACGCCGGGCCACGAGGAGCTGGCGATGGGCGCCATCGGCCCGGGCGGCGTGCGCGTGCTGAACGAAGAGGTGGCGCGGTTCGTGCACCCCTCGGAGATCGAGGAGGTGGCCGCGCGCGAACAGGCGGAACTCGAACGGCGCGAACGGGAGTATCGGGACGGCCGTGCGGCGATCCCGGTCGAGGGGCGCACCGTGATCCTTGTCGACGACGGGCTGGCGACTGGCGCTTCGATGCGGGCGGCCGTGATGGCGCTCCGGCAGCTGAACCCGGCGCGCATCATCGTCGCGGTGCCGGTGGCGGCGCAGGAGTCGTGCGACGAATTCCGGGAGCTCGTCGACCTTGTGGTGTGCCCCGCGACGCCTGACCCGTTCTATGCGGTTGGGCTCTGGTACGAGAGTTTTCCTGCGACGACCGACGAAGAGGTACGGGCGCTCCTTGCTGCTGCGCACAACGAGCTTTCGGCGGCGCAGCAATCGAACGGGTGAGCGGCGCCACCGACTGGCGCCTTTCCGACCGGCTATACTGGCTATCTCGCGGCGGAGACGTGGAGGAGGGCCTGCACGGCAGAAACACAGCGGACGGGCTCTTCGGCGGCAACGAAGCGCATTCTTAGAACACCGGCAATCCGAACGCTCCGCTGCGTTTCCGTTCGGACGACCCTGCCGCCGGTGCCGGGATTAGAGTTCGAACGCGCCAACGGCGTCATCCATCGGGCAGGAGACCGAGCGATGGGCCTTTCGTTCGAAGCGAACCTGGCGCGGCAACGCAACGCCGTCTTTCACATTGACACGACCAGTGCGCTCGAAGCGCTCGAGCGTACACCAGCCGGGGCACCGGGCAGCGAGCCCGCGACGTACCCCTTCGGAGAGTGAAATGTCCTCTGCTGCTGCTGGCGTTACGCACCTTGTGCTCGATGTCGATGGAACGCACCTGGAAGGCGATCTGTGCATTCCGGAGGGCGCGACGGCGCTTGTCGTGTTTGTGCACGGCAGCGGCAGTTCGCGGCACAGCCCCCGGAACCAGTACGTGGCGGATTTGCTCCAGCAAGAGGGGCTGGGCACCTTCCTGTTCGACCTGCTGACGCAGGAAGAGGAGGAGTTCGACGTCGAGAGCGGCCGGCTGCGGTTCGATATCGACCTGCTGGCCGATCGGCTTGTACGGGTGCTCGACCTGCTCGAAGAGCGCGAGGACACGACGGGGCTGCCAGTGTGCCTGTTCGGCGCGAGCACCGGTGCGGCCGCGGCGCTGATGGCTGCGGCGCGACGCCCGCGTGACGTGTCGTGCGTGGTTTCGCGTGGCGGGCGGCCGGACCTTGCGGGCCCGATCCTTCGCGAGGTGCAGGCGCCGGTCCTGCTCATCGTCGGCGAGGCGGACGAGTCGGTGATCGAGTTGAACCAGTGGGCGCTCGAGCGGATCGAGTCGCCCTCGGACCTGGTTATCGTGCCGGGTGCGACGCACCTGTTCGAGGAGCCGGGCGCGCTCGACCACGTGGCGCGGCTCGCGCTCGACTGGGTACGGCGTTTCTCGACGCCGGAGGAGTAGCTCATCCCGTCGTTTCGTAGACACGGGAAAGCCGCCGCGAGGCCGAGGTGCTGCGCGGCGGCTTCGTGCGTGGCGACGCCGGTGGGTTATACCTCGGGGGGCGGCGAACCGGTCGATTCGAGGAGTTCGGGGAAGGGCAGGTCGAGCGGGATGCGCCGGAAGGACTCGGCGTATTCGAACGGCTGACCCTGCGCGGCCATGCGTGCGAGCTGCGCCGCGAATTCGACGATCTCTTCGCCGAACTGGCTCGGGTGGCGGCGCATCGCCTCCTGCTTGAGCGCGAGCGTGTCGGTGATGTCGACCCAGTGGTTCGGCTCCGAGGTCGAACCGAGCCAGAGCTCCTTCACGTGGTGCGGTTCGAGGCCATCGACCAGCAACTCCGGGAAGGTGAGGCGGTCGCGGGCGCTCGGGAACATCGCATCGATGGTGGCATCGCCGACGGCGCGGTGGTCGGGGTGGTTCGGGTAGTAGCCGCCGAAGAAGCGTGTTTCGGGGTCGAACGTCAAGAGGACGTCGGGGCGGTACTTGCGGATGAGCCGGGTGATATCGCGGCGCAGTTCGAGCGTGTGTTGGAGATATCCGTCGGGGTAGCCGAGGAATTCGCAGTGGGCCACGCCGAGCAGTTCGGCGGCGTCGCGCTGTTCGCGTTCGCGGATCTCGGTGAGGAGTTCGGTTGTCATCGCCGGGTCGGCGCTGCCTTTGTCGCCCTTGGTGACGATGACGTAGGTAACGGTCGTGCCGGCCCTGGTCCACTTCGCGATGGTTCCGGCGAACATGAACTCGGCGTCGTCGGGATGGGCGACAACGCACATGGCCGAAGCTGGGACGGGCTGGTCGCTCATGGGTGCTCCGCGTCGTGGGGTTAGAACGATTGTAGGCCTCGTTCGAACCCGGCCGCGCGGCGTGGGTGGCGGGCCGGGCGATGCCTGCCCTACCCTGCGGTTCGTGCGCACGGTGCTTGTGGTGCTGCTGGTGGTGGCGATGGCCGCGGTGGCCGCCTGTGACGACGACCGCGATGAGCCGTTGCCGCTGCTGCCAACGGCCGAGATTCGCGTCGAAGGCGACGGCGTCAGCGAGACATTGACGGTGGAGTTGGCGCGGACGAGCCGGCAACACCAGCAGGGGCTGATGTACCGGCAGGAACTCCCGGAAGACCGCGGGATGTTGTTCCTGTTCGAAAGCGAGCAGAACGGCGGGTTCTGGATGAAGAACACGTACCTTCCGCTCGACATCGCTTACCTTGCGGAAGATGGGACGGTGCAGGAGATCCGGCAGGGCAAGCCGCTGGACGAGACGATCCTGCGCCCCGGGGACCCGTACTGGATGGTGCTCGAGGTAAATGCGGGCTGGTTCGAACGGCACGGGCTGGGGGTTGGCGCGCGTGTTATGGTGCCTATGGAGGTTCGGACCCAGTGACGCTGGCGCCCCGGGTGTGGCCCCGGCGAATGGTGCGAGAGAACTGATAGCTCCGTGAGACTCGCAAGCGATAGAACACTTTGCGATAGCGGGGCTAAGGTGGCTGCACGGCGGGGTGAGGCTAGCGGAACGCTATGCCGCCGGCAGGGCGCGTGTGCGCCCACAGGGACGGCCGCCAGTGCGCGGCCAAGGCTACCCAGGGAGGAAACCGAATGACGATTCAGCCACTGTTGCTCGCGGTCGATGACGAGCCCGGCATCCTGCGGCTGCTCAAGCTGGAGCTTGGCTCGCAAGGGTTCAAGGTCCTGACGGCCACCAACGGCGACGAAGCGATTCGCACCATCGAAGAGCGGCGCCCCGATGCTGTACTGCTCGACATCATGATGCCCGGCGAATCCGGCCTCGAAGTCATGAAAAAGATCCGGGAGCGCACCCGGACGCCGGTGCTGCTGCTCACGGCGAAGGACCGGGAGACCGACAAGGTCCGGGGGCTCGAACTCGGTGCGGACGACTACATCGTGAAGCCGTTCAACCTGCCGGAGCTCGGCGCGCGCATCCGGGCGGTGCTGCGGCGGGTGCGGGGGCTCACGCCGACGGGACCGGTCATCGCCGGTGACCTCGAGATCGACCTGGCGGGCCGCACGGTCCGCAAGAAGGGCGAACTGGTGAACCTGACGCGGACGGAGTGGCTGCTCCTGGAGCACCTTGCGTCGAACGCGGGGAAGCTTGTGACGAACCGGGAGCTGCTGACCAAGGTCTGGGGCCCCGAGTACGTGGACGACCTGCAGTACCTGCGGGTGTGGGTGTCGCGTATCCGGCAAAAGATCGAAGACGTGCCGGGCGAGCCCCGGTACATCCGCACGTTCCAGGGCCTGGGCTACATGTTCACGGACGACGAAGCGGCCGCCGAACACGGGATCAGCTTCTCGGGCGACGAATCGGCGGAGAACAACGAGCCGGCGGAGGAGCCGCAGACGGCGAAGCGGTAGCCGGCTGCCGGCTCTTGGCTATTGGCCGTCGGGCGCAACCCCGGCGGCCTTTGTGTGTCTCCGGCAGGACTTAGGACTGAGGACTCAGGACTCAGGACTTAGCACTCGCCAGCGGCGTTAGCCCATGCCGAGTTCGTGCAGGCGGTCGTCGTCGATGCCGAAGTAGTGGCCGAGTTCGTGGAGGACGGTGATGCGGACCTGCTCGCGTATCTCGTCGTCGGTTTCGCAGATGGATTCGATTTCTTCCTGGTAGATGCTGATCTTGTCGGGGGCGACGAGATTGTAGTTTTCCCCGCGGCGGGTGAGCGGGACGCCGTGGTACAGACCGAGCAGTAGCGTGTGCGGCCCGACGCCCGCAGCCTTGCGGTCGCGCGCGGTGGGGCGCGACTCGATCACGATGTCGACGTTGTGGACGCGCGAAAGGAGCTCGGGCGGCAGCGATGCGACCGCTTCGCGTACGAGCTGGCGAAAGTGCGCGCGGTCCAGGCGGCTACCTCGGCGTCGGCGACGCACTCCAGAGCGTCCGGAAGCCAGCGCCGGTGATGGCCTGGCGCTGCTGCTGTTCTTCGAGGCGAATGAGTTCGTCGAGCGCTTCTTCGGCGCGGCGGACGGCGTCGACATGGCCGGATTCGCTGACGCGCTTCATCACCTCTTCCCAGATGCCGGTAGTGCGCAGGGACCTGGTGAAGCGCGGCCACCAGATCGAGACGATCTTTTCGGGCGCGGGGAACCGGGGCCGCAAGCGCCGGAGGCTGCGGTAACGCTCTTCGACGGACTTCACGGGTTTGACCACCTTCACCATCGGCCCATCGATCTCGGTGCTTCGAAAATCGAGGATGAGCCGGTAACCGCAGGCTACGAACCGGAGGGCGAGAACGTCGCTCGTTCGGATCGAGTGGGCGATGTCGGCGAGGTCGATGCTGAAATCGTTATCCATCTCGCTTCGAGTGTAACCATCATCTATCGGCGGTGGGTAGGCGGATCTCCGCCGAACCGCGGTATGTAAAGAAAGATGCGGGCGGGGGCCGAAGCGTTGCAGTTTCATCGCGGTCCCCATTCGGTAACCGGGCGCCGGGTTCGTCTCCGGAACTGCAACCAACGCGGGCGGGCGGCGGGCCGAGAACCACAGTGCGATGTGGTTTCGACGAAGTAAGGCCCGCCGCCGGTTCGAACGGCTGGTTCGGCAGGGTGTGGGGGTGCGCGAGGGGCATTGGCCCGTGCCCGGTTCGACGCCCGAAGGTGAGGGCGAGCCGCTCGCTGACGCGATCATCACGTGGGTTCGCGAGGCCATGGGCGAGATGCGCCGGCCGAACGGCGTGGATTACGTGGCGCTCGCGCTGGCCTGCCGCGACGCGAGTGGGCGAGTGCAGTGCAGCAACACGTTCGGCGTTGTGCGGCCGGTGGCCTTCTACAGCGGCGAGGGGCCGGAGTGGGTGGCGGCCTTCCTGGACGACGTCGAAGCTGTGCCCCCTGCTCGGCGGCACGAGATCGTGGGGGCGCTCATCTCCGTCGGCGACCTGGTGTACGAACTGGGCGTGCGAACCGGGGCTCGGTGTTGACCGAATCGCCCGGGAAGAACTGGCGGCGGTGTGTTGGGATAGCCGGGCGATTGAGGTGTTCCAGGACAAATCCACGGCGTGGTCTTGCCGGTTCAACAGGTTCTTCTCCGCGACAGGGGAATGACCCTGCTGGAGTCCGCGGCGTTTCACGAACTCGCGGCTGATTGTGCAGCGGAGGCCGTGTACGAGTTCTACTTTGTGTGCCCTCAGCT
>CAZWBW010000116.1:0-7855 GCA_964632355.1 uncultured Anaerolineaceae bacterium | reverse complement strand
CGTCGGCCCAGTTCGCGGCGCTTTCGCTGCTCGGCGCCGGTGCGGCGGCGGGTTCGGTGGTGGCGAACGTCGCCGTGGTGAACGCACGCGTGCTGTTCTACAGCGCCGCCCTGCGGCCGATGTTCCGCGACCAGCCGCGGTGGTTCCGCATCACCGGGCCGTACCTGCTCGTCGATCCCCTCTTCGCGCTTATGGGAACGCGGACGGACCAGCAGACGAGCGCGCGAGAGGTTCGGCAGTACTACCTTGGCGCCGGGCTGACCATCTGGGTGAGCTGGCTCGTGATGATCGCGGCCGGCGTTGTGCTCGGGTCCGCGGTGCCGGGCGGAGTGGCCCTCCATTACGCCGTGCCCGCGCTGCTCATCGGCTTTCTTGTCCCCGCGACGAAGACGAGAGGTGCGCTGGTGGCCGCTCTGGTGGCTGTCGCCGCTGTCGGCCTCCCCTGGAGCGGAGGGAGCGCCGGCCTCCTGTTTGCCGGGATGGCCGGTGCGGCCGCGGGTGCGCTCATCGACCGCCGAGGAGTGAAGCCATGATTGCCGTCCTGGTTCTCGTGGTTGCCGGGTTCGTCACCTGGCTGCTCCGTGCTTCCTTCATCCTGCTGGGCGACCGCGTCGCGCTCCCGTCTTTCGCCGAACGCATCGTCGCGAACGCCCGGCCGGCCTTCCTGGCGGCGCTTGTCGCGTCCGCGTTCGTCGCCCAGGGTGGCGGCGAAGTGTTCGCGATTCCGCTCCCGTGGATCGGCGCTGCGGTTGCCGGCATCGTCGTGTCGAAACGAACGGGCAGTCTCTCGGCGACCGGGGCTGCGGGCATCGCCACCGTGACGCTGCTCACTGCCGCGGGGCTGTAGGCCGCCTCGTTCCGCCCGCTCCCTCGAACCGCGAACGCCTTCCAGTTCCTTTTCGTCTATCGAGGTTTGGCGCGTTCGCCTGTTGACACGGCGGGCCGCCGTGTCTTGAGATACGCCCTCGCTGCCCCCAGACAGGAGGGCCTGTCCGATGGATGTCAGAGTCCGAACCCTACTGCAACGGACCGGCCGGGGACGCAGTGCTTTCTCGCCGGCCGGCCGCGTTTCGGCTGACGGTTAGCGATGGACCGAAAGCCGGCGCTGCTCGAACCCGAGGCTGTGCGCGAACGCTACGCGCGCCGCCACCACCGGGACTGGGACTACCATCCGCTAAACCCGGCGACGCTGGCCGCGATGCAGGAATGGCAGCGGGCGTGTGCCGCGCTCTTCCGCGAGATCGGCTGGACGGATCTTTCGACGCGTCGCCTGCTCGAAGTCGGCTGCGGGGGCGGCGTGAACCTGCTCGACCTCCTGCGGCTCGGTTTTCGGCCCGAGAACCTGTCGGGCATCGAACTGCAGGAGGTGCGGCTCGAACTCGCTCGCTCCCAGCTCCCGGCGGGGGTGCAACTCTACGCAGGCGATGCGCTCGCCTGGGCCGACCGCCTGCCCACCGAACACTTCGACGTGGTGATGCAGGCGACGGTCTTCTCGTCGTTCCTCGACGATGCATTCCAGGAACGGCTCGCCGAGACCATGTGGCGCTGGGTGAAGCCCGGCGGCGGCATCCTTTGGTACGACTTCACCGTGAACAACCCCCGGAACCCCGACGTCCGGGGCGTGCCGCTCAGGCGCGTGCGCGAACTCTTCCCCGGGGGCCGCGTCCGCGCCCGCCGCGTCACCCTCGCACCGCCGCTGGCTCGCCGGGCCGCTCGGCTGCATCCCGCCCTCTACGGCGTGCTCAACGCCGTACCCCTGCTGCGAACCCACGTGCTCGCGTGGATTCAGAAGGGAAGTGCTTAGTGAAGCAAGTGCTTAGTCCTTAGTGCGTAGTCTGAGTGCTTAGCACTTAGCACTCAGCACTCAGCACTTAGCACTCAGGACGAAGCCCCGAGGCCCGAGTCCTCAGTCCTAAGTCGTCCGCCCGCTATGCTACGCCTCACTCGAACCGAGGAGGGAGGCGTGGGAGAACGCAAGCTCATGTCGGAGAACGAAGCGATCGAACGCTTCGTCGACGACGGTGACAGCGTGTATGTGGGATACACGTCGGCGGCGTACGGCCTCTGCCAGGCGATTGTTCGCGCAGGCAAGAAGGACCTGGAGATCCTTGGCGGGTCGGTTGGGCCGCAGGGCACGATGATGATCATGGGCGGCTGTGTAAGCCGCGTTCGCACCGGCTACCTGGCCGCGGCGCTTCGCCCGGGCGTCGTGCAGGACCTGATGGCGTCCGGGAAGCTGAAGTACGAGGACTACAGCAACCAGGCCATCGCGCTCATGCTCATGGCCGGCGCGCTCGGTATTCCGTTCATTCCCACGCGTTCGTTCCTTGGCAGTGATTACCTGAAGCCCGAATACCTGGACCACCCGGGCGGGTACCTCGGCGACCAGAAGTGGACCACCATGGAATCGCCCTTCGACGGCCAGAAGGTGGTCGCACTCCCGGCGCTTCGGCCCGATGTGGCAGTGCTCCATGCGCAGCGCGCCGACGAAGAGGGCAACGTCCAGATCTGGGGCCACCAGGGCGATGCCCGCTGGGCTTACTGGGCGGCGAAGAAGGTCATCGTCTCGGTCGAAGAGATCGTGCCGACCGAGACCATCCTTTCCGACCCCTCGCGGACTGTGGTGCCCGGCGCGCGCGTCGCGGCAGTCGTCCACATGCCCTATGGCGCACACCCGAGCGGGTTCGTCGGCTACTACGACTTCGACTACGCGTACCAGGCGCGCACCATGTCGCGCATCAACCGTTCGTACGAAGGCTGGCAGGCGTACGCCGACGAGTGGATCTACGGCGTGAAGGACCGTGCCGGCTACATCGAGCACTACATCGAACGCTTCGGCGAGGAGGCGCTGGCCGCCATTCGTGCCGATACCGGCCCCTCGCCGGCCGAGGGCGTGCGCTACACCCACGCGAAGCACCTGCGCTTCCGCATGTAGGAGGGGGACGATGAGCGACAACGGTGATTACACGCTGGCCGAGCTGATGTGCGTCGTCGCGGCGCGCGAATTCCCGAAGAAGGGTATCGTGATGGTCGGTATGGGCCTGCCGGTGCTGGCCGGCACGCTCGCAAAGCTGATGCACGCCCCCGACATCGTCCTCTGCACCGAGGTCGGCGCGATGGACTGGCGGCCGTCGCCCGATGTTTCGCGCGCGCCCATCGGCATCCACGACCTGAACCTGAATGACGGTTCGGTGGTCACCAGCGATATGGTCGATGCGCTGGGGACGCTGCTCATGGGCGGCAACGTCGATCTCGGCGTGCTCACCGCCGCGCAGGTCGACCGCTTCGGCAACCTGAACACGCTGGTGCTCGGCGACTACCTGGCGCCCGAACGGCGGCTCGGTGGGACGGGCGGTAACACGGAAATCGCCTGCCTTGCGAAGCGCGTGATGACGATCATGCCGCAGGAGCGCCGCCGCTTCGTCGAACGTGTGCACTTCAACACCAGCCCCGGTTACATCGATGGCCCCGGCGCGCGCCAACGCGAGGGCCTTGAACCACAGGGGCCGAACCGCGTCATTTCCACCTTCGGCACGTTCAGCTTCGATACGCCGGACGGTGGTGCGACCGGTTCGTGCGAGATGGTGCTCGACGGCCTCTTCCCGAACATGGAGCCCGAGATCGTGCAGATTGAAACGGGTTGGGACCTGCGCGTCGCGCCCGAGCTCGCGAAGCACGAACCGCCAACCAAGGAGGAACTCGAACTCCTCCGGCGGCTCGACCCGCACCAGTACTACCTCGTGCCCGGGCGGTACTAACCGGCGCCGGCCCGCTGCTCGCGCGATACCCCGAGCAGGTCGAACGCCTGCCCGAGCGCTTCCTCGACCGGTGCAAGATCGGCGAAGGAAACTTCGTGCTCGCAGCGCGACTCCATCACGTTCGCGCCGCACGCCGGGCAGGTGAGCCGCCACGAGAGCACGGGGCGGTGGTTCGCACGCGTGATCGGGTCGGCGTTCACGATATTGCCGCACCAGTAGATGCCGACAGTCGGTGCACCGGCGGCTTCTGCGACGTGGAGCGGCCCCGAATCGTTGCCGACGAAAAGGCGGCACTGTGCGCCAAGCCCCGCAAGGCCACCCAGCGAGAGGCGCCCCGCGAGGTTCGCGGCACCAGCGCCGAGCCGGGCGCAGAGCTCGTCAGCGAGTGGCTGGTCGGCGCCGCTCCCAACGACCGCAAGCTCGAACCCGGCCTCGTGGACTGCCTTCCCGACCGTGGCGAAGTGCTCGATCGGCCAGCGACGCCGCGGGTCGCCTGCTCCCGGGTGGACGATGACCAGCCGCTCAGGCGTACCGCCGCATGCGGCGCGCGCTTCTTCGAGGTCCGCGTCCGTCACGGAGAGCCGTGCCGCGAGCGTGACCGGCGCGGCCCCGGCCAGCGCCACCACTTCGAGCAACCGCAACACCTCCGACTGCCAGTAGACGTACGGGACCCAATGGTCGAGCGGCTCGGCCCCCGCCGCGCGCATCCCGATGGTGCTCTTCGCGCCGATGCTGCGGAGGAACGGGTTCGAGTGCTGGCCGCCGCCGTGAAGCTGCACCGCGAGGTCGAACTGCTCGGCGCGGAGCTGCGCGAGGCACTCCGCGAGCGCTTCGGGGTTCGTGTCGAAGTCTTTGGGCGCACCGACACCGCGGATGCGCGGCAGCGGGATGACGCGGTCGACCGGGGAAGGCCGCGTGCCGAGGAATTCAGCGTGCCACGGCAGCCCGAGCAGCACGATCTCGGCTGCCGGGAACCGTGCGCGGAGCGCTTCGAGCGCCGGTAGCGCAAAGACGAAGTCACCGATCGCGTTCGCGCGGAGGACCGCGATCTTGCGTGGCTCAGCGGGGAGCGCAGGTGGCGCGCTGCTCACCGCAGGTTAGCCGGTTTGCCGGGCGCTTCTCCGCGCCCTGTCGCGCTGCTTCGCCGCGTCGAACGATGGCCGCGGGATGCGGGCGGCCGTCGCGCGGGTGGTGGTGTGGAAGCGTCGCTGATGCATCTCAGCCCAGAGCGCTTCGATTTCGGGGTTGGCCATGAAACGGGCCCGGCAACGGATACACGAAACCATACGGACTTCCTCCAAAGGAACCGCCCGTACTTGAACATCAGCGAGTTGAACGGGCGTACGTGGTACTGCTTGGACGCACCATAGCGGGCGCCACGTCCAGCCCTCCCAACGCGGCGTAGGGGGCCGTTGCAGGGCGCTAACAAAACGAGAAATTCTCGAGTCGAATGTGAACCACGCCATTGCAGTGCGTGATTCGGCGGGAGTAGAAGTGCGTTCTACGTTGTTTTAAGGAGCTTTCCGTGACCTCCACCGCCACCCTGCCCACCAACGTCAGCGACGAACTGTTGGAGCACGTCAGCCAGCGCGCTTCCCGCTACGACATCGAGAACCGGTTCTTCGACGAGGACTTCGAAGAGATCAAGAACACCGGCTACCTCAAGATGGCCATCCCGAAAGAATTCGGCGGCCTTGGCTACACGCTCGCCGAGGCCGCCCGCGAAACCCAGCGGCTCGCCGAACGCGCACCGGCCACTGCGCTCGCCCTCAACATGCATACCTACTGGATGGGCGTCGCAGCCGACATGCGGAAGCTCGGCGACCCGTCGCTCGAGTGGATGCTGCGCGAAGGCGCCGCGGGCGAGATTTTCGCTGCCGGCCACGGCGAAACCGGCAACGACCTCACCCTCCTCTTCTCGACCGCACGCGCGGAGCGCGTCGATGGCGGCTACCGCTTCTACGGGCGGAAGATGTTCGGCAGCCTTACCCCGGTCTGGACGCGACTCGGCGTCCACGGCATGGATACGAGCGATCCGGAGAACCCGAAGATCGTGCACGCGTTCATCCCGCGCGATACCGAAGGCTACGAGATCAAGGAAACCTGGGACGTGCTCGGCATGCGGGCCACCCGCAGCGACGACACCATCCTGAACGGCGCTTTCGTGCCCGATCGGTACATCTCGCGGGTGCTCCCCGCCGGCCAGCCCGACCTCTTCATCCTCTGCATCTTCGCGTGGGCCGAAATCGGGTTCGCGTCCGTGTACCTGGGCATCGCACGGCGCGCCATGGACATCGCCGTCGAGACCGCCCGCAGGCGGACCTCGGTCGCGCTCACCCGTTCGATGGCCTACCACCCCGAAGTGCAGCACCTCGCCGCCGAGATGCGGATGGACGTCGAAACCAGCACCGCGCTCGTCGACCGCGTCGCCTCGGACTGGTCCGAAGGCGTTGACTACGGCAACGACTGGCCGCTGAAGTTCGTCACCGCAAAACACCAGACGGTCGAAGCGGCGAAGCGCGTTGTGGATGGCGCGATGGCGATTTCGGGCGGCGGCGGCATGTTTCGCCCGAGCGAGCTCGAGCGGCTCTACCGTGACGTGCGCTGCGGCGGGTTCCACCCGGCGAACACGCTGCTCGCGCACGAGGTGATCGGCAAGATCGCGCTCGGTATCGACCTCACCGAGCAGCCACGCTGGGGGTAGAACAGGCGCCCGTGGGCCGGCGGAGCACCTCCCGCCGCCGGCCCAACGTCCGCGGCCCGCCCCCGGCCCCGAAAGGAGCGGAAAGCGGGGCCGCGTTCGCTTAGCCCATAGCGGGCGGTGTTCTATCCTGCCTTCGTGACCGCGTTTCGCATCCCATTCTTCAAGCCATCGATCGACGAGGACGATATCGCCGCTGTCGCCGAGACGCTGCGCAGCGGCTGGCTCACGAGTGGCCCCAACGTGAAGGCGCTCGAAGAGGAGCTCGCGGCGTATTGCGGCGCGAAATACGTCAACGCCGTGAATTCCTGCACTGCCGCGATGCACCTCGCGCTGCGGGCATGGCGCCTTGGCCCCGGCGACGAAGTCATCACCACGCCGTACACCTTCTCGGCGACCGTCACAGTGATCGTGCACACCGGCGCCACCCCGGTCCTCGTCGACGTCCGCGAACGGGACGCGAACATCGACCCGGAGCTCATCGAGCGGGCGGTGACGCCGCGCACAAAGGCAATCATCCCCGTGCACTTTGCCGGTGAACCGTGCGACATGGACGCGATCATGGATATCGCGAAGCGGCACGGGCTGAAGGTGCTCGAAGACGCCGCCCACGCGATCGGGAGCGCCTATCGCGGCCGCCCCATCGGCAGCATCGGCGACGCCACCGCCTTCAGCTTCTACGCCACGAAGAACATGACCACCGGCGAAGGCGGCGCGCTCGCGACCGACGACGAAGAGACGAGCGAGCGGGTCCGCATCCTGACGCTCCACGGCATGACGAAGGACGCGTGGAACCGCTACGACGTCGGCGGCAGCTGGCGGTACGACGTGGGCGAGTTCGGGTTCAAGGACAACCTCACGGACCTCGCGGCGGCGCTCGGCCGGCGGCAGCTCCAGAAGCTCGACCGCTTCACCGAGCAGCGAACGCGCGTCGCAGAGCGGTACTTCGCGAACCTTCGCGATGAGGAGCACCTCGACCTCCCCGGCTTCTCCGAGGAGAACCGGCACGCCTGGCACCTCTTCGTTGTGCGTGTGCGCGCAAGTTCGCCCGTCGGGCGCGACGACGTCATCCGGAAGCTCGCCGAACGTGGCATCCAGGCGTCGGTGCACTTCATCCCGATCCACTACCACTCCGCGTACCAGCGGCTGGGCTATTGGAAGAAGGGCGACTTCCCCATCGCCGAGCGCATCTTCGAAGGCGCGATCAGCCTCCCCATGTTCCCGGACATGACGGACGCCCAGGTCGACGAAGTCTGCGAGGCGCTACGATCGATCCTCGCGGGGTAGTCCACACTAAGCACTGAGCACTGGTCGCTGAGCACTACGCGATCACTGAGCACTGCGCGCAGTGTGATCCCTTCCCGCGCCCTATCACAGCCTGCGTTACACTGACCTC
>CAZWBW010000115.1:6233-7896 GCA_964632355.1 uncultured Anaerolineaceae bacterium | reverse complement strand
GAAACTGCGGCTACAACAAGTGCGGCTAATGTGACGGGGGCCGGCGGTTTCAACACGCCGGCCCCTTCCTTTTCCCAGCTAGCGTCCTGGGCTATCGGGCTGCTTCATAGCAGTCGAACCCCTGCCCAAGACTACGCGCTGAGTGACGGCCGCGCGCTCTACCTTCGAGCATTAGAGGCACTTCGCCCCACCCACCCACAAATCTCCTCGTATACCCGCCACATCTCACGGTCCTCCACGAACGGCCGCCCCGCCGGCTCCACCAGCGTCCCGCCGAACGCCGCCACGATCTCCGGGTGGTCATCGACGACATAATCAGGCTTGAAGGGCACCCCGAGCTCCGCCAGCCGCGCGTGATGGTCATACAGCGGCTTCCAGAAACAGTCCGCGACCAGTTCGTCCATCTCGAAACGCCGTACTACTTCCCACCGCGGCCCATAGCCGCTCCACAGGTACAGCGTGTGCCCATCGGTCCGCAGCTGGTGGAACACCTCCAGCACGCCCGGGCGCAGCTTCACATCCCACGTGATGAGCGTGTCGTCTACATCGAAGAAGATATTCACGCCCGAACTTTCGCCCGCCACGCCCTGGTTCGCAACTTTCCGCGCTTCGGAGCGTCTCCGGGCAGTGGTGAATGCCCCCGGCTCGCCGCACCGGGCCGTTCGTTCCCCCCGCGCGAAACCGGATGCCGCAGGGGCTGAGGCCCGAATTCGCATGCGGAGCCAATCTTCCTATAGGATCACGAGTTTCATTCGGGTTTTGCGGTTGACGCGCCACCCCCTCGATCACACAATGCGGATGCGTTTGCCTCCCGCTCGAGGCCGGCTCGTGCCGCGCACGGCTCGGGCGATATCCCAGAGGTACCCGAAGGAGGGGTTCATTTGGCTGAAGCAGCTCAAGCAGCACCGGAGATCCGACCAATCGTCCCGCACCTAACCCTTGGTGAAACCCGTGACCAGGACTACCTGAACGGGAGCAAGTGCACCAACTGCGGCACGCTCTACGTTGGCCCGCGCCTGTTCTGCGCCAAGTGCTCTTCGGATGGCCCGTTCGAGACGGTTCGTCTCAGCAGCGAAGGTGAGGTCTACGTCTGGTCCGTCATCCACCAGGCGACCCCGTACGTCAAGACCCCCTACATCGCTGCCATCGTCGACCTGCCCGAAGGCGTGTCCGTGAACACCAACATCGAAGGCATCGATCCCGACCCGAAGAACATGAAGTTCGGGATGAAGGTCAAGATGTACACTGAGAAGGTCTCCGAAGATAAGGAAGGCAACTCGTACATCGCCTACAAGTTCAAGCCGGTCGAGTAGGCAGGGAAGCAGGAAAAGGAGTTAAAGCCCATGCGTGAAGTCGCCATTGTCGGCGTTTCCATGATCAAGTTCGGTCGCTACCCCGACCGTGACGTAAGCCAGCTCGCTGCCCAGGCTGGTCTCGAGGCCCTCAAGGACGCGGGCGTCGAGATGAAGCAGATTGAAGCCCTCTACAGCGGGAACCTCTACCAAACCTCCGGCTCCGGCCAGCGCATCCTCCAGCAGATGGGCCAGACCGGCATCCCGGTCGTCAACGTCGCGAACGCCTGCGCTACCGGCTCCACTGCCTTCCGCGAAGCCTACTTCGCCATCGCCTCCGGTGCCTACGACGTCGTTATGGCTATCGGCTC